>CAZRWU010000001.1:0-92125 GCA_964603915.1 uncultured Rhodospirillaceae bacterium
GGATACGCGAGACTCCTTTGGCGCGATGAAATCGGCCAGAGCCAGGTTCGGCCGCTGGAGATCGTCTTTCTGACCATGCTCGGCGGACACACTTTGGAGGTCGCCACGGAAGCCGCTCTCGGTCTTGCCCTGCAAGCACGCGGTCATCACGTCCGGTTTGTCGTTTGCGACAAGCTGTTGCCTATTTGCGAAAACAAAAAGCGTGGGCAGGAACCGGACTGGGATCGCCTCTGCGCCAAGTGCTGGGGGTTCGGACAGGACTTTCTGCAGGGTTTCGGCTTCGAAATCATCCCCTTGTCGCGGCTCGTGAAGAAGAAACCTCTTCAGGCCGATGCCTATCCGGACATCGTCGAAGCCGCCTTGCTCAAGCATTATCAAGTGGGTGTTCTTGCCGGCTTGCCGGACGTCGAAACCCGCAAGTCCCTGTTGTCGCAGGCGGCGGCGCTCTCCGCTGCGGCGGGGCACGCGCTCGTCGACATGCGTGTCGATCGCGTCATCATGTCGCACGGCATTTATTGCACGTGGGGACCGGCAAGGGACGTCTTGAATGCCGCCGGGATCGACGTCCTGACCTATGGACCCGGCAAGAAGCGTCTGACGCAAAAGTTCAACTGGACGACGAGCGCCGATTGGTGGGACGTATCGGAGGAGTGGGATCGCGTCAAGAACACTCCCCTGACTCCGCTTCAAGAAGAACGGATTACGCGGTATCTCGATTCACGCCGGACGCACAGCCAAGATGGGTTGATTTACAACTTCGGGGACGAAGAAGATCTTGAGCACACGCGCGCGCGCCTGCGCCTCGATCCGGACAAGCAGACATTCGTTCTCTACACCAATGTGCTTTGGGACGCGGCAAGCACGCAGCGGGAAATCGCATTCCGCAATCCTGTTGAATGGGTCTTCGACACCATTGCGTGGTTTACGGACCGTCCGACGAAACAGCTTGTGGTCAAAATCCACCCGGCTGAAGTCGTTATCGGCACCAGGCAGCCATTTGCGTCACTGATCAAGGAGCGGTTTCCGAACCTCCCCGACAATGTGCGGATTGTCGAACCGCATGAGAAGGTCAATAGCTGGTCGATCTATCGTATCGCCGATCTTGGGCTGGTTCATACATCGACCGTCGGCATGGAAATGCAGCTTCTTGGCATTCCCTGCGCCGTTGTTTCGCACACGCATTTCCGCAGCCGTGGTTTCACGATAGACATCAATGCCCGTGAGGAATATTTCGATCTTTTGGAGAGTTGGTCGGCCGATCGCGTGGATCGCGAGAATCTTCGCACACTTGCTCTTAGATACGCATACCTCTTGTTCGAGCGCTATCAACTCCCTTTCGATATTCTTTACGAGACAAGCTACAGCGATGTGCGCGCCTTCAACTTCAACACCATTAATGAGTTGATGGCGAGCAAATCCGTTGAGCTGATCGTGAAATCGATTGAGACGCGGGGATCCTTCCTGCTGCCGGAATAGTCTGTTGTCATCATGGAGCAATCGCCCCGCCTCGCAGCGGGGCTGGTTGCTGCCGTACTTTTGGTTGAGATAGGTTTACGATGAGTAGTACATCCGCCACTCGACCGGATGCGGCGTATGCTCGAAGTTGTAAACCTCTTCCCACTTCAGCTGGATGTAGCTGTCGATCAGATCATCGGTAAAGACATCGCCCTTCTTCAGAAAATCGCGGTCGCTGTCCAACGTATCGAGAGCTTCCCTCAGCGAGCCGCAAACCGTTGGAATGCCGCTCAATTCCTCCGGCGGTAGATCGTAAAGATTTTTGTCGATGGCGTCGCCGGGATGGATCTTGTTTTGAATGCCGTCGATTCCGGCCATCAGCATGGCGGCGAAACCAAGGTAGGGATTGGCGGTGGGGTCGGGAAAGCGGACCTCGACGCGCTTGCCCTTGGGGTTGGTGGCGAGGGGGATGCGGCAGGAAGCCGAACGATTGCGCGCCGAGTAGGCGAGAAGCACCGGCGCCTCGAATCCCGGAATCAGCCGCTTATAGCTGTTCGTCGAGGGATTGGTGAAGGCATTGACGGCGCGGGCGTGCTTCATGATGCCGCCGATATAATAAAGCGCGGTATCGGAAAGGTCGGCGTACCCCGAGCCGGCGAAGAGAGGTTTGCCGTCCTTCCAGATCGACTGGTGCGTGTGCATGCCCGAGCCGTTGTCGCCCGCCACCGGCTTCGGCATGAAGGTCGCTGTCTTGCCGTAGGTTTGCGCGACCATGTGAACGCAGTACTTGTAAATCTGCACCTGATCTGCCGCTGAAACCATCGAGGAGAAGACCAAGCCGAGTTCATGCTGGCTCGGAGCGACCTCATGATGGTGCTTATCCATCTTCAGGCCCATCTCCGTCATCACCGACACCATTTCAGCGCGCAGGTCCATCGCCGAGTCGACTGGCGGCACAGGAAAATACCCGCCCTTGACCGGCGGCCGGTGACCGGCGTTGCCCTCGGCGAGAATTCGCCCCGTGACGTAAGGACCTTCGTTGGAGCTGAACTCGTAAAAGCAGCTATTCATCTGGACGTCGAAGCGGACGTCATCGAACACGAAGAACTCTGCCTCGGCGCCGAAGTACGCAGCATCGCCGATGCCGGTCGAGCCGAGATATGCTTCCGCCTTTTTCGCCAGCGAGCGCGGATCGCGGTTATACGGCTGCCCCGTCGACGGCTCCATGACGTCACAGAACAAGATCAATGCCGTTTGCGCCGCGAACGGATCGATCACCGCCGTCGTCGCATCAGGGATCAGCGCCATGTCCGATTCATTGATGACCTTCCAGCCGGCGATCGACGAGCCGTCGAACATGATCCCATCGGTGAACGAGTCTTCATCGACGTAGTTCGCGGTCATCGTGAGATGTTGCCACCGCCCCCTCGGATCCGTAAACCGAAGGTCGATATACTTGATCTCCCGCTCCTTGACGACGCGCATGACATCGTCAGGAGTTTTGCAGTTCAGCGACATGTGCGCAGTTCCTCGTGCTCTTTAGATTACATTGATAATTTTCTTGATATCTGCTTCGGCGGACCTAGGCTGGTTTTCAAATTGCTTCATTGCCCCGCTCGCCGGTGCGAACGCGAATGGCATCCTCGACGGTCGTGACGAAAATCTTGCCGTCGCCGATCCGACCGGTCTTGGCCGCCTGCGTGATCGCCTCGATTGCCCGCTCGACCATGGCGTCCTCGATAACCAGCTCGATCTTCACTTTCGGCAAGAAATCGACGACATACTCCGCGCCTCGGTACAACTCGGTGTGGCCCTTCTGACGGCCAAACCCTTTGGCCTCAAGCACCGTGATTCCTTGCAGGCCCAATTCGTGAAGGGCTTCCTTGACCTCATCCAGCTTGAAAGGCTTGATGATCGCCTCGATTTTCTTCATGCACATCGGCCCCTTGGTTGTACTCATCATGAGCCGCAAAGGCGGCGCTTGCGCCGCCTCCGACTCGTTTCATTCTCGCCTGTCAAGAAGCACGGTTCATGCCAGTTCCGCAACAGAATTGGAAAGCAAAGGATTAACCTGCACTTATGGCCGCGTTCCTTCGGCGAGCAAGGTCAGGTCATGCGCCAAGTGCACAGAATCTGTGCATTTGCTCAGCATCCAATCAGCTTTCCGTGCCGCCGGCCCGAGACCCAACGGGATCGTCAAGACGTTCCCGCGATTCTTCCACCGAGCAGGATGACAACGTCATGAAGCCAACAAACGCTATTCTTTCCGCCTACGGCACGACGATTTTTACCATCATGAGCGCCCTCGCCGAAGAATATCAGGCCATCAACCTCGGCCAGGGTTTTCCCGATGAGGAAGGGCCGGAGGACATCCGCCGGATCGCCGCCGATGCCGTTAGTAGCGGGCCCAACCAGTATCCGCCAATGCTGGGATTGCCGGAATTGCGCATGGCGGTCGCCGAACACAACAAGCGCTTCTACGGTCTCGATGTGGACTGGCGGAGCGAGGTGATGGTGACCTCCGGGGCCACGGAAGCGCTCGCGGACTGTTTCCTCGGCCTTGTCAATCCGGGCGACGAAGTGGTCCTGATCGAGCCGCTTTACGACAGCTATCTGCCGATGGTTCGGCGCGCGGGCGGCACGCCGAAGCTGGTTCGCATGGCGCCACCGCATTGGGATATTCCCCGGGAAGAGCTTAAAGCGGCGTTTTCCGATCGGACCAAGCTGCTTGTCGTCAATTCGCCGCACAATCCGTCCGGCAAGGTTTTCACATTTGAAGAACTCGCGTTCATTGGACAGCTCTTGCAAACCTTCGACGCCTATGCCGTTTGCGACGAGGTTTACGAGCACCTCGTCTTCGATGGTCGGGCGCATATCCCGCTGATGACCCTTCCGGGCATGCGCGATCGGACGCTGCGCATCGGTTCGGCCGGCAAGACGTTTTCCGCCACCGGTTGGAAGGTCGGCTATGTCACCGCCAGCCCGCCGCTTCTCACGGCAGCCGCCAAAGCTCACCAGTTCGTCACCTTCACGACCCCGCCCAACCTGCAGCGGGCGACGGCTTTCGGCCTTGGCAAGAGCGCGAGGTACTTCTCGGATCTGGCGTCCGAGCAGCAATGCAAAAGGGACCGTCTGCGCGGGGGTCTCGAGGACGCCGGCTTCGAGGTTTTTGCGGGCGAAGGCAGCTACTTTCTCACCGTCGATATCCGCTCCGTCGGCTTCGACGGCGACGACGCCGAATTCTGCCGTCACATCACCGCCAAGGCCGGCGTCGCCGCGGTTCCGGTGTCGGCTTTCTATCAGGAGGACGGCCCCGGCCACTTTGCCCGGTTCTGCTTTTGCAAGCGCGACGCCGTGCTCGACGAGGCGTGCTTGCGACTGCGCCGGCATTTTCGCCCGCGCAAGCCGCCCGCGCGCTTTTAGTCGATGCCGATCATCTTCCAGCGGCCGGCCGGCAGGTGAATCCCGCACTCCGTTTTTTCGCGTCCGCGCCAGCGGCCCGCGCGTAGGTCTTCACCCGGAGCGACGCGATCCGTGCACGGCATGCAGCCGATGGACAGGAAACCGTCTGCCTCGAGGGGATGACGCGGCAGATCGTGGTCGCCGAAATAGCTTTCGATATCCGACTTCTTCCAGTCCGCCAGCGGATTGATCTTGAATCGGCCGACGTCGTCGGCCTCGACCTTCGGCAGGGCCGCACGCTCGCCGCCGTGGAATCCCTTCCGGCCGGTGATTGTCGCCGAAAAGCCAAGGAGCGCCTTTTCGAGCGGCTCCACCTTGCGGATGTAGCAGCACATGTCCGGATTGCCGTACCACAGCACCCCGTCGGCATCGAGGTCGGCAACCCGTTGCGGGTCGGGAACGATCGTCCTCACATCGCTCAGGCCAAGCCGCTCGATCAACAAGTCCCGGTAGCGCAATGTCTCGCCGAACAGCTTGCCGGTATTGAGAAAGATCACCGGGGTCGCGGGATCAACGGTGGCGACGAGGTGAAGCAGGACGGCGGCCTCGGCGCCGAAGGACGATGTCAGGGCGACGCGGCCGGGGAAAATCTCAGTGATCATCGCCCAAAGCAACGTCGTGGCGTCGGCGTCGCGGAACCGCAGGCTGAGATCGGCCGCCCAGCCTTGTGGGTCAAGGGGGTCGGCGCTCGCTTGAAGGGTGGCGATCTTCATTCGGCGGCTCGCGCAAGACGGCGCAGACGCGCGGTGCGCGGACGATCGTCGGCCGCTGATTGATACCACACCGAGAAGGCTCCCATTGCCTTGTTCCAGGCGTCGGCCTCCTTTTGATCGGCCACTTCGAAGGCGTCAAAGCCGCAGCGGACCATGAACAGGAACTGATCGCGCAAGACCTGGCCAACCGCCCGAAGTTCGCCCGTGTAGCCGTAACGCTCGCGAAGAAGCCGCGCCGTAGAATAGGCGCGGCCGTCCTTGAACGTCGGGAAGGCAAGGGCGATGAGGGAAAGATGCGCCAGATCGTCCGCGACTTCGCTCGCAGCTTGGTGGCTGGCGAGTCGCACCCCGAGCCGCCCGCCCCGCGCGATCAGCGCCTCGCGCTCGGCCTTCCAGCGTTCGAGAGAAACGATGACGGCGCCGGACGCCGGCAGCGGATCGTCATCGGCAAGCGACAGCCAGGGATCGCCGACAACGGCGCCCTGCTTAATGAGTGGCATAGAGCTTCTCCTTGAACGGCTTCAGTCCGACACGGCGATAGGTATCCAAGAACCGCTCGCCGTCGCGGCGTTGATCGAGATAGGCGCCGACAATGGTTTCGACGGCCCCGACGACATCTCGGGACGAGAACGCCGGGCCGATCAGCGTGCCGAGAGCGGCGGATTCGGTGGCGTCGCCGCCAAGGGTGATTTGATAAAATTCCTCCCCTTTCTTGTCGACCCCAAGGATGCCGATGTGGCCGACATGATGATGGCCGCATGCGTTGATGCACCCGGAAATCTTGATCTTGAGTTCGCCGATGTCGTGAATCCGCTGAAGATCGGCGAACTTCTCCGTGATTTGCTGAGCCACCGGAATGGACCGCGCGTTGGCCAGGGCGCAGTAATCGAGGCCTGGGCAAGCGATAATGTCGGAGATCAAGCCGATGTTGGCGGTGGCAAGCCCAAGCGCATCGAGTTCTCGCCATAGCGCGTAGAGATCGGCCTGCTTCACGTGCGGCAGGATTAGATTCTGTTCGTGAGAGACACGGATCTCGCTGAGCCCGAAGCGCTCGGCGAGGTCAGCCACGCCATCCATCTGATCGGCGGTGGCGTCGCCGGGAATTCCCCCGACCGGCTTCAGCGACAAATTGACGATCGCATAGCCCGGCTGGCGATGCGGGAACAGGTTTGCCTTCGTCCACGCCTTGAAGCGCGCGTCGCTGCGCTTGCGGGCCTCGAAGCCAGGGTCGGTGGCCGGCAACACTTCCAACGGAGGCGGCGCAAAGTAGGCCTGGATTCGCTCCAGCTCGCCTTCCGGCAGTTCCACCGGCCCGCCCTTGAGATGCGACCACTCTTCCTCGACCATTTCGGCAAACATTTCGGCGCCAACCTCATGGACAAGTATCTTGATGCGGGCCTTGAACAGGTTGTCACGCCGCCCAAGCAGGTTGTAGACGCGCAGGATCGCCTCGAGATACGAGATCAAGTGTTCCTTTGGCAGAAACGGCCGGATCGTCTTGGCGATCATCGGCGTTCGTCCCTGCCCGCCGCCGACCATGACTTCAAATCCCACCTCGCCCTGATCGTTGCGGGCCATCCTCAGCCCGATGTCATGCACCGCGACCGCGGCGCGATCATTGGGCGACCCTGTCACGGCGATCTTGAACTTGCGCGGCAGAAAGGAAAACTCTGGATGCAGGCTCGACCACTGCCGGATGATTTCCGCCCAGATGCGGGGATCTTCGATCTCGTCGGCCGCCGCACCGGCGTATTGGTCCGCCGTGACGTTGCGGATACAGTTGCCGCTCGTCTGAATGGCGTGCATTTCGACTTCGGCGAGTTCGGCCAGAATATCCGGCACGTCCTCCAGGGCCGGCCAGTTGTACTGAATATTCTGGCGGGTGGTGAAATGGCCATAGCCCTTGTCGTAGCGGCGCGCGATGTGAGCGAGCTTGCGCATTTGCCGGGCCGACAAGGTTCCATAAGGAATGGCGACGCGCAGCATGTAGGCATGCAGTTGCAGATAGACGCCGTTCATCAGACGGATCGGCTTGAAGGCATCCTCGCTCAGTTCGCCACTGAGGCGCCGCGCCGTCTGATCGCGAAACTGCGCCACGCGTTGCTGGACAAAGGCATGATCGAACTCATCGTAGCGATACATAAACGCTTATCCTCTGTTCGCCGGCTGCCTGGCGATTTCCGGGTGGACCGACGGTCCGGACGCCCGGAGGCGCTCCCGGTAGCGCACAGGCCATACGCCTTCTTCGTTCGCGGTGACATCGATCAAATACGGTGGGTCGGCGGTCCAGCCCTCGGCAACCTCAAGGCCATCGGCAAGAAGCGCCGCGCTTTCTTGCGCCGCCCGGGCAACTCGGCTCTCTGCGATCCGCTCCGACCAGGTTCCGCTTTCGGTAAGATAGACGACGGCCCCATCGCTCAGTCGGTTGGCTGTCAGCACTTGCTCGGTCATCGTCGCCATGTCCAGAATTCGCGTGGTTTGCAATCAAATAGCGGCAATCTGCGATACATCATCAATCCAGGCGTCGGCCTTGCCCGCCACGTCTCCGATCACCAGGATCGCCGGCGCGCCGCGCGCGCATGCGGCTGCAAGGCCGCCGAGCTCCGACAGCCGGCCGGTGTGAACGTTCTGGTCGGGACGGGTGCCATTGACGACGACGGCGACCGGGGTCCCCGGATCCATGCCGTGGGCCATCAATCGCTGCGCAACCTTCTCGGCGACGGTCGCCCCCATGTAGATGACAAGAGTCTGACGCATGCGCGCCAGCGCCGCCCAATCGAGGTCCGGCTCGCCGTCACGGCCGTGGCCGGTCGCCAGGGTTATGGCGTGCGCATGGTCGCGATGCGTCAGTGGAATTCCCGTGGCTGCCGCGCATCCGCTCGCGGCCGTAATTCCGGGAACGACCTCCACCGGAATCCCGTGGGCGACAAGAAAATCCCGCTCCTCCCCGCCTCGCCCGAAAATGAGCGGATCGCCGCCCTTAAGACGGACCACCCGGCGTCCGGCGCGCGCCTCGCGCAACAAAATTTCGTTAATCGCGTTTTGGCCGCAACCATGCGCGCCCTTCGCCTTGCCGACATCGATGCGCGTACAGTCGCGGCGGGCATAACCGAGAATCGCCGCCGGCACCAGCCGGTCGTGGACGATCACGTCGGCTTCCTGCATCAACCGCAGCGCCCGCAAGGTGAGAAGATCGGGATTGCCGGGCCCGGCGCCGACGATGAACACCATGCCGCGGCTGTCGAGGCGGTCGGGCCGGTTCACGTCCGCGAGCATCCGCTCGCTTGCGCCAACTTCGTCGCCGTCGAGAATGCCGGCGGCCAGGGGGCCCGTGAAGAACCGTTCCCAGAACCGCCGCCGGGCAGTGCCGCTCGGGAAGTTGGCCTGCACGGCGGCCCGAAAGCGGCCCGCGAAACGGGCCAACCGGCCCAGGTTCGGCGGCAACATGGCCTCGATCCGTTCCCGGATCGAGCGGGCCAGCACGGGCGCCGTTCCGGCGGACGAAACCGCAACGGTAACGGGATCGCGATCGACAATGGCGGGCATGATGAACGTGCACAGCCGCTTGTTGTCGACGACATTGACCGGAATGCCGGCCGATCGGGCGGTCTCGGCAACCGCGATCTGAAGATCCCGCTGCTCCGCCGCGACAAAAACCAGCGCGCACCCATCGAGGTCGGAACCGGTGAAGGCGCGGCGCGCCAGCTCCAGTTCTCCACGCGCCGCCATTGTCTCGAGTTCGTCGCATCCGCTTTCGCCTGGAGCGGCGGCCGTGACAACGATGGTTCTGGCTCCGGCGTCAACCAAAAGGCGGGCTTTGCGGGCGGCGCTATCGTTGCCGCCGACGACCAGCGCCGGCTTGCCCTTCACATCGAGGAAAATCGGAAAATGCTGCATCACGCTTGGCCTTGCCACCGATCGCCGCCACTGACCCCGTGTGGCTATATCACATATTAATAGTGCATTTTTCTATCTTCATAGCATATCAAAATGTATTTTCCAGTTAAACTACAAAATATGATTGATAATCAGCCACGTCGTCTTCTCTCCGCTTCATGATCCTGACAAACTGGTGTGGCGCCCGTTCGCCACGATGATATAAGCGATGGCTTGCGCACTCCGACACACAAAGCCTCGATACCCCCGACAGATCGGCCATTCAGGCGAGCAGCCCGAAGCTTGATCGAGGAACGACGCCCGTGACGCCAAGAGGCCGCGAGATCGTGATCTGTACCGTTGCGATGATCGCGGTGGTCACGGGATCGAATATCCTTGTGAAAATCGTCATCAACGATTGGCTGACGTGGGCCGCCTTTACCTACCCTATCTCGTTCCTCATCACGGATTTGACCAATCGGCGGCTTGGCCCTGGAAGTGCTCGCCGCGTCGTTTATGCGGGCTTCGCCGCGGCGGTCGTGCTGTCGGCCATTTTCGCGACGCCACGAATCGCGCTCGCTTCGGCCACGGCATTTATTGTCGCGCAACTGCTCGACATTTTCGTGTTCGATCGCCTGCGCAATCGCGCCTGGTGGACGCCGCCGTTGGTGTCCTCGCTGATCGGATCGGCTGTCGACACCGTCTTGTTCTTTGCTTTGGCATTTGCCGGAACCGGAGCGCCATGGGTGACTCTCGGCCTCGGCGATTTCGCAGTTAAGGCCCTGATGGCGCTGGTTTTGTTGATTCCGTTCCGTGGCCTGCTCAAGTGGACGGCGCCGCGCGCGGTGACCGGCATCGAAGGTTCACCCCGATGATGAAGGGAAGCGCGACAACGACTGCTTCGACCGCGTGGCGGAGCGTAGATTATGCTCCTTTTTGTTGCTTTACCGAGTCTCCTGTTCTTTGTTTTGGACGGCATAACCTGAATAGACTATTCATTAGGTTGAATCCGTAAGCACCTTCTGGCGGTTTATGTTGATAGCGCGAACTTCATCAGCGGCTGCTTTTGACATCCCCTGCGTGATGCGCCAAATCTAAATTCGTCGATCATAACTTGCTTAAACCAAACGCCGTTTCTGGGAGACATAACCAACTATGAGCAAGGAGACCGCTATTGCGGCCAGCATTCCCATAAGCCTGGAGTGCCACCAAGTTTGCATGGAAACCCTCACCTATTGTCTGCGCAAAGGGGGAGAATACGCCCAGGCGGACCATGTGCAATTGCTTCTGGATTGCTCGCAAATCTGCCTTACGGGGGTTGATTTCATGACGCGCAACTCGGACGTCGTGTGCAAGGTTTCGGAAATCGCCGCCTACATTTGCGAGAGAACCGTCGTCAGTTGCGAGCGCTGGGCCAAGGAGGACGACATGATGAAGCGCTGCATGGAGATATGCAGCCGCTGCGGCGAATCCTGCAGAAAAATCATGATCGCTGCTTGAAGGCAGTCATGGACGCAGGGCGCGCCGATCACGCGCCTTGCGTCGCAGGAGCCTGTCTTCGACCGTGGATGCCTCTTGAGATTCTCTACACCTTGATCAAAAGTACGTTGGTTTCCACATCATCTTGTCTGCTCAAGGAACATCCATGGACGACCTGTTTGGCGCAGCGCCGCCACAACCCCGCGCCTACACCGCCAACGACATCGAAGTTCTCGAAGGACTCGAACCCGTTCGTCGGCGGCCTGCCATGTATATCGGCGGCACCGACGAGCGGGCGATGCATCATCTGGTCGCCGAGCTTCTCGACAATGCCATGGATGAAGCTGTCGCCGGCCACGCCAATCGGATCGAACTGGAGCTTGCCGCCGACGAGACCGTGACCGTGCGCGACAATGGCCGCGGCATTCCCGTGGATAGCCACCCGAAGTTTCACAATAAGACGGCTCTGGAAGTTATTCTGACCACCCTGCATTCAGGCGGCAAGTTCTCCAACAAGGTTTATCACACGTCAGGCGGTCTCCATGGGGTTGGCCTTTCGGTCGTCAACGCCCTCGCCGACCGCCTGACCGTCGAGGTCGCCCGCGATCGCACCTTGTGGACCCAGAATTATTGCCGAGGCGCGCCGCAGGGACCCCTCGTCAATCAAGGCCCGGTGCAGAACCGACGCGGCACGGCCATCATCTTTCATCCGGATCCGGCGATTTTCGGCGACAAAGCCCGGTTTCGCCCGAGCGACCTTTATCGCATGGCGCGGTCGAAGGCTTATCTTTACCGCGGTGTGGAAATCCGGTGGGCATGCGATCCCGCTTTGCTGTCCGACGCCGACCCAACGCCCGCGACGGACGTTCTGAGGTTTCCGGGCGGCCTTAGCGACTACCTGATGTCGAGCATCGGCGGGCGGAAAACGATCACACCGTCGCTTTTTTTCGGCGAGGCTCCGTTCGAGAGCGACGCCGGCAAGGTCGAATGGGCGGTCGCATGGCCGGAAGACGAGGACGGCTTTTTCCGCTCCTATTGCAACACAGTGCCGACACCACAAGGCGGCACCCACGAAGCCGGCTTGCGCACGGCTCTCGTCAAGGGGTTGCGCGGTTACGCGGAGCTCATCAACAACAAGAACGCCGCCAGGATCACCGCCGAGGACGTCGTCAACGGCGCTTGCGGCGTTCTGTCGATCTTCATCCGCGAGCCTCAGTTCCAGGGGCAGACCAAGGAGAAGCTGACATCCTCCGAAGCGAGTCGCCTCGTCGAATCGGTTGTCCGCGACCATTTCGACCATTGGCTGTCGGCCGCTCCCGAGGCGGCGCGGACGTTGCTGGAGCGCATCATCGAGCGCGCCGACACGCGCTTGCGCCGCGCGCAGGAGAAGAAGACGAAACGCCAGACGGCGACGCGCAAGCTGCGTTTGCCGGGCAAGCTCGCCGACTGCACCCGCAACACTTCGGCAGGAACCGAACTGTTCCTGGTCGAGGGCGATTCGGCGGGCGGCTCGGCTAAGTCCGCGCGCGACCGGGACATGCAGGCGGTGCTGCCGCTGCGCGGCAAGATTCTCAACGTCGCCAGCGCGTCGGGCGAGAAACTGCGGGGCAACCAGGAACTCGCCAACCTGGTGGAGGCGCTGGGCTGCGGCACGCGCGGCGCCTTCGATCCGGCCGCCCTACGCTATGAGAAGATCATCATCATGACCGACGCCGACGTCGACGGCGCCCACATCGCCGCCCTGTTGATGACGTTCTTCTTCCGGGAAATGCCGAAGCTGATCGAAGGCGGCTACCTCTATCTCGCGGTCCCGCCGCTGTACCGGCTGACCCATGGCGCGAAGAGCGAATATGCGCGCGATGACGCCCATAAAGAGGAGCTTCTCGCCAGGGCTTTTCCCCGCAACGGCAAGGTCGAGATCAGCCGGTTCAAGGGCCTGGGAGAGATGCCTCCCGCACAGCTCAAGGCCACGACGATGGACCCGAAGACGCGCACGCTCCTGCGCGTCACCGTCTCCGATCCCGAGGCGGATGACGCTTCACCCGGGTTCGCCAGAACCACCGCCGATCTCGTCGAGACGCTGATGGGGAGAAAACCGGAGCTCCGCTTCGCCTATATCCAAAAGCATGCCCGATTTGTGGAGGATATGGATGTCTGATAAAGCTCGCTCACCCGTCTGTTTGCGGTTTTCGAAAAGACGGCGCCCCGTCGCCACGCTGCCGATGGCAGGCGGCGCCATTGCCGCGCTGCTGGTTCTGCATGCCTGCGCCGGCGCCGTGCGCTCGACCAGCTCCCAGGATATTTCCTTCAGGACCGGCGTCCTCAGCACGTTCGCCTATGCCGCCGCCGATGGCGAGATGAACACGGTGGTGGTCGGCAACCCCTTCGACGTGCCGCAGAGCGCATTGGAGCATGTCATCACGGAAAACATGCAGGGCAATCACTACGGCCCGCGCACCACTTTTACGACGACGCCGTCAGAGAACGCGCGTCCCGAGTACCGCATCGTGATGATGTTCGACCGGCCAATCGGCATGAATCGCCGGCAACTGTGCGGTCCGCGGGACGACCTGAAGCCGGAGCCTCGCGGCGATCGCCTGCGGCTCGCGACTGCCTTTTGCGCCCGCAACCACTTGCTGTCCTGGGTCGACTCCAGCATTCCGTTCCCGGCATCGCCGGACGACCCGGCATTCGGCCGAATGGTCTCGCAAGCCACTTTCAATCTCATACCGTCGCGGGATGACGATCCGAGCGGCAGAAGGGGCGCGGCGTTTTACTGATCTCGGCGACAAGCGCGGCGCGTTCAGGGGAACAGGGGCTGCTGTTCCAATCCCAAGGTCTCGGGCAAACCGCAGACGAGGTTCATGTTCTGCACGGCTTGGCCGGCTGCGCCCTTGACCAGGTTGTCGATGACCGACAATACGATGGCGCGGCCTGGCAGACGGTCGGCGAAAACCCCGATGTGGCATTGATTCGAGCCGCGAACGTGCCGCGTCGCCGGAACCAGAGTCTCGGGCAGGATCCGGACAAATGGCTCGTTCTCGTATCGATCCAGAAGCGCGGCGCGCAAATCGTCGGCGCTGGCGTCGGGAGACAGCCGCACGTAAATTGTCGCCAGAATGCCACGGTTCATTGGCATCAAGTGAGGCGTGAAATTCACCCGCACCGGCCGTCCGGCGGCCCATGACAGACACTGTTCGATCTCGGGCGCATGGCGATGCGAGGCGACTCCATAGGCATGGATACCCTCCGAAACCTCGGCGAACAAGGAAGCTTCCTTGGCCGATCGTCCGGCGCCGCTGACTCCCGATTTGGCGTCGATGATAATGTCGTCCGCCTCGATGGCTCCGGCTTCGATCAACGGAATCAACGGCAACAGCGCCGAAGTCGGATAGCAACCGGGGCAGGCGACGAGGCGAGCCTCGCCGATACGGTCCCGCATCAGCTCCGTCAGCCCGTACACGGCCTCCGTCTGCAGCGCGGGAGCCTTGTGGGCAGCGCCGTACCACTGGGCGTAGACGTCCAGATCGGCAAGCCGGAAATCCGCCGATAGGTCGATGACCTTGACAGGTCCCGGCACCGCCGCCACGACCTCTTGCGTCGTCCCATGAGGCAGGCCGCAGAATGCAACATCGATTCCTTCCCATACGACGGACTCGATGTCGATCAGATCCGGCAGCCCGAAGTCATGCGCGGCGGCGGCAAGATGCGGAAACACCGAGCCCATCGTTTGGCCGGCCTTGCGATCGGCCGTCAGCGCGGCCACGGTGACCACGGGATGACGGACCAACAGCCTGACCAGTTCCGCGCCGGTATAGCCACTGGCGCCAAGAACGGCCACGCGCACTTGATTGTCGGACATGGATCTTGAACGTTCTCGTGAGGGTTCGCGGATGTGGCTAGACACGCGCCGGCGGCTATTTCACGCCCGCCGGCGCGCGGGGTAATCGAGCCTACCGTTTGGAGAACTGGAAACTGCGCCTGGCCTTCGCCTTGCCGTACTTCTTGCGCTCCACCACGCGCGAGTCGCGGGTAAGGAATCCTCCGCTTTTCAGCACGGGACGCAAGGAAGGCTCATAGTACGTCAGCGCACGGCTGATCGCATGACGCACGGCGCCGGCTTGACCGGAAAGGCCGCCCCCCTTGACCGAACAGAAGACGTCGTACTGCCCAGCGCGGTCAGTCACGGCGAAAGGCTGCTTCAGGATCATCTGCAACGTCGGCCTCGCGAAAAAGCGCTCAACGTTCTTGCCGTTGACCATGATCGCCCCATTGCCCCGCTTCAACCACACCCGCGCCACGGCGTCCTTGCGCTTGCCGGTTGCATAGGAACGGCCTAGCGAATCGATCCTTGGCTCGGGCAACGACTCTTCCATGGCGACCGGCGTGCCGGCGCCAAGCTGCTTGAGATCTTCGAGGCTGCGAGTCTGCTCAACCATCGTTGCGTCTGCCTATGCTCTTTTGTTCTTGGGGTTCATCGCCGCGATATCCAGCGTCTCGGGATTCTGCGACTGATGCGGATGATGGGGTCCGACGTAGACGCGCAACTTGCGCATCATGTCGCGCCCCAGCGGGCCGCGTGGAATCATGCGCTCGACAGCCTTGGTGACGACCCGCTCCGGATGGGCGCCATCGAGAATTTGCGCAATGCTGCGCCCCTTGATGCCGCCGGGATGCCCGGTGTGCCAATAGAAGATTTCCTGCTCGCGCTTGCGCCCGGTCAGCCGCACCTTCTCGGCGTTCACCACGATGACATGATCACCGCAATCGATGTGCGGCGTGTACATCGGCTTGTGCTTGCCGCGAAGGCGCATGGCGACGACGGAAGCAAGACGCCCGAGAACGACGTCTTCGGCATCGACGACATACCATCGTCTTTGGACCTCCGAGGGTTTGGCTGAATAGGTGCGCATCGTCCGAAGCATGTTCTGAGATTTCCCGGGAAAATAACCAGCGTTCAAGCACGCGATAACGCGTGCAAGGGCAGCCGAGTATGCCTAACTAACACCGTGTGTCAACGATCGAAATATGGCGGTGGCTTATCGACCGCTCGAACCGGGCCACAGGCGGTTCGAGCGACTGACTCCGGCCGGACCCCGGTCGCTTCGCCGCAGCGGTTCCGTTACCATGATGTTTCGAGGAATGCCAAGCAAATCAACATGAAGATAGGCGGTGAGCGCCCCAGGATGTGTTGTCGATGACAGTTGTTCGGTGGACGCAGGGCATGAGCGTCGGGGTCCCCTCGATCGACGCCGATCACCAAGCCCTCATCGGCATGGTCAACCAGCTTGACGATGCGATCAAGGCGGCGAAAGGCCAGGAGCGGGTCGGCGGCGTTCTCGACGCGCTCCTGGACTACACAGTGTATCATTTCGGTCGGGAGGAAGCCCTGATGGAAGCTTGCGGCTATCCCGACCTCGAAGCTCATCGGCATACCCACCGGGTGTTGCGCACGCAGGTTGCTCACATTCGCGACCGCCACAGCGGCAATCCCGATACAATTCGCGACCGGGAGGTTCTGGCGTTCCTGAAGAATTGGCTGACGTCCCATATCATGGGCCGCGACAAGCTGTACGAGCCGTTCATGGCCGGCCGTCGAGACGCCGTTCAGAAAGCGGAAGCGGCATACGCCGAACGCCTCGGCGGGCGATCGCCGCCAGCCGTCCGACACGGCGCCGGCGGGCTCGCCTGAAGTCGCCACTCGTCGCCGGGTTGCCGCAACGGCGCGATGGCGCCGGAAAAGCGGGCTCTTGGCCGGCGTTTCAGGTTCACCGCTCGCCGCGCGGGCGATAACCTCAACTGCCGATGATTCCGCCGTCTTCCTTGGTGATGACGACCGTCGCCGAGCGCGGATAGCTGTTGCCTCCGTCCGGCCAATGACTGCTGAGGACTCCGGCGGCGAAATCCTCGGCCGCGGTCGTGGCTCCCGGATGCTGTACGTTGATGAACATGGTCCTTCCGTCGGGCGTGGTGACGACGCCCGTGATCTCCTGGCCAACCGGCCCCGTCAGGAAGCGGCGAATCTCGCCGCTGACGGGATCGGCCGCCAACATCTGGTTGTTGCCGAACACGCCATGACTGCCCCTATTCTGGACGCTTTCGCTGATGTCCGTCTGGATCCACAGTCGGCCGTCTCGATCGAACCACAAGCCGTCGGGGCTCGAGAAAATGTTGGCCTCCGTCAAGGCGCGGCCGGCGAGATCGCGGCTCTGCGCTTCGTCGCCGGCAAAAACAAAAATCTCCCAGGCGAACGTTGTCGCGGCATGGTCGTCCCTCGCCTCCCGCCAGCGGATGATATGGCCGAATTCGTTGACCGCGCGCGGATTGACGGCGTCGGCTTGCGCCAGAGTGCGGCGCGTGTTGTTGGTCAAGGTGAAATAGACCATGCCGGTATTTGGATCGACCGCGCCCCACTCCGGCCGATCCATTTTGGTGGCGCCGACGCGGTCCGCGGCTGTCCGGGTGTTGACGAGGACGTCGGCCTGATCGGCGAAGCCGTTTTCCGGCGTCAGCCCGTTCTGGCCGTGGGCGAGGGACAGCCATTCCCCTGTCCCGTCATCGTTGAACTTGGCGACGTACAGCGTCCCTTCGTCGAGAAGATCGCCGCCGCTCGTCGCCGCCGAATAGGACTGCGCGCTGACGAACTTGTAGATGTATTCGAAGCGCGCGTCGTCGCCGCTATAGCAGACGATCGGCCGGCCTTCGACGGCGGGAGCGAAGACGACTCCTTCGTGGGCGTAGCGGCCGAGAGCGGTGCGCTTGACGGGCGTGCTTTCGGGATCGAACGGATCGATCTCGACAATCCAGCCGAAGGCGTTCGGTTCATTGCGGTAGTCTTCGAGGGCGTTGGCGCCTCTCGAAGAGGCGTCAAAGCGGATGAAGGCGTCGGCGTCGTTGTCGGCAAGCTCCCAGCCGTACCGGGATATTCCCGTTTCCACGCCGTAGCGAGCATGCTCCCGCGGAACCTTCGGTTTTTCATTCTCCAGATCGCCGTTCCGGAAGTAGCCCGCCCAATTTTCTTCGGCGGTCAGGTAGGTGTTCCAGGGCGTGACGCCATGACCGCAGTTGTTCAACGTTCCTCGCGTCATGGTGCCGTCCGGGCTGAACTTGGTCCGAACGAGAGCGGAACCGCGGACCGGGCCGCCGATCTTCATGGGCGTCAATGCCGAGATCCGGCGATTGCGCCGATCGCGCTCCAGCGCCCAGTTGCCGTCCTCGCCCTTGCGAATGCGCGCGATGGTTACGCCGTGAGCGTTCATTTCCTTCAAAACCTGATCCGCGTCGCGCCGGGCGCGCGCGTCCCTCAACGTCGGGTCGGCACTGCCGCGCTCGCCTTGATCAGCGGCTCCAACCGCGACCGGATCGCCGTCGCCGCGATCGACCAGCATGGGTATTGCGTCGGAGTCCGCTTCTCGGCCGATGGCCGCGGCGTGCATGAAGCGGGGTTCGACATATTCGTGGTTAACCACAAGCAGCCCATCGACGGAACTCCCCTCGTAGGGATGCTGACCTTCGATCGGATAGAAGTGCATGCCGTCATGATGAGAGCCCACCTGCGCTTCCTGATCGGCGCCCGACGCATCGAGGTTGTACGGCGGATACGGCGCGATGAGCGGCTCTCCCCACGGCAGGATGACGTGCGTGCGATATCCTTCCGGGACCCGGACGGCGTCAGCCTCGCTGATTTCGACAGGCTCAAAGCCAAGGAGGGCATCGAGCGCAGCGGCCTGCGCCGGTGGGGGAGCGAAGCGAAGAAACGAAGGGCCCAGGTATCCGACGACGGCTGCGGCCAAACCGCCGATCAGGATGCCGCGCCGATCGACGCGGGCCTGCACAATCGCGCCGAACGTCGGGTTCGCGGAGACATTGCATACACGGTCAGCGCCGCTTTTCTGCGGCGGCGCATCGCGCGTTTCGTCCATCGATCCTCCCTCATCCCTTGCCGCGCCGTTGCGCGCAGACCATAAGGAGCGGCAACGAAGATTGGATGACGCTCGTGCGATAGTTTGATGAAAGATGTCTCCACGTCGAGAGTGCAAGCGACTTCAGGACACGACCGTGCGATCATAGCCTGAGAACCGCCGAGCCCTTTTCGACGTCATTCACCGCAAGTTGCCGCTCGCCGGCCGGCGGGCGCGGTTGCCGAGGACATAGAGGAGTTTGCGCAACGCGACTTGCTTGGACGCCTCCTCGAAGCCATCCGCTGGAGCCATGACCGTGACCTCGACACTGGTCCGCGGATCAATCGCCGAGACGCGCATTATGCTTCCAATCCGGCGGAACTCGAACAAGACCTCGGTCAAATGCGCGTTGTCTTCCATACCGGCCCTCCCTTTGCGTTGTCCGTCGCCTCAGGCCATTCAAGATTCACCCGGGAAGGTTAAGACCATGTTAGCCGGACGGAATGCGCAACCGATCTGCTGGTGCGCTCACGAAGCCGAAACGTTCAGGAAGGAGGTTGCGATACTGAAATAGATGACGACGCCGACGGCGTCGGCGATGCATGTAATCAGCGGAGCGCTTGCGGTCGCCGGATCCATGTTGAAGCGGCTGAGCAGAAACGGCAGCGACATCCCGATGACGCTGCCGACCATGACAATCGTGACCATCGTCAGCGCCACGACGAGCGCGATGTCGGGTCCTCCGCGAATGAAGCCGATCCCTGAGACGGCGAGAGCCATGGTCAAGCCGAGAGCGCCGGCGACCATGATCTCGCGGCCAAGCACCCGACCCCAGTCCCTCAGGCTGACGTCGCCGGTCGCCAGCGCCCGCACCATCAGGGTCGATGCCTGCGATCCGGCGTTGCCGCCGCTCCCGATCAGCAGCGGGAGAAAAAAGACGAGAGCAACGTAGGCGGCGATCGTGTCCTCGTAAAACGCAATACCGGCCCCGGAGAGGAGATTTCCGAAAACCAACAGAACCAGCCAGGTGATGCGCTTGCGATAGAGCAAGCCGATGCTGGCGTCCCTCAGGCTGGTGACGATCGTGCCGACGGTCCCGTGCTTGTGAAAATCTTCCGTGGCTTCCTGCTCGACAACATCCATGGCGTCGTCATGCGTTACGATGCCGAGGAGATGACCCTCGCTGTCGACGACAGGCAGGGCGATGACGTCGTATTTGGCGATCTCGCGGGCGGCCACCTCCTGATCGTCGTTGACCAGAACGAAGAGCGGATTGCGTTCCATCAGATCGGCGATGCTTGCCCCGGGCGGCGCTAGAATCAGTTCCTGCAGTCGCACTGAGCCGATCAACTTGCGTTCGGGATCGACGACATAGGCGCGGTAGATGGTCTCCTTATCCGGCGCTTGCAGGCGCAATCGATCCAACGCTTCCCGAGCGCTGATATCCGGCGTCAGCATCGCATAGTCGGAGGTCATGAGGGCTCCGACCGTGCCTTCCGCATAGGACGCAAGCCGCCGAATATCTTCGCGCTCGGCCTGCGCCAATGCCGGCAGCAGACTCTCTTGCTGTTCCGCTGACAGACGGTTGAAAAGATCGGCCCGTTCGTCCGCGGACATTTCCGTGACGATATTGGCGAACTCACGCCGTCCGAGGGTGCGCGCGAAATCCACCTGCAGATCCATATCCAAGTAACCGAAGACGCGGGCGCGCCGCTCCAACGGCAGCAATCGGAAGGTCCGGCACGCTTCCGCGACAGGCAAGGCGTCGATGATGAAGGCGATATCCGCGGGATGTTGCTCGCTCAGAAAAATCTGAATCGATTCGATGTCGTCTTCGCGCAAGCAATCGAGGACGGCGCGGACGACAACGTCGGTGGACGGACGCTCGCCACTTGCGGCGGCCGTCAGGAGATCTCGTTGCTCGAGCAATTCCTCGTTCATGTCCGCCTCTTCACGGCCGCCAGCATGCCGCAGCCACGGACGGACCCGAATGATTTAACAATAACCTGCTGACGCCGGCACGATCAGTCCCGGCGATGAAGCATGGCGGCATCAACCTGGCAACGATCGATCCGCAGGGCGGCGTTCACGGGTAAGGCGCCCTGCCGCCACCGCCGTCAATAAGCCTGCGGCCACCGCCGTCAATCAGAAAGGAATCTCGTCGTCCAGGTCGGCGCCGAGTCCCGGGGAACGCGGCGACGAACGCCCGCCCTCAGGCTCATAGCCGGGTTCGCTGCCTGGTCCGCTCGCGTAACCTTCACCGCTCCGGCCATCGAGCAGGGTCAGTTCGCCCCGGAACCTCTGCAGCACCACCTCGGTTGTGTAGCGTTCCTGACCGTCCTGGCCCGTCCACTTGCGAGTCTGAAGGGACCCTTCCAGATAAACCTTGGACCCCTTGCGCAGGTAACGCTCGGCGATTTCACCCAACCGATCATTGAAGATCACCACGCGGTGCCATTCCGTTCGTTCGCGGTTCTCGCCGCTCTGTCGGTCCTTCCATCGTTCGGATGTCGCCACGGATAGGTGAACGACCTTGCTGCCGTCCTGCAAATTTCTGACTTCGGGATCGCGGCCGAGGTTTCCGACCAGAATCACTTTGTTGACCGAGCCTGCCATTTTTTCGTTCGCCATCATTCATCACAAGGCGGGGAGATCAGCGCCGAATCTCGATGACGTTCTCTCCCCTTGAGAACAAACCTTACACGCAAGCCTTGCGGCGACGCCAGTCTCGTTTTCGTTCACCCGGAGAGGCGCGCGCTTGCCCCGCTCCACGCGATCCCGCTGATTGATGGTGGCCGCTCGCAATATTGCGCGCTATATGAGGCGGGCCGCTGATGAGCGGACTGTTGAGAGAGCGAGGCGACCTCTCGCGCCGCCGGAGAATGCATGGACCGGATCATTGTTCGTGGCGCCCGCGAGCACAACCTCAAGGGCGTCGACGTGGAGATTCCTCGCGACAAGCTGACGGTCATCACCGGATTGTCCGGATCAGGTAAATCGTCGCTTGCGTTCGACACGATCTATGCCGAGGGACAGCGCCGGTATGTCGAATCGCTTTCGGCATACGCCCGGCAGTTCCTCGAGTTGATGCAAAAGCCGGATGTCGATGCGATCGAGGGCCTGTCGCCGGCCATTTCGATCGAGCAGAAGACCACGTCGAAGAATCCCCGCTCCACCGTCGGCACCGTGACTGAAGTCTACGATTACATGCGCTTGCTGTGGGCCCGGATCGGCATTCCGCACTCGCCGGCAACGGGTCTTCCGATCGAAAGCCAGACCGTCAGCCAGATGGTCGACCGGATCATGGCGATGCCGGAAGGAACGCGCCTGCTCATCCTCGCGCCGATCGTTCGGGGACGAAAAGGCGAATACCGCAAGGAGTTGCAGGACCTGCAAAAGCGCGGCTTCGAACGGGTCAAGGTCGACGGCGCGCTTTACGAGATGGACGGAGTCCCCGCCCTCAACAAGAAAGTCAAGCACGACATTGAAGTGGTGGTCGATCGTGTGGTGGTCCGCGCCGGGCTCGGGTCCCGCCTCGCCGACAGCCTTGAGACCGCCTTGAGCCTCAGTGACGATCTCGTTTTCGTCGACAACGCCGACAGTGGCGAACGGACGACCTTCTCCGCCAAGTTCGCCTGTCCGGTTTCGGGCTTCACCATCGATGAGATCGAGCCTCGCCTGTTTTCCTTCAACAATCCATATGGCGCCTGCCCGACCTGCGACGGCCTGGGCACCCAGATGTATTTTGACGCCGATCTCGTCATTCCCAATCCGCGCCTGTCGCTGGCGGACGGAGCCATCGCGCCCTGGGCGAACAGCACCTCCCAGTATTATTTGCAGACCCTGGAGAGTTTGAGCGCTCACTATGGCTTCGGACTGCACACGCCTGTCGATGAGCTTCCTCGGGAAATCCGCAACGTTATCCTCTACGGCTCTGGCGGCACGACGATCACGATGCGATACCATGACGGGCTGAGGGCTTACGACATCCACAAGCCGTTCGAAGGAGTCGTTCCCAACCTTGAACGGCGCTGGCGGGAAACCGAGTCGGCGTGGATTCGTGACGAGCTCTCCCGCTACCAGACCGTTACCGACTGCGAGGCGTGTGGCGGCAAGCGGCTAAAGCCGGAGGCGCTGTGCGTGAAGATCGACGGGCTCGACATCAGCGCCGTTACCGAGATGTCGATCGACAATGCGGCGCAGTGGTTCGCCGCGCGCGAAGCCGGGCTGACGGCGCAGCAGCGCGAAATCGCGCGCCGCATTCTTCGCGAGATCAACGAGCGGCTTGGTTTCCTCAAGAACGTAGGCCTTGACTACCTCACCTTGTCGCGCGCTTCCGGCACGTTGTCCGGCGGAGAGAGCCAGCGCATCCGGCTTGCCTCGCAGATTGGCTCCGGCTTGA
The DNA here is from genome assembly GCA_964603915.1 of uncultured Rhodospirillaceae bacterium. Classification (GTDB taxonomy): domain Bacteria; phylum Pseudomonadota; class Alphaproteobacteria; order Rhodospirillales; family Defluviicoccaceae; genus REEP01. The sequence goes on from CAZRWU010000001.1 coordinate 23,289, forward strand.
CCGGGGTTCTGTATGTTCTCGACGAGCCATCCATCGGGCTCCATCAGCGCGACAATGGACGCCTGCTCGACGCCCTGAGGCGCCTTAGGGATCTTGGCAACACCGTTCTCGTCGTCGAGCACGACGAGGAGGCCATTCTCGCCGCGGATCACCTGATCGACATGGGACCGGGAGCGGGCGTTCACGGCGGCGCCATTGTCGCCTGCGGAACGCCTGAACAAGTCATGGCCAACCCGGAAAGCCTGACCGGCCAGTATCTCACCGGGCGACGGGAAATCCCGACGCCGACCGTTCGCCGGGCGCCGCGCCTCGATCGGGCGCTCAGCGTGCACGGGGCGTGCGCCAACAACCTTCAGAACATCAGCGCGCGCTTTCCCTTGGGGACGTTCACATGCGTCACCGGGGTTTCTGGCGGCGGCAAATCGACGCTCGTGATCGCGACGCTTTACCAGGCGCTGGCGCGCCGCCTGCATGGCGCCCGCGCGCAGCCAGGGGCCTACGATCGGATCGATGGACTCGAGCACATCGACAAGGTGATCGACATTGACCAGTCGCCGATCGGCCGAACGCCGCGATCCAATCCCTGCACGTATACCGGCGCCTTTACGCCCATCCGCGACTGGTTCGCCAACCTTCCCGAAGCCAAGGCTCGCGGCTACAAGCCGGGCCGGTTTTCGTTCAACGTCAAAGGCGGGCGCTGCGAGGCCTGCCAGGGCGACGGCGTCATCAAGATCGAGATGCACTTTCTGCCCGACGTTTACGTGCAGTGCGACGCCTGCCAGGGTCGCCGCTACAACCGGGAAACCTTGGAGATCCGCTTCCGTAACAAGTCGATCGCCGACGTTCTTGACATGACTGTCGAGGAAGGCCGTGAGTTCTTCAAGGCCGTGCCGGTCATTCGCGACAAGCTTGCGACCCTTGAGCGGGTCGGGCTCGGCTATATTCACCTCGGGCAACAGGCGACGACCCTCTCGGGCGGCGAGGCGCAGCGGGTCAAGCTGGCCAAGGAGCTTTCTCGCCGCGCGACCGGACGCACGGTCTACATTCTTGACGAGCCGACGACGGGGCTCCATTACGATGACGTGCGCAAGCTTCTCGAGGTGTTGCACGCCCTTGTCGATCAAGGCAACACAGTGATCGTGATCGAACACAACCTCGATGTGATCAAGACCGCCGACTGGATCATCGACCTTGGGCCGGAAGGCGGGGCCAAAGGCGGCAGACTCATCGCCGCGGGCACCCCGGAGGACGTTGCCGCCGTTGCGGAAAGTTATACCGGACAGTATCTCGCCCCCTACCTTTCGCGGGCGCGGCAGCGCAAACGTGCGTGAGAGACGCACCTTTGCCAGTGAATGCGGCAGGCGGAGATCTTCCGCCTTGGACCCCGTCTCACTTGATATGCTGAGGAAGCGCACTAAGTTTAGAATGCTTTTAATTTTCGTTTGCAACTTTGGCACACACTACCGAGGAGAAAGCCAATGAGAACGACCGTACCCCCCGCCACTTTCAAGACCCGGGTCCGCAACGAGGCGCTCGGCGGCCCGAACCCCTATGAATGGCGGGATTTGAGCACCGACGATGTCTTCAAGGGCAAGAATGTCGTGTTGTTCTCCCTTCCGGGAGCGTTCACGCCGACGTGCTCGAGCAATCACCTGCCTCGCTACGAGGAGCTTTACGAGGAGTTCAAGGCCCTGGGCGTCGACGCGGTAGTTTGCTTGTCCGTAAACGACGCGTTCGTCATGTTCCAGTGGGGCCGCGCGCAAAACGTCAAGAACGTGTTCCTGCTCCCTGACGGCAACGGTGAGTTCACGCGAAAAATGGGCATGCTGGTCGACAAGTCCAACCTCGGCTTCGGCATGCGGAGCTGGCGCTACTCGATGTACGTCGAAGACGGCAAGATCGAGAAGATGTTCATCGAGGACGAATTCAACGACAACTGCCCCACCGATCCGTTCAAGGTTTCGGACGCGGACACGATGCTGGAATACCTGAAAAGCCGTCGTGAAAAGTCATCCGCGGCCGCTTGAGCCGTTGACCCGGAGCTCGGCGGGCCACAGACGTTGGTCCGCCGATGCGGCGCGTGGCCTCAAAAGCGTCGCCCATCAACGATAAGTTCCCGTATACGTTCCAGCCGGGAGGCTGGTCGCTCCGGTGCTGGCGCGCCTCCCGCAGCCACCCTCTGCCCGATAGCCTCCCGCCAGACAGAGCCTTGAAATTTCGCGCCGTCAGCAGATATCGGATCCAGAAGGCGTGTGGGAAAAATTGAATATGCGCTGGCGTTTTATGGGCGTGCTCCTCCTTGTGTTTCTTCCCGTCTCGCTCCTGATCTCGACGGCAGACGTTTCCGCCGAGGAGCTGACGGAGCGGCAAAAACTTCTGCGCCAATTATTTCAGCCGGACCCGGGGCCGCCGATCAAGCGTCCGCTTTTGACTTGCGGCAAGATCGACGCCTCGATCAACGAAAGCGGACGAACCATCAAGGTCAACACTGCCGACGACTTGCAAGCGGCCTTGCAAGGGGCCAAGGCGGGAGACGTCATCGAGCTCGGCGCCGCCGATTACGGGCGGATTGTGCTTAAGGACATGCAGTTCAGCGACTACGTCAAAATCAAGGGGTCCGACGGCGCAAAAATCAAGCATCTTGGGCTTAACAATGTCAAGAACTTGCAGATCGAGAATGCTAATTTTGAATATGGTTCGGCTGCGGGTGAGGATTGGAAGCCGAAAATTATTGAGATGAGGAACGTCGAACGTGTTCGTATATTGAATAGCTCGATCATGGGAAACAGGAACGCGAGCAACTGGCGAGACGATTTACCAGACACAGCCATACGTGTATATGAGAATAGCAAGGATGTTACGATTTCCGGCGTAGAGATCAGCTACGTCATGCGGGGCATAATATTTCAACAAGTCAACAACTATACGATAGAAAACAATTCATTTACGAATATGGGATGTGACGGCCTGGTGCTACAGAATTCGTCTCAGGGCTTGATCGAGAGCAATTATTTCTCTGATTTTCGGCCTTTTATTTATGCTGAGCAAGGGAAAACCTGTCACGCCGACTTTATTCAGTTTGACGCCGGCAAGGGTCGCAACACGAGAAATCCTTCGTCGAATGTCATCATCCGCGGCAATGTCATGCTGCAAGGACAGGACGGGTCGTCCTGTCGTGGCCCGGGCAGCGTATGCGGCGCCGTGCAAGGCATTTTCCTCGAGGGCGCAACCGGCGCGCATCCGCAAACCGGCCAACGGCACAAGTTCGAGAATATCCGCATCACCGACAACGTTTATTGTGCTTCGGGCAGGAACGGTCTTTACGTCAATAACGGCATCAATGTTAACATTGAGAACAATGCCCACTACACCTGTCCGCCGCCCTTCGGATCGGATCATTCCTCCCGGATCGTTCTTCGCGGCACCCACGTCGACTCGGCGGTTTCGGGAAACACGGAAAAGCGGGTTGCCAATCAAATGGAGGCGATCCTTGACGCCAAAAGGAAAGGCAATCTAACGAATTGCGTTCTTGGCAATCTCCCATGACGGATGAATTGATGCGTCAGGCGGATCAGCGATTGGCGGGGCCAAGGGTGTCGTTGGGGGAATCGCCGGGACGGGGGGAGGTTACGGTTGCGGTTGCCGCGTCCTCACGTCGGGCGGTCTTCATGGCCTCTTCATCCATCGGAGCCGAAAAGCGAAATCGGTCCGGCGCCACCGCGCCGCCGGAAATGACAAAGTTCATCGCCTCGTTGATGGTCCAGTCTGTCGACGTCACGCGTTCCAGGGGCACGATCTCAAGGTATCCCGACGTGGGATTGGGAGTCGTCGGCACATAGACGGCAGCCAGCATTTGACCGGTTTCGTCGTCGACCAACGTCCGGGTGACAAAGCCGACCGCCTTCATCCGCGTCGATGGGAACTCGATCAGAACCACCCGTTGCACGCCTTCCGGCTTTTCCTGCATGACGCCGACAAGCTTCTTGACCGAACCGTAAACCGGCTTGACGAACGGAATGCGATCGAACATCGCTTCGATGAAGCGCAGGATCCGCCTGCCGACGACCTTGTTGGCGGCCCAGCCGATGACATACAAGCCGATCAGGGTAATGAGGACGGCAAGAAGCTCCTGAAACCATGGCTCCAAAAGAATGGCTGCCGTCGTGGGGGACTCTTCGCGGATGGTGCGCGAGAAGGCGCGAACCCACGGCATGCCCAGATACGAAAACTGACGAAAAACAAAGTCGAAGACGATCCAGGTAATCCACAACGGGACGACCGTAAGAATGCCGCTGAGGATGTACCGCCCGACGTGCGGTCGCCGTTGCTTGCCGTGTTTCTTGTCGGATCTTGTCTGACGTTGTCCCGCCATTCTCGGCTGTGGATCGTTGCGATCAAGGCTCAGCGCAGATACGCGCCGTCGACGCCGATCTTGCCGGGGCCGTCGAGTACATAGATGCCGGCTGAGTTGGCGCGAACGTGAAACGAGAGACTGCCGTCGCCAACCTGAATTTCATTGCCCGTTACCGCGTCCCGATAGACGCCGCGGCGCACGCCGGTGACGGTTATCTGTTGATCGCCGGCGATAGCAAGGCCCACAACCGCGCAGCTTTCGGCGTCACGATAGTCGCGCACGAAGCTCATGCCCGCACCCCATTCCTGTACTTGGCTCATGGGCGCCTTCTGCAACGCGGGAACCGCCCGCCGGATCTGATTGAGTCGCTTGATGTGCTGGTATAGCGGATTGGCCTGAGTCTCCTCGATCCGCTCCTCGGTCAGATGATCGCCGAAATAGGCGCGGCCGGTGCGGTCCAAGGTATCGTTTTCCTCGACCACATCCTGGGGCGCTCCCTTCATGAATTCGATCTCCTCGCCATAATAGAGACAGGGAATTCCGCGCGCCGTCCAGATCAGGTTGTAGGCCGCCGCGGCCATCCATTGCTCTCCCTTGAAGCGAAAGCGGAAATCGTTGTCCGGCCCGACGTCGTGGTTCTGCAGGAAGGTGACGAGCGTGGTGGGATCCCCGTAAATCCAGTCCATGCTGAGGATTTGTCCGGTATTGGCGTAGGTGCCCCGGCTGACGGTGTCGCGGAAGGTGGAGAACAGGCCGAAGTCGAGAACGGCAAAGCCGGAGTCGCCGCCGGAATTGGGGTTCCGCGGATCGTCGCCGAGGCGGGTGTACCACCACGGCCGGATGAACGAGGGTCCGTTGTCGCCGCCGCCGAGGTCGCCCCAGCCGTAGCCCTTGACCAGGTTCTCGCCAAACACGAACAACCCAGGCTTGTGCGCCTTCCAGGCGTTGACGTACTCGAGAAGATTGTTGCGCTCGATATGCTTGACGGTGTCGATGCGCAACGCGTCGACTCCCATGTCAAGATAACGGTTGATCGCGCCGATGATATAATCCTTGACGTTTTGCCGCCGCGTCGCGAGATCGATGCAGTCTCCGGCGATATGCTTGGTCTGCAGGGCCGCGCTTTCCCAATCGCCCCCCATGATAAAGCCTTCCTGATGATACCACTCCGGATCGAGCGTATTGGCGTCGATGCCGAAAAAACGGTTGGGATCGTAGCCGGCCTTGGGCACCGTCTCGCCCGTCTTGGGATCGACCAGGGGCGTTCTGCCCTCCGGGTCCGTTGCGTGCCGTTCGCGGTACCAGCCGGGCGCGAGCGGATTGTCGATGTCATCGCGATTGGGCCAGGCATAGTTGCCAAGGTTCCCCTTGTAGGGACCATGGTCGACGCGTCCCTGTTCCGAGCCTTGCGGAACGTAATATTTCATCGGCAGATGATCGATCCAGACCTTGCCGCGAATACCGAATTGGCATGAGTGGTTGATCACCACGTCCTGAATGATCTTCATGCCCCGGGCATGCGCCTCGTCAATCAAGTCTTGATATGTGTACCCGGGCGATTCCAGGCGCGGATCGATGCGAGTCCAGTCATAGGGGTGATAACCGTGATAATCGAGGCCGCTGCGGTTTTCGACCGGCGGCGTGATCCAGATGGCGGTAAAACCGAGATCGCGGATGTAGTCGAGACGCTCGATCAATCCCTTGAAATCGCCCCGCCAGTGGGGATCTTCGGCCTCGCCGCGAGCATTGAACTTGATGCGGTCGCGGCAGAAAAAGTTGTTCGACGGATCGCCGTCATAGAACCGGGTGGTGATCAGGAAGTAAATGGTCTCTTCTCGGAAGTCCGAGCCGCTGTTCCGGCTATCGATCCGGGATTGCGCCCCTGTCGCTGCGTCGCCGACACTTTCCACGGGCGTTTGCCTATCGCTGGCCGAAGGCGCCGGTGGAGGCGCGGGCTCTTGTTGCTCGAACCACCGGCCGTCGCGGTACCAGCCATCGCTCTCCCGGCGCAGGTTGCCGGTTTGCCGGCCACGGCCATCGTTGAACACGATGCTGGCGGCTTCTACGCTCTCGAAGCGATAGACGTACCAGCCGTTTCCTTCGGCCGTCATCGCCGCTCCCGGCCATTCGGTGCCGTCTGCACCCGGGCGCGTCTCCCAAAAATGAATGTTTACCGGCTCAGCCCAATCAGCCGGCTTTTGAAAATGAACAGTCAAGGAGGTCATTGCGGTTCTGTTCCGGACGGCAGGAGGAGAAACGGTTGGCACGCGAGCCGTACCACCAACCGCCACGCTGGCAAAGCATTTCCTCCGCTTTGAAAGGAACAGAACGGGGACAGCGTGAAAAAGCCGCCCGATGCGGCGCAGGGCGGCCGGGGGCGTCTATGAGTGGCTCCGGGCGAAACCGTGTCCGCCGGAGCCACTCAAGACGGATCGAGAAGAATGGACGACAGCCTAACCGGCAAACGTCCAATAGGGATCGATGTTGTAATAGTCGTGAATGTGTTTCTCGAAATCCCGGTCCTCAAGCTGCCGCAGGTCGCTGGACGCCATCTGCGGAGCCTCCTCAAGCTTGGCGCGATCCACGTCAACCACATAGCCGCCTTTATCGGTGTTGTACTTCAGCACGTTCCAGGGCAGCGCAATGCTCTCCTTGCCCATTCCTAGGATGCCGCCCGCGCTGAGTACGGCATAGGCCACCCTGCCCGAAATCTTGTCGATCATGATGTTGGAGACGGTTCCGACCTTGTCCCCCGCGGGATTGTAAACAGCGGTGCCCTCCACCTTGTCCGCCGAAATCAGCCGGCCTCTCTCGTCCTGATTAAGTTGAGATTGCGTGGTCATCTGCGTTGCTCCCTGCCCATCATTTGCATGGCCGTCACCAACAACGGCGAGATGGCGAGAAAGTTCCGCGCCTACAGCGGCATGACATAAGAGCCCGGAGCATCTCCCAGAGCTGTCAACGCGCCGCCGCCGGGAACCCGGGCGGATACCATGTTTCCTTGACCTGACTGCCGCTTCACCCATGCGTCCCAATCGGTCCACCACGAGCCTTCGCGCCGTTTGGACTTGGAAAGCCAGCTTTCCGGATCGGCCGGCGGCGTGCGGTCCGAGGTCCAGTAGCCGTGCCTGTTTCCCGCCGGCGGGTTGATGATGCCGGAAATATGGCCACAGCCCGCCAACGTGAAGCGCACAGGGCCGGAAAGCAGGCGCATTCCCTTGTAGGCGGAACGCCACGGAGCGATGTGGTCCTCGCGGGTCGACAGGAAATACGTCGGAGCGCGAACCTTGCGCAGGTCGATGGCGTCGCCGGCGAGCGTCATTCCCCCCGGCTTGACCAGGACGTTCTCCTTGTAAATTTTCTGCAGGTAAAACGCATGCATGACATACGGCATGGCCGTCGCGTCGCAATTCCAGTAAAGCAAGTCGAAGGGGAAGGAATCCTTGCCAAGCAGGTAATTATTGACGACGAACGACCAGATCAAATCGTTTTCCCGAAGAAGATTGAAAGTCGCCATCCGGCCCGCCTCGGGCCGCCCCTCGATCGCCGTTGCCTCTCGAAATTCCGCGATGGTGGCTTCGTCGATGAACACGCCGAGTTCGCCAGGTTCGGAGAAATCGAGCAAGGTGGCGAGGAAGGTGCCGGTGGCGATCGATTCGTCGCCCCTGCCGGCAAGATAAGCCATCGCTGCGGCGAGAAGGACGCCGCCCACGCAATACGCCACGGCATTGACCTCGGCCTCTCCGGTTGCTTGCCGGATCACGTCGAGAGCGGTCAAGGGCCCCTCGCGCAGATAGTCCTCGAATCGCTTCTCGGCGACTCGCCCGGTCGGGTTCACCCATGAAATCAGAAAAACCGTGTGGCCCTGCGCGACGGCCCATTTGACCCACGATTTGCTCTCCCCAAGATCAACGATATAGAACTTGTTGATCCACGGCGGGATGAACAGAAGCGGCCGCTTGAGGACCATGTCGGTTGTCGGGCTATACTGGATCAACTCCATCAAATCGTTGCGGTAGATCACCTTTCCGGGAGATGTCGCCACCGTCTTGCCAACCGCGAAGCGCGGGTCCCATATCGAGCCGATTCCTTCAAGCGTGGTACCCCTCTCCAGATCGGAGAGCAGGCTTTCCAGGCCGCGAAGCAGATTCTCGCCGCCCGATTCGATTGTCGCCTGGATCACCTCGGGGTTGGTGAAGGCAAAGTTGGTGGGAGACACGGCGTTGATGAACTGCCGCGTGTAGAATTCGACCTTTTGCTTCGTCGTACGATCGACGTTGTGAACGTCATGAATCGTTCGCTCCAGCCAGCGGGAAACGAGAAGGTAAGACTGCTTGATGTAATTGAAGATTTCGTTTTCCCGCCACGCCGGGTGTTGAAACCGCAGGTCGCCCTTGAGCGGCTCGTAAAGCGGATCTGTCTGAAACCCAAGCATCCGAGTCGCCGTGTTCTGCCACAGCTCCATGTAGGCGGTCCACAAGGATACCTGCGCCTGCGCAATGCGCGCCGGGTCGGTCACCATGTGCGTGGTGAGATCCGCGAAACTGCCTGCGATATCGAGGGATTCGGAGACGACGGCGCGCGAACCGGCGAGGGCGTTCCTCGTCATCCAATCGGTGAGAAGGCGCTGGCTGCGGTCGGCGATGTCGGCCAAGGAACGCGCCAATTGGGCAGGGTCAGACAAGATGCGGTCCGAGCCTTGTTGATCGGCCATGACTCAATCCTTATGCTTACAGGGCAAGCGTCGAATCGCTGCACCGCCAACGCGTGCATGCCGTGCCGCCTCATCGGTAGCGGGCACATGTACCGGGCCATGAATGTATATCATGAGTTTATAAGCCGTCGACGGCGGCTGGGCAACGTTGGTGCACGAAACGAAGCTCCAAGTTGGCATGGGCACGGGAAGGAGACCATGGCGAACACGGCTTATCGCAACAATGCGCGCCATCGGGCGGGTCGAGGCGGCGCCCGCCTCGGCATCGCGGTTTCGCTGGTGACGGCTGTCGGCGCGTGCTCATCCGTTCCGGACGCGGTCAACCCTGTCGAATGGTACAAAAGCGCCGAGCATGCCGTATTCGGCGGCACGGCGGCGGACACAGAGACGACCTCACCCGAAACAACCGCATCCACCTACCGGCCGCCGGAGATTCCTGCGCGCGATCAGCCATTCCCGAATCTTGGGGAGGGGCCTGAGCGACCCGTGGTACGGTCACCGGCGGAAACCGCTCAGTTGACCGAGGGATTGGTCGCCGATCGCGCCCGCGCTCGTCATTCGGACTTGAGCATTCCTCTCCAGGGGATGTCCGGCGAACGCCGCATGGCCTTGCCGATGGCCTCGGAGGGTGCGCCCGTCGTGGCCTCGACCACCGCGCCGGAAGTGATCCGCACCCAGCTTGGCCCCGCTGCGGCGGCGACAGCCGAAGGGGGAGCGCAACGTCCCGTAAACTCGCGCAGGCCAACGGTTGGCGCGGAACGCGCCGAAGGTCCGACCGCTTCCGCTCCGGCGCAAGGTTCGCGGCCGGCTGCGGTCGCGGGCGCACAGGGAACCCGATCCCAGGGCCGGGTCGTCTTCAGCGACGCCCCACCGCCGCCGTCGGCGAGTCCGGCGCCGCCGCCGCGTCCTCAGTTCAGCAATGCGCCGCCTGCAACTCTTGGCCTGTCGAGCGTGCCGTCGCAGACGCAACCGCGCTTGGCGACACCTGATTCGGCCCCGGCGACGGCCACCGCCCTGCCCCCGCCGCCGCCGCTCCGCTCCGCTGCCGTCGGCGGCGGTGCGGCATCGATCCCGGCTTCCGGCGTGGACGCGCCGGAAAATTCCTCTGCGGAAGAAATCCAAAACAGACCGGCCGAGGAAAATATGGCGGCCCTTGATCAAAGGCCCGGCTCGGCGGCGCGCTCGGAGCTTATCGCCACCATTCAGTTCAGCGGGAATGCCACGGAGTTTGGCGATTCCGAGCGAAACATACTGCGCCAGGTGGCTGCCCTGCATCAACAACGCGGCGGCATGATTCGGGTGATGTCGCACGGCGGCGATGGTCGTGGCGGCGATGATTCTGCGCAAGACGCGGCGGAGAACGATCAGATCGCGCTTGAAAGAGCCAGTCTAGTCGCGCGAGAATTGATGCGGCTTGGCGTAAGAAGAGAGGAAATTCGCGCCGTGGCGGTGGCCGGTTCGGCGGCGCCGGAGGACAGCGTGGGGCAGGCCACGGAAATCTACTTCGTTTACTAGAGTTGGTTCCGAAGGGCTGCTAATTTAGCGTGGATTGCGCCGGTGCTTCGGATGCCGGCATAAACCGCCGCAAGCGCATCCGACGGTGGCTTGCTTGAAGCGATCATTCTATAGTCGGAACTATTGAGCGCCTGCATCGAGGCGTTATCGAACGCGACTCCGGCCCGCCCAGCCGGCTGTCCATGTGAGGAGTATCATGCAAAGCGAATTCCATGCCATCCGGCGTCTGCCGCCTTACGTGTTTGCCGAGGTCAACGCCATGAAGGCGCGGGCCCGGTCCGCAGGCGAAGACATCATCGACTTTGGCATGGGCAACCCCGACTTCCCAACGCCGAAACACATCGTCGACAAATTGACCGAGGCGGCGCAGGATCCGCGGACGCATCGCTACTCCGAGTCGCGAGGCATTAAAGGCTTGCGGCGGGCGTTGGCCGGCTACTACGGCCGCCGTTTCGGCGTCGACATCGATCCGGAGACGGAAGCGGTCGTCACCATCGGATCCAAGGAAGGGTTGGCGAACCTCGCGGGCGCGATCACCAGCCCCGGCGACGTCATCCTCGTGCCCAATCCGAGCTACCCGATTCATCAGTTCGGCTTCATCATTGCCGGCGCCGCCGTGCGCAACATTCCCGTCGCCGCCGACGGCGATTTGCTTGCCGCCCTGCACCGCGCCGTGAAGCACAGCGTGCCCAAGCCGACGGCGGTTCTGCTGAATTATCCGAACAATCCGACCGCCGAGCTTGCCACTCTCGACTTTTACGCCGAGGTCGTGAATTTTTGCCGGCAGCAAGAGATCTATGTTCTCTCCGATCTCGCCTACGCAGAAATTTACTTCAACGACAACCCGCCGCCGTCGATTCTTCAGGTGCCCGGCGCCAAGGACGTCGCCGTCGAATTCACTTCGATGAGCAAGACCTATTCGATGCCTGGCTGGCGAATTGGTTTCGCTTGCGGCAATCGGACGTTGATCGCGGCGCTGGCCCGGGTGAAGTCCTATGTCGACTACGGCGCGTTCACACCGATTCAGGTCGCGGCGACGGCGGCTCTCAACGGCCCGCAGGAGTGCGTGGTGGAGATGCGGGAGCACTACCGTCAACGCCGCGACGTGTTGATTTCAGGCTTGGTTGCCGCCGGCTGGGATGTGCCCTCGCCGCTGGCGACGATGTTCGCCTGGGCTCCGATTCCGCCTGCCTTCCAGCACCTCGGTTCGCTCGAATTCTCAAAGCTCGTGCTTCGGGAAGCGAAGGTCGCGGTCTCGCCGGGAATTGGCTTCGGCGAACATGGCGACAATCACGTTCGCTTCGCTCTTGTCGAGAACACCCACCGGATCCGCCAGGCCGTGCGCAGCATCAAGGCCTTCCTTAGCCGCTATCACAACGTGATCGACGGCACCGAAGCAGCCGAATAACCGGCGCAAGAGCAGCGAGCATGCAAGATCCTCTGCGCGTCGCCATTGCCGGCCTGGGGACGGTCGGCGCCGGCACAGCCAGGCTGCTGCAGACCAATAGCGGGCTTTTGCGGCAGCGCACCGGACGCGACATCGTCATCACCGCGGTCTCGGACCTGGACCGCCGAGACAGGGGCCTCGCCCTTCAAGATTGCGTTTGGCATCACGATGCGGTGGCGATGGCGCAAAGCGCCGATGCGGATGTCGTCGTCGAGCTGATCGGCGGGTCCGAAGGCGTGGCCAAGGCGGTGTGCGAGGCGGCCATCGCCGCCGGCCGCCATGTCGTCACCGCCAACAAGGCGCTGATCGCTCATCACGGCACTGCGCTGGCCAAGGCGGCGGAAGCCGCTGGCGTTTCCCTTGCCTACGAAGCCGCCGTCGGCGGCGGAATTCCCATTATCAAGTCGTTGCGGGAAGGGCTCGTCGGCAACGCCCACACGCGTATCTATGGCATTCTTAACGGAACGAGCAACTACATCTTGACCGCGATGCGCGAGGGCGGGAGGGAGTTCGCTGAGGTCTTGGCGGAAGCGCAGGCGCTCGGGTATGCGGAAGCCGATCCCAGCTTCGATGTCGATGGGATCGACACCGCGCACAAGCTCGCCATTCTCGCCAGCGTCGCTTTCGGTTGCACCGTCGATTTCGCCGCCATTCACGTCGAGGGGATCCGTTACATATCCGCGGTGGACATCGCTTTCGCCGAGGAACTGGGCTATCGCATCAAGCTGCTCGGCATCGCCAAGCTGACGGCGTCGGGTGTCGAGCGGCGTGTCCATCCGTGCATGGTGCCGCTTGGTGCGCCGATCGCTCATGTCGAAGGCGTGTTCAACGCCATCGTCGCCGATGGCGATTTTGTCGATACCATCATGCAAGTGGGGCGCGGCGCGGGCGAGCGGCCGACCGCTTCGGCCGTGGTCGCCGACATTTCCGACATCGCGAGAGGCCAGCGGGTGCCGACATTCGCGGTGCCGGCATCGCAACTGCGCGACCTGCCCGCCGCCGCGATGGATAGTCATCGCGGCGCCTACTATGTCCGCCTCATGGTGCTCGACAAGCCCGGCGTGTTCGCCGATATTGCCGCCATCTTGCGCGATCATGCCGTTTCGATGGAAGCCGTGATTCAACGCGCTCGCACCCCGGGAGAGGCCGTGCCGGTTGTGCTGACGACGCACGATTCCGAGGAAGGAGCCATGGTGCGGGCTCTCGATGCCATTTTCGCGCTCGAAACATGCGTGGAGCCGCCACGCATGATCCGCATCGAGCCATTCTAGAGGGCTGCCTTTGGACGCCGTAACGGCAACGAACCGTGCAGAGTTCTCCGATATCGTGCTTGGCGTCGAGCGCTCCGTCTCCGGAAAACGCTGGCTCTTCCGCCCCTTCGACACGCGGGCCGCGCTGGCGATGGCGCAGCGGCTGGCGGTGCCCGAAATCGTCGGCCGCGTGCTGGCGGGACGGGGCGTGCCAATCGATCAAGCGGATGACTTCCTCAATCCGACATTGCGCGCATCCCTGCCCGACCCGAGCCGGCTTACCGACATGGAGACGGGCGCCGCCCGACTGGCCGAGGCGATCCGCCGGAACGAACCGATAGCGGTCTTTGCCGATTACGATGTTGACGGCGCCACGTCGGCCGCTCTGCTGGCGCGGTTCTTCGCCGCCCTTGGTCGTCCTCTTCGTGTTTACGTCCCGGACCGCCTCAGCGAAGGTTATGGACCGACCAAAGAAGCGCTCCTACAACTACGCCAGGATGGCATTGCCGTTGTCGTCACCGTCGATTGCGGCACATCCGCCCATGAAGCGTTGAGCGCCGCGGCGCAAGCCGGGCTTGACGTTGTCGTCGTTGATCACCATGCGGTGGAGGCTCAGTTGCCGCCGGCGACGGCGGTCATCAACCCCAACCGGATGGACGATTCAAGCGATCAGGGTCACCTTGCGGCAGTCGGCGTAACCTTCCTGCTGGTTGTGGCTGTCAACCGCGCGCTCCGCAACCGGGGCTTTTACCATCCTGGCCAGTCCGAACCCGATCTGCGTTTATGGCTTGATCTCGTTGCCCTGGGGACTCTTTGCGATCTTGTGCCCTTGAAAGGCGTCAACCGGACGCTGGTTGTTCAGGGCCTCAAGGTGATGGCGCAGTGGAGCAACCAGGGTCTGAAAGCGCTTGCCGCGGTCGCCGGGCTGGATGCGCCTCCCGGCCCTTATCATGCCGGTTTCGTCTTCGGCCCGCGCATCAACGCCGCCGGCCGCGTTGGCGAGGCGGGATTGGGCGCTCGTCTTCTCGCCAGCGAGGACCAGGCGGAAGCGGCCGATATGGCGCGCCGCCTCGACCTTGCCAACCGCGCGCGACAGGAGATCGAAGCCTCCGTTCTCCAGGAAGCGTTCACGCAGATCGCCATGCAGCCGATCGCAGCGGGCGGCGCCACGGTGCTGATGGCTGCGGGACAGGGTTGGCATCCCGGCGTGGTCGGAATCGTCGCCAGCCGGCTCGTCGAGCGCTTCAATTGTCCAGCCTGCGTCGTTGCGCTTCGCGACGGCGTCGGGACGGGATCAGGCCGATCCATTGCCGGCGCCGACCTCGGCGCCGCGGTCATCGCGGCCCGCGAGGCCGGCTTGCTTCTCAGGGGCGGCGGCCACGCCATGGCGGCCGGCTTCAGCGTCGCGGAAAGCCGCCTGGATGAGTTGCGCGCGTTCCTCGCCGATCGTCTCGCCGCGGCGGTGCAGGCGGCGGCAGTGCTGCCCACCCTTTACCTCGATGGCACCTTCACCGTCAGTGGCGCTTCGGCTTCCCTATCGGCTGTTGTTGCCCAGGCCGGCCCCTTCGGCATTGGCAATCCTGAACCGCGTTTCGCGATCCCGATGGCGCGGATCGTCCATACGTCCGTCTCGCGCGGCGGGCATGTCCGTTGCGTGTTGGGGGATGCCGCGGAGAGACGTCTTAACGCCATCGCCTTTCGCTGCGCCGATGGTCCCATCGGGCAGGCGCTGCTGCGGCACAAGGGCGCGCCGATGCACATCGCCGGGCGGTTGCGCATGGACAGACGTGGAGGGAAAGACCAGGTGCAACTTCAGATCGACGACGCCGCCTTGATCGCGACGTAACCGGCAAACCGGCGATTAACAGGGAAACGCGATCCGGGTTTTGATGGCCGACGCAAGACAGCGAAAGCGCCCGGTGCACGATCGGGCGCCTTCCTGTCCATGCAAAGAGATTCCTGATCAAGCCCTACTGGCTTACTGAGCCGCCTTCTGCGCCTTCAGGATCTTTGGCACGGTGTAAATCCGCAATTGCGCCGCATCGGGGAATCCCGAGCCAAGCAGTGGGCGCAAATAGAGCAAGAATTGGTCGCTCACGTCATGACCATTCTCGTGGATGAATTCGTCCGGCATCGTCTTGGTCTTGCCGCCGATGTCTTCAAGGGCGGAGAGATGATAACGCACGGAATAAAAGCCGGTGCGGTGAATGGTCACCGATCCTGAATGGTGGCCTTTCGAGTCGCCGAAGTGGGCGTATTGCACCGCCTTTTCGCCCACTTCCCGAGCTTCGCGCGCGTCGACATCGGAGACGACGCCAAGGAAGGAGCGCTGCGTGTAGCCCAGCGTATCGGCGCGCACGCGGCTGATGTTGGTGTTCGCCCTGATGTGGTCGGCGAGCAAATCGCCAAGAACGCTGGTTCCCGAGAGCTGGACGTTGCCGTGCGCATCCCGCTCGACCTTTGAGACGAGCTTGGTTGCGATCGGCTCGCCCGACGCGTCATGAACGCCTTCCGACACCGCGACGATGCAGCGGCCGTACTTGGTATAGATATCCTGGACGTCCTTCGTGAAATCATCGAGGCTGAAGGTCCGCTCCGGCATGTAGATCAGGTGCGGTCCATCGTCTTGAAACTTGCGGCCGAGCGCCGACGCGGCGGTGAGGAAGCCGGCATGGCGGCCCATGACCACGGCGATATAGACGCCCGGCAGCGCGCGGTTGTCCAGGTTCGCTCCCGCGAAGGCCAGCGCGACATAGCGCGCCGCCGACGGAAAGCCCGGCGTATGATCGTTGATGACGAGGTCATTATCGATGGTCTTGGGGATATGCACGCAGTTAAGCCCGTAGCCGGCCTTTTCCGCTTCCAAGCGTACGATGCGCGCCGTATCGGAAGAATCGTTGCCGCCGATATAGAAAAACGTCCGAATATCATGCGCTTGGCAGACCTTGAAGATTTCCGCGCAGTACTTGGCGTCCGGCTTGTCGCGGGTCGAGCCCAGCGCCGCCGCCGGTGTGCGCGCCACCATCTCGAGGTTGTGCGTGGTTTCTCGCGTAAGGTCGACGAGGTCCTCGTTGATGATTCCGCGCACGCCGTGATGGGCGCCATAAACGCGCTCAACTGTCGGAATCTTACGCGATTCGATCACCGCGCCGACCAGCGACTCATTGATCACCGCCGTCGGCCCGCCGCCTTGAGCGATCAGTACCTTGCCTTCTAACATCGGTCTCATTCCTCCCTTGCTCTCAACATCGAGAGCTTGACCTCACAACTCTATCCGGATGTTTGCGTATTCCGTCACGCGCCCGCACCCTGGCGCGGAAACTAGCACGCTGCCCGAACCTGCGGAAGAGCGAAAGGCCGCTTGGAGCGTAATGCGCAGAGGAGTCCACTCTGGCCCCGCCGCTGTCGATGCTGCTGATACGCCCCGTCCTGCGCGCCTGTCCCTATATCCCACTCGGCTCTGTGTGATATCTTGGGTAAAGGTCGCAATGGTAAGTGTTGTCTGGAACAGGATGAAGTCGCTAACATCGAAGCCAGGACAGGCCTAATCCTGGGGACATCTATGAACAAAAAGGCTGCCATTGCCGCATTTGTGGCTGGCTTCGCGCCAGCCGCCGGACACGCCGCGCATCCCCCCGCTCCCGCGGCTCATGGCGGCGTCCTGCCGCCTCATCTGCATCTCGATGGCTCGGAGCTCAGCTTGATCTGGGGCGTTCCGTTCGCCGGCATCCTGCTGTCGATAGCGATCTTGCCGTTGCTGGCGCCTCATTTCTGGGAACGTCATTTCGGCAAGATCTCGGCGCTTTGGACAGCTCTTGTAATCGTTCCAATGTTACTGATCGTGGGCTGGCAAATTACTTTATTTGAAATCATTCATCTTCTTTCTTTAGAATACCTCCCCTTTATTATCTTATTATTGGCGCTGTTCACGGTTGCCGGAGGGATTCATGTCGGGGGAAGCTTGCGCGGCACCCCCACCAGCAACACCGCCTTTCTTGCCTTCGGCACGGCCATCGCCAGTTGGACGGGCACCACGGGCGCATCGATGCTGCTGATACGCCCCGTCCTGCGCGCCAACGCCGAACGCCGCCACAAGGTTCACGTGATCATTTTTTTCATTTTCCTGGTGAGCAACATCGGAGGAGGATTGACGCCGCTTGGCGATCCACCATTGTTTCTGGGTTTTTTGAAAGGGGTAAATTTCTTCTGGCCTACTGTGCATTTATTTTTTCCGGTACTCGTTATGGCTGGTCCGCTCCTGTTGATTTTTTTCCTCCTCGATACCTGGTATTTCCGCAAAGAAGCCAGCCCCCCGACGAGCGGCGGGATTAAAACGAAGGTTCGGATAAGCGGCCTGCCAAACATTGTGCTGTTGGCCGGCGTCATTGGCGCCGTGCTGATGAGCGGCGTATGGGATCCAGGGGTTTCGATCACGATCTATCACGTTGACATTGAATTGCAAAACATCGCGCGGGATGGCGCCTTGTTGCTCATCGCATGGATTTCATGGCGGTTTACGGACCGTCAGCACCGCCATGCCAATGCGTTCAACTGGCACCCCATCATCGAGGTGGCAAAGTTGTTCGCCGGCATATTCGTGACGATTATTCCGGTGATCGCCATCCTCAAGGCCGGTCAGGCGGGGGATTTGCGCGCCGTTATCGACGGCGTCAGTCACGGTGGACAGCCCGTCAACGCCATGTATTTCTGGGTCACCGGCCTGCTTTCGAGTTTTCTCGATAACGCCCCCACCTATCTCGTATTTTTCAACGCCGCCGGCGGCGATCCCCAGGCGTTGATGGGCCCCCTGTCCAATACGCTTGTGGCAATTTCCGTCGGAGCCGTCTTTATGGGCGCCAACAGTTACATCGGCAATGCCCCGAACTTCATGGTCAAGGCCATTGCCGAAACAAGCGGCATTCGCATGCCCAGCTTCTTTGGATATCTGGCTTGGTCGGCGATCTTTTTGCTGCCGCTGTTCGCCCTCTTGACGCTCATTTTCTTTGTCTGATTGGCGGCAGCGAGCGTCCGGCAACGTGCCGGGCCCGACAGCAATGAGCGCGCTTGATCTGCGCTCGCCGCCTATCCTCCCGATCGCGAAGCGCCTACCCTAATGCCGCATCAGGACCGGGATCGTCGTGTGCCGCATGATGGTGTCGGTCACCCCGCCGAGCAGGAACTCGCGCATGCGCGAATGAACATAAGCCCCCATGACCAGCATGTCGCAGCCGTACTCCGAGGCGATATCGAGGATTTCATGCCCGTCGGCGGTGCTTGTCCCGATGACCTTGCCATGAACATCGTGGCACTTCAGGTAGCGCACGATATCGCTGCCGGGAATTTCCATGTCCACTTCCGGCGCCGCGATAATGAAAACCTCATCGGCTTGGCGCAGAAAATCCATTGAGACGCGCAGCGCGGCGCTTGCTTCCCGGCTATCCTTCCAGGCGATCAGGATCCGGGTTCCGATCGGCCCCGGCGACCACTCCCAAGGGAGGAGAAGCATCGGACAGCCTGTCGCCCTCACCAGATTGTTCGCCAGATCGGTCAGCAAGACTTCCTCGACGGCGTTGCGAGGCGTTTGTTCCGCAATCACCAGATCAGCCAAGTGCGAATAACGGGCAATGATTTTTTCGACATCGCCGAAATGCTGATGCCACTCCCATGACGGCAGATCCTTGCAGACCTCCGCCACTTCGCGCCTGATCTGCATGCTGTGCTGTTCCTCTCGTTCCGTCGCGTCATCCAAATACTGCATGGACAGCGTTCGGCCGACCGCGGGAGCGGGATAGTTGACCGGCGGTTTCGCATAAACGGCGTTCAGATGCGCGTGAAAACGGCGCGCCAACGACGCCGCCACATGCAGTCGCAGCGTATGTTTTCGATCGTCGGAAATGTGAACAACGATGCACTTGACGCTGGCGGCCATGGTTGCGCTTCCCCGCGGTTTTCGGTTGCTGCACTTGGATTATCGGTGGGACCGTACCTTCGCGTATAGGGGAAATCAAGAAAAGCGCCGGCGTAACGGAGAGGACGGCGCGGAGGCATGTTCTTGCTGCAACGCAATATCAACAAGCTGTGAGACAGCAGCGGCAGCGCCGAACTTTCTAGGATTTTTTCCTTACAACAACTCTGCAACGGTGCACAAAAAAGTATTTTCCTATCAGCAAAACCACGCTGGTGTGCTGTACTGTGCTGCATAAGCGAAAAAGAGAAGGTGGGCCATGCGCGAAATCATCGAGCTACTGGAGCAAAAGCGGTCGCAGGCGCGGGAAGGTGGAGGCCAAAAGCGGATCGACGCCCAGCACAAGCGGGGAAAACTTACCGCCCGTGAGCGGCTTGAGGTTCTGTTCGATCCCGACTCGTTCGAAGAATGGGACATGTTCGTTGAGCATCGTTGCACTGCCTTCAACATGGCCAACACTCAAATCCCCGGCGATGGCGTGGTGACCGGTTTCGGCACCATCAACGGTCGTCCCGTTTTCGTCTATAGCCAGGACTTCACTGTCTTCGGCGGAAGCCTCTCCGAGGCCCATGCCGAAAAAATCTGCAAGATTTTGGATCAGGCAATGAAAATCGGCGCCCCCGTGGTCGGCCTGAACGATTCCGGAGGCGCGCGAATTCAAGAGGGCGTCGCCTCTCTTGCCGGATATGCGGAAGTGTTCCAACGCAATGTCGATGCTTCCGGCGTCATACCTCAGATTTCCGTCATCATGGGGCCATGCGCGGGCGGCGCGGTGTACTCGCCCGCATTGACCGATTTCGTCTTCATGGTGCGGGAGACGGCGCATATGTACGTGACGGGTCCCGATGTCCTGAAGACGGTAACCAGCGAAGAGATCACGCATGAGGCGCTGGGCGGCGCCGATGTCCATACCTCCAAATCCGGCGTTGCCGACCGCGCTTTCGACAACGATGTGGAAGCGCTTCTTTACGTGCGGCGTCTGATCAACTTCCTGCCCTCCTCGAACCGAAGCGAGATGCCGGTTCGCCCGACCATCGACAGCATCGACCGGATCGAGCCGTCGTTGAACACGTTGGTTCCCGATAATTCCAACGCTCCCTATGACATCAAGGAACTGATCATCAAGATTGTCGACGAAGGCCTGTTTTTCGAGATTAAGCCCGACTACGCCCCCAACATCATCGTCGGCTTCGGCCGCCTCAATGGCATGACGACCGGCATCGTCGCCAACCAGCCGATGGTGCTCGCCGGCTGTCTGGATATCGACGCCTCGATCAAGGGCGCCCGCTTCGTCCGCTTCTGCGACGCCTTCAACATACCGATCGTCACGCTCGTGGATGTTCCAGGCTTCCTTCCCGGCGTCGGTCAGGAGCATGCCGGCATCATTCGCCACGGCGCCAAGCTGCTTTACGCATACGCCGAGGCCACCGTTCCCAAGGTGACGGTGATTACGCGCAAGGCCTACGGCGGCGCCTACGACGTGATGGGCTCCAAGCACCTTCGCGCCGACATCAATTACGCTTGGCCCAGCGCCGAAGTCGCCGTGATGGGGGCCAAGGGCGCCGTCGAGATTCTCGCCAGCGAAGAAATCCGCAAGGATCCTGATCGGCTTGCGGCCAAGGTGGAGGAATACCGGAAAGCCTTCGCCAATCCCTTTGGCGTCGCCCGGCGAGGCTTCATCGACGACGTGATCATGCCGCAGAGCACCCGCCGACGTCTATGCAAGGCGCTGACCATGCTCCGCAACAAGGACGTGACGCAAATTCGCCGCAAGCACGCGAATTGCCCCCTTTAAGGTCGGAAACAAGCAATGTTCAAGAAAATACTGATCGCCAATCGCGGCGAGATCGTGCTCCGCATCAACCGGACTGCGCAGCGCATGGGAATCCGCACGGTCGCTATTTACTCCGATGCGGACAAATACGGACTTCATGTCAAGGTCTGCGACGAAGCCGTCCACGTCGGGCCCTCGCCCGCCAACGAAAGCTATCTCGCGATGGACAAGATCATCGCCGCCTGCAAGCAGACGGGCGCCGATGCCGTTCATCCGGGCTATGGATTTTTATCGGAGAACGCCAAGTTCGCCCGCGCGCTTGCCGAAAACGGCATCACGTTCATCGGCCCGGAGCCGGAAGTGCTCGCCATGATGGGCGACAAGATCACCGCCAACCGCGCCGCCGATAAAGCCGGCGTTCCGACGGTTCCAGGGTATTGGGACCCTTTGGCTGACGCCGACGCCGCGGTCAGCGTCGCGCGTGAGATCGGCCTGCCGGTGATGCTCAAGGCCGCCGCCGGCGGCGGCGGCAAAGGCATCCGTATCGCCCGCAACGAGCAGGAACTGCGCGAGGCTTTTCGGTTGGCGAGTTCCGAAGCCCGATCGAGCTTTGGCGACGACCGGGTATTCATCGAGAAATTCATCGAGCATCCGCGACACATCGAGATCCAGGTGCTCGGCGACGGCCACGGCAACGTCATTCATCTCGGCGAGAGAGAATGCTCGATACAACGCCGCCATCAAAAGGTCATCGAGGAAGCTCCCTCTCCCATCGTCGACCCGGCGATGCGCGATGACATGGGCAGCCGGGCCGTGGCGCTGGCCAAGTCCGTCGGCTACAGCTCGGCGGGGACGTGCGAATTCATCGTCGACCAGAACAAGAACTATTACTTTCTCGAGATGAATACCCGTTTGCAGGTGGAGCACTCGGTGACTGAGTTCACCACCGGCATCGATCTTGTCGAATGGATGATCCGCGTTGCCGCGGGAGAGCGGCTGACGATCACCCAGGACAAGGTGAGAATGAACGGCTGGGCAGTTGAAGCCCGCATCTACGCCGAGGATCCCAACCGAAAGTTCATGCCGTCGGTCGGCCGCCTCGTGCGTTACCGCACGCCGGAGGAGTCTCATCAGGTCAGGGTCGACAGCGGCATTTACGAAGGCGGCGAGATTTCCCACTTCTACGACCCGATGATCGCCAAGGTGACGACGTGGGACCTGAATCGCGGCAGCGCCATTACGCAAATGCGCCGGGCCCTCGATGAATTCTATATCAAGGGAGTGGAGCACAATATCGCCTTCCTGACGGCGCTGATGGCCAATCCCCGATTCCTTGAAGCACGACTCACCACCAACTTCATCGAGGAAGAATATCCGGAAGGCTTCTCCCCGGCCCCGCTCGACGAAAAAGAGATAGAGGCGGTGCTCGCGGCAGCCACGCTCATGCATCTGCGCTATCTTCATCGCGCGGCGCGGATCACCGGCGCGATGCCGGGGTATCGACGGCAAATTTTGAAGGATTGGGTTGTCGTTGTCGATGGCAAGCACTTCCCCGTCTCCGTCGAACAGGACGCGGCGCGCAGCGCCGAAGAAGGCTTCGACCTGTTCGTCAACGGCCGCATCGTTTCGGTCCACAGCGACTGGCAAATCGGGGATCCGGTGATGCGGTGCACCGTCAACGCCGTTCCCGAGCGCTTCAAGGTGGAGCGTGTGGGCCTTGGCTATCACCTCTATCATCTCGGAGCCGAGATCAACGTCGTCGTCTACCGTCAGAAAGTCGCCAAGCTGGCGAAGCTGATGCCCAAGCGGAAGGCGGCCGACATGTCCAAGTACGTGGTGTCGCCCATGCCCGGTCTGTTACGCTCGTTGGCGCGCGAGCCGGGAGACAAGGTCGGGCCTGGTGACGAAATCGCCGTCATCGAGGCCATGAAAATGGAGAACATCATCCGCTCGACCGCTCCGGGCGTCATCGCGCGATTCCACGCTCAGCCGGGCGATACCGTTAAAGTCGGCCAGATCATCGCCGAGATGGAATAACACGCGCCATCTGGCGCGGATCTCTTGAGAAACGCGGCAGGGAACCTTTATCCCTGCCGCGACCGTTATTATTTCCGCGCCGACTGAGTGCGATGGCGATGGTTGCGCCGCGCGCTCGCGCCGTGCGAGAGTCTCGCCCGCAAGCAAACGATCAGGGGATGACGTTGAAAACCATCTATCTGCTGCGGCATGCGAAATCGAGCTGGGGGGATCCGGGTGTGGAAGACATCGATCGCCGACTCAGCAAGCGAGGCCGCCAAGCCGCTAAGGCGATGGCGCAGTACGTCTCAAGGCGCCGGATCGTTCCTGGACAAATTCTTTGCTCACCGGCGCGGCGGACGCGCGAAACGCTTCAGTGCATGGAGGAGAAACTCGACGCCGCCATTCCCATTCGTTTCGAAAAGGGAATCTACAATGCGGAGGCGCCGACCCTGCTCCGACGACTGCGCCGGCTGAGCGACGCATTGCCGTCGGTGATGATCATCGGCCACAACCCCGGCATGGAGCGGTTGGCGTTAATGCTGATCGGCGATGGCGAGACGGCGGCCCGAGACAAGCTCGCAAACAAGTACCCGACGGGCACGCTTGCGATCCTGACCGCGCCGATCGACCATTGGCGCGAGCTCGGTCCCGAGACCGCCCGGCTTGAGGCGTTTGTGCGGCCAAAGGACTTGCACACGAGCTGAACCCTCAGCAACGGAAACGGCTGAATGATTCCGTTCAGTGGCGGAGGTGTATGTCAGGACCGTTGGGGCTGTCCGTGAGCCAATGCCGGTGCGGCGCGCTCCCGTTTATCGTTCAAGTCGCATGCGGCGGGCACTCTAATGCTTCCGCTCCGCGATCACCTTCTGGTAGAGCCCCCCGAAATACGTGTCCTTGCGCCAACGGAATTCCCCGGGCTCGCTCGCGAAATCCTTGATTTCACGGCAGATCAGACCGTAGGCATAAGGTTCCAGCCAACGAAACACGCCTTCCATAACCATCCGCGTGGGATGAAATGGCCACGAACGGTGATAGTCGACGAAGACAACCTTGCCGCCGGGGACCACGCTGTGCAGCAGTGCGTTAACGACGGCGCGTTTTTCATCATCCGGGATTTCATGGAGAAGAAAAAAACAACACACCCCGTCATAGAGCCCGCCGCCCGGCGCCGCGGCATTCGCCAGCCTGACGGATGCCTGCGGATAGCGGACAAGCTTCCGGCGACAGTTTTCGACCTGAATAGGGGCAATGTCGATGACTTCGAGACGCCCCTCGCGGCCGACGGTCTCGGCGAGACTGGTAGAAAGGTTGCCATACACGCTGGCTGCCTGAAGAACCCGCTGTCCCCGCTGGAATTCGCTGCAGGTCGCCCGCAACAGACGCGAAAAATTGCCCCATAGGATGGCGCTGACGACAAAGGGATTATCCAGCAAAAGGACGCTGGCCGGACGCAGATAAGCCCATGTGTAGGTGTCAACCAGGTAATCAGGGAGCTTTACGGATTCATCTTCCTGCCGTCCACCGACCATGAGGTCGGGCTTGATTCCGCCGTCCATGCTGACTGCCTCTCCCGTCAACGAAACCCTCGAATACACTGATTTCGACAAGGCTGCAAATTGGAATCCCCTTGTCGGACAACCGTGATGGCCGACAAAACCTGCTCATGCGGCGTGTTCAGTTGATGGGCGTTGTCGATCGGCTGCCGCGCCGCAGCGGCGAAGCACAAAGAGGATACGCTCGATGTGCTCGATCAGATTGTTGTCCGGGTGGTCGCGGTTCCGTTCGAACGCAAGTCGATCCCGCCAGAGCGCAAGGTAATCTCGGGGTTGATCCGGATTGGCGCGTTCGCCCGTCAACGCGCCGATCGTCCGCTCGAAATCCGGATGAAGTTCAGGCTGAAACGCGAGGAGCGCGTATTCCTCGTCGGTCAGCCCGCCGGCCAGAAAGAGACTTAAACTCATTTCGGCCATTTCGCGTGGAGAATAGCGGCAGGCCAGCTCCGGGTCGGTAGCGGCGCCATGTGCGGTCCGGCTTCCGCCGCTGACGTTGGTTTGTGCGACATGCCAGAATGGCAGCGGCAGGCCGCTCCAGAAACGCTGACGCGGACGGTGATCGGTCATGTCCGAGGAACAAAACCAAATCGGCTTCATGACGCCAGTTTCTCCGCAGGAAGCGCCGGCAGCGGCTCTGCGGCGCGGTTATGGCTCAGGTGTGTCGGTCGGTCCGGACGCTTCAGTCGGCTCGCCTTCTGCGCGTACATCCTTCGATCGGCGTCTTGAATCAGCGCCTCGTAACAATCGCAAGGCCCGTAGGCACGCGCGCCGATGCTGGCCCTGACGGCAATCGCTTCGCGCCGCCAATGCACGACCGCGGACTGTAACGTTCTCTCGAGCGCCAAACGACGTCTCGCCCCACCGGCGGCGCAGGCTTTTGTCAGCAGCACAACGAACTCGTCGCCGCCGATCCGCGCGACAACGTCGCTTCGGCGGACGTTCTGTTTCAGCAGAGCAGCGACTTCCCGCAGAACCGCGTCCCCCGCGGCATGGCCATAAACGTCATTGACGCGCTTGAAGCCGTCCAGGTCGACAAACAGGAGAACGCCGGTTTCGCCATGCCGGCGCGCAAGATCGAGAACCCGCTTCAGCTCGGCTTCAAATCCCCGCCGGTTCAGCACTCCGGTCAGTTCATCGGTCGTCACCAGCTGCTCGAGGCATGCGATGCGCTCGCGCAGCGCGACGATTTCTCGTTCGGCACGAATAGCGGCGGATATCGCGTAGCCCGTCGCCTCTTGCAAGCAAGCCGCCGCCATGCCGTCCGCGGCGCGGTGCCCAAGTCGCTCGGCAAGCTCCAACACCGCAGGGACGAGTTCGGCGCAGCAGTCCGCCGCCGCCAACGCATCGAGTTGTCCTTGGCGATCAAACTTCATGAATTTCCTCTCACGCGTCGACCAGACGCTGCTCGTTGTGATGGGTGCTTGTACTCAGCAACCGGCTGAAGGGTTAGCAACCGGCGTGCCACCCCTGTTCAGCTGAAGAAGATCATGGTTTCCGGCGCTCGTACTTGGGGTCGCGCGGTAAGAATTGCCGAGATGAGGTTGTTTGTGCCTGATCGATTGCGCCGCCGGCGGCCTCGCGACGCCACATTTTCGCCAAGGACGCCCGCTTCCCTGGCAAGGGATCGAAGTGGACAGCCCCGGTTCCGGGAGCTTAATAATGCATCTGGCGATCCCACCCCGGCGTAAGAGAAGACGTAAGCCACACATCATGAAGAAGACTTGGATTATCTTCGGGCTCATCTTGGCATTGAGCGCGGGTCAGTCGGGCATTGCCGTCGCGGAGTTGCTGCCCCACCGGGCGGCGTATCGCATGTCGCTTGCTTCGGCAACGCGAACGTCCGGTCTGGTGGCCGCCAAAGGCGTCATGATTTACACGTTCGGCAAGAGCTGCGATGGATGGACGGTCGAGAACCGCACCTACCTGGCGCTGACGTACGAGAGCGGCGCCTATGCGGAAACCGTATGGACATTCGCCAGTTCGGAGTCCGCCGATGGCCTTGATTTTCGCTTCCGGGCCCGGTTCGAAGAAAGCGGCAGGATTGTCGAGAGAGTTCGCGGATACGCCAGGCTGTCCGGGCAAGGAGAAGACGGGACGGCTTGGCTCGCCGAGCCTGAGGAGATGGAGGTGCCGCTCCCGAAGGGCACCGTTTTTCCGACCCAGCACATGCGCCAGCTGATTGCCGCAGCGGAGCGCGGTGATTCCGCTCTCCAGCGCATCGTGTTCGACGGCACCAGCCTCCAAAATCCTTATCTGGTCAATGCCTTGCTTGGACCCTTGCCAGCCCACGCGGAGCAAGCGCTCGCCGCTTCCGTCGGCCTTCCGCTTGCTCCGGCGTGGTGGACACGCCTCGCATACTTTCCATTGCACAGTCGCGAGGCGACGCCCGAGTTCGAGCTCAGCGCCCGTTACCGCGTCGACGGAGTGGCTGGCGAGATCACCCAACAGTTCGACGACTTCACCTTGCGCGTGAGACTCGACCGTTTGGAAACTCTGGCCGAGCCGGATTGCTGAATCCCTCGCCTCTTACTGCGCCCTGCGGAGACGGATGACGAAAACGCCATCCTCTTGGCGGCTGTCGAGAAGAACATGGCCGGCTGTCTGGCAGAAGGAACGAAAATCCTCCGGTGCTGAAGGATCGGTCGCGAGAATGGTCAGGTCATCACCGGGTTTAAGAGCGCGAAGCATCTTATTGGCGCGGAGAACGGGAAGTGGACAGAGAAGGCCTCGTGCATCAAGGGTGCTGTGGCTCATCTTGCCTTGCCATTTTTCATGATGTTTCGCTCAATGCCTCATGGCAAAAGCCGCGCCAGGATTCAAGCCAGGATACATCAGGCGGAGGGAGACAAGTTACCAAGGCGACGCATGAGATGCATATTTCACAAGTTTTTCTCGATAATATGATACAATTTACCTCTGGTAGGATCCTAGGTAATTCGGTATGGTGCTTTCCATAAATACACCTGATTGCGGACTCAGGGAGTCATCGTCTGGCCAGGTGAATGCAGGGAGGCATCAACCTGTGAACAGTCGCGACGTGGGATAAGCAGGAAGTTGGGGCACATCATGGACCTCGAAGCGATGGAGGTGCGGGCGCGCCGCGCCAGTACGCTGCTCAAAGCGATGGGGAATCCGCACCGGCTGATGATTCTCTGCCGTTTGGCCGAAGGCGAGAAATGTGTCGGCGAATTGGAGCGCATGATTGGCCTCAGCCAGTCGGCGCTTTCGCAGCATCTGGCGCGGCTCCGGCGCGATCACGTCGTCACCACCCGTCGCGTCGCGCAGACAATCTACTATTCGCTGGCGGGACCCGAGGCGCGCTCCATCATCGTCACGCTCTACAATCTTTATTGCGGGGCAGATGCGGATGATTTTACAAGCAAGACGATGCCTCTTGTCGACGCCGGCCCCTCGAAGGTCACCTCTGCCAGCGCGGGTTGAGGTCCTCTCAACCCGGTTGCCCCGAACGTTTTGCGCATCGGCGCGTGTACTCCATAATCAGAGCGCGAAACAATATGGGGCGGCGGGTAATAATGCGTCTTGCGTACTCCAGCCATCTTGCAAATAGCCGCTTACAGGCGAGCAATGCGCTGTAGACGGTGATATATAGGATGCGCAATCGCCTTTTTATATGACGCGGAGCACTGTGCCATGGACTCTCCGGCCCCGCCCTCCTCACCTTTCGGTGCGACGGCGGCCCGAGACGTCGCCTACAGCATCCACCCCTACACGCACCTGCGTCGTCATCAGGAGACCGGCCCCCTTGTCATTGTTCGCGGTGAAGGAGTGCGCGTCTATGACGATGCGGGCAAGGGATATATCGAGGGGTTGGCCGGGCTTTGGTGCACATCTCTCGGATGGTCGGAACAACGGCTTGTCGATGCCGCCGAGCGGGCCTTGCGCCAGTTGCCGATGTATCATGGCTTCGCCGGAAAGGCCGTGGTTTCTTCGATCGACTTGGCCGAGATCCTCATCAACCGCGCCCCGGCGCCGATGTCCAAGGTGTTCTTCGCCAACTCCGGCTCGGAAGCCAATGATTCAGCGATCAAGTTGATCTGGTACTACAACAACGCGATCGGACGGCCGCGCAAGAAAAAGATCATCTCGCGCCTGCGCGGCTACCACGGGGTTACCGTCGCGACCGCGAGCTTGACTGGGCTGCCGGCCAACCATCGCGATTTCGATCTGCCCATCGCCGGCGTTGTGCATACGGACTGTCCTCACTTTTATCGGTACGCCCATCCTGGCGAGAGCGAAGAGACCTTCGCGAACCGGCTCGCCGAAAATCTTGAGGCCCTGATTCTGGCCGAAGGACCGGAAACAGTGGCGGCCATGTTCGCCGAACCGATTATGGGAGCGGGAGGCGTTATCGTCCCCCCTCGGGGCTATTTCGCCAAAATTCAGGAGGTCTTGACGCGTTACGATGTTTTGCTCGTCGCGGACGAAGTGATTTGCGGGTTCGGTCGGACGGGAAACGCTTGGGGTTCGCAAACATTCGGCCTTCAGCCCGATATTCTGACCTGCGCCAAGGCGCTCTCGTCGGGTTACATCCCGATCTCGGCGGTCATGATCTCGGAGCCGATCTGGCAGGCGATGGTCGCGCAAAGTGACAAGATCGGCGTATTTGGACACGGATTCACCTACTCCGGCCATCCCGTCGCCACGGCCGTGGCCTTGGAGGCGATGAAGATCTACGACGAGATCGATATCGTGAGCCATGTGCGCGCGGTCGCTCCATCACTGCAGAACGGGCTTCGCCGCTTCGCCGACCATCCGTTGGTGGGAGAAGTGCGCGGGGTTGGCCTCATCGCCGCGGTCGAGATCGTCCAGGACAAGACAACCAAGGCCCTGTTCGATCCGGCCATGATGATTGCGGCCCGTGTCGCCAAGCGTGCCGAGGCCCATGGATTGATCGTTCGGCCGCTGGCGGGGGATGTGATCGCCTTCGCACCGCCGCTGATCATCAAGGCCGGCGAGATCGAGGAAATGCTGGAGAGCTTTGGCAAGGCCCTGGACGAGACCTGGACATGGCTGCAAACCGATGCTGCGAGTTCGACTTAAGTGCAGGCGGCGGCTGAAGCGCTGGCCTACCGGAGACATCGCGGTTACATTCGAGCGTTCTCGTGGAGAAGCCTCTTGATGGATGAGACGCACGACAGAAAAGACGGATGACAACGAACGCTGATAGCCGAGGTCGTGCGACGGCTGCTTCACGTCGGAGAAGTGGGAGAAGGGCACCGATGGATTACGAGCAATTTTTCACCGACAAGGTCATGGCGTTGAAGAAGGAGGGTCGTTACCGCGTTTTCGCCAATCTGGAACGGAAAGCCGGGCGTTTCCCAAAGGCGGCGTTCCGCGGCAATGACGGCGAACGAGAAATCACGGTCTGGTGTTCCAACGATTATCTCGGGATGGGACAGCACCCCGATGTCCTCTATGCGATGCATTCCGCCCTCGACCAGTGCGGCGCTGGCGCCGGAGGCACCCGCAATATCTCGGGAACCAATTACTATCATGTCCTGCTGGAGCATGAGCTCGCCGATCTTCACCGTACCGAAGCCGCGTTGATCTTCGGCTCCGGCTGGATCGCCAACATGACGGCGCTGTGCACCATTTGCCAGCTCATCCCCAACTGCCTCGTTCTTTCCGACGAGAAGAATCACAACTCGATGATCGAGGGCATCATCCATTCGCGGGCGGAAAAGCGGCTTTTTCGCCACAACGATGTCGACCATCTCGATCAGATCTTGTCCGAATATCCGTCCGATCGCCCGAAACTGGTCGCTTTCGAATCCGTCTACTCCATGGACGGAGACATCTCGCCGATCGGTGAGATCTGCGATGTCGCCGACAAGTGGGGCGCGATGACGTTTCTCGACGAAGTTCACGCTGTCGGCCTGTATGGAGTGCGCGGCGCGGGCGTTGCCGAGCGCGACGGCGTCATGCACCGGCTGACCATCATTCAAGGAACCCTGGCGAAGGCCTTTGGCGTTGTCGGCGGCTACATCGCCGGATCGGCGTCGATGTGCGATTTTGTCCGCTCCTATGGCAATGGCTTTATTTTCTCCTCGGCGATGCCGCCAACGGTCGCCGCCGGGGCCCTTGCCAGCGTCCGGTTTCTCAAGCAGCACAACGAGATACGCGAGCGCCATCAAGAGCGCGCGGCGACGTTGAAGCGGCGCTTGCGGCAAGCGGGCTTTCCCGTGATGCCCTCTCAGTCTCACATCGTTCCAGTGCTCGTCGGCGACCCGGTGTTGTGCAAGCAGGCCACTGATCTGCTTTTGAGCGAACACGCCATCTATGTGCAGCCGATCAACTACCCGACGGTGACGCGCGGCACGGAACGTCTTCGCTTCACGCCCACGCCGCTGCATGATGATGACGAGATCGATCGTCTGGTCGCGGCGATGGAGGACGTCTGGCGCAAACTCCAGCTTCGCTTGGCTGCCTGAAAGGCCCTGGCCTTAACGCTCCTGCCGGGCGGCGGGGACGCGCCCGGACATGGTGACCGCGCGCCGAACGGGCGGCCATGGACTTCGCCGAGCCGCTCGGGCATGATTACGGGAGCGGTAAAGGTGGAAGGGTCGCCCGCGCATGTTTGCCGATCACACGCTGACGCCCAAGGAAGCGACCAGGCTCGCCGCACTGGGCACCCTCGCGCTGGAGCCACGGACTTACAGCGACTTGGCCACCGCGATCCGCCACTTCATTGGCAGCGTGATCGGCCCGTCGCCGGAAATCATGGGGCACTCCATCGAGTTGCTGCGTTATGAAGAGCTTGTCGAATCCGATGAACGCGACGGCGTTGACGGTCTCCTTCGGCTGACTGCGAAAGGGCGCGAGGAAATGCGAACGCTCTTGTGCGCCAACCTCCGCGCTGCCGATACCGCTTTAAACAAGCTCGTCATCGCTCTCAAGTTTCGCTTTCTCCACCTGCTCGATCCGCATGAGCAGTGCATGCAAGCGGATGTGCTCGTCGATGTCTGCGAACAAGAGCTTGCCCGGCTTGACGACCTGCGCAGACGTCATGCCCGCGACCAAGGTCATCTTGCCGAGTGGCTGGAGCATGACATCACGCTGTTGGAGCAGCGTCTGCGCTGGCTGATCGCTTTCCGGAGTCGTCTCTGCTCCCCGACCTGAAGCTCCGCCGACAAGTGATCCGAACTCCTCTTGCCATCGATCTTGTGTCGCTTCTGGCGGTTATCGTTTTTGCGCTATCCTGGTTCTTCCTCGCCCGGACAGATGAGGGAGAAGGCGTTGTTCGGCTGTTTTTCCGATCGATGATGATCATCGCCGCGGCCATCGGCATATTCGGGCTGATCCTAAGATTCATGACCTGATCGCGATCTGCGGCTGCGCACCTTCGACGCCATTGGCGACGGCGCGGTTCGCCGCAGGCCGACTACCCGGTAAAGTTCCGTCGGCCAATCCAACGTGGTCGCATGGCGAACGGCGAGGTCAAAACATCCAGGGCATTCCGAAAGCTGTTCCGGATCCTCGGAAAGACCAGAGCATCGTCGAGACGCCGGTCGAGGAAGCTCCAGGTCGCCGCGCCGTCGTCCGAGTAATCTTCGATCCAGTAAAGAACCGTCGCCACGTATATCGGCGCGAGCGTCAAGCGCTTGCTGTAAAAGTTGATATCCGTCGCCGTATCGCCCACCGCGTACCAGATGGCGCTGAGCGTATCGAACGTATTGCGCGCCGCGGTTGCGGTGTTCTGTGGCATTGCCAGAAAGGACATGGTCCGGCGCACCGCCTCCCGGTACGGCGCATTGACGTCGATCCGCAATCGGATCGCCGTCGTCAGTTTCTCGCGGAACGGCTTGTCAGCCATCTCCGCCTTGCCCATCTGCTCGAGCATGTAGCGGTCGTCACGATCCGACCAGAAACGGATCATGTCCCGCGGGCCGCCGGGGAACACCCGCAACGCCATGTCCGGCGGATAGCCGGCGCTTTCGGCGCCCATCTTCAAGGTCCGCTCCACCCAGCCGTCGAAGGCGACGTTCGGCAGTGTCGCAAAGAGGATCTTTTCGCGAGCTTCCCGGTATTCTCTGTCCATGAACTTGTTCCGTCTTACTGTTTGAGTTTTCCTGATCCTTGAGACCGAAAGTGGCCATACTCGGCTATTTCTTCAACAAATCCGAAGGACGAGAGATCCGTCATGCGCTTCGGATAGAGAACGCCATCGAGATGATCGCATTCGTGCTGGACCACGCGGGCATGAAAGCCTTCAGCTATCCGTTCAAGACGCTCACCGTTCGATCCAATGCCGGCATATCGGATTCGGCGGACACGGGGCACAAGCCCTGTCAGTCCAGGCACGGAAAGGCACCGTTCCCAGCCCTCCTCGCGATCCTCGCTCATCGCTTCAATCTGCGGATTGATCAGGACGGTGAGCGGAACCGGGCCACTCGGCGATCCCTCCGCCGCGTCCGGGTCATCCGCCCGCTCCCGCGGCACCCAGAACACAATCACGCGTCGCGGAACATGAACTTGAGGCGCCGCGAGACCAACGGCGGGAGCGTCGTGCATCGTCTCGATCATGTCCGCGACCAGACGGGCAAGATCTACGGCGGCGAGATCGACGACATCGTCGGCGCGCCGCTGCAAGACAGGGTGCCCCATTCGAGCAATCTTCAAAATCGCCATGCGCCAATCTACATCCAATGACAAGATCTTGTTAGGCCGAGCCTGTGCGGCGGCCCTTCCCAAACGGTGCGCGGATGTGCTAAGAGAACGGCCCTTATATCGGTTGGCTCAACCCATAGGAAAGGAGAAGAGTTCCTCGTGCAAGTGATCGTTCGCGACAACAATGTCGACCAAGCTCTCAAGGCGCTCAAGAAAAAGATGCAGCGCGAAGGTATCTTCAGGGAAATGAAACGGCGCCGGTCCTACGAAAAACCATCCGAGAGGCGCGCCAGGGAGCAGGCGGAAGCCGTGCGCCGGGCCCGCAAGCTTGAACGCAAGCGAGTCGAAAGAGAAGGCTTCTAGCGCAGCCCAGGAGCCACCCTCTCCACCAATTCCCCCTCGTTCTTAAAGCAATGTAAGGCCCTGAAGCGCACAGCGCGGGCGGTTCTTTTGCGCTTTTTCAACGCATCGCCGGCCGTACAGCCTTGTCGGTGGAGGTTGTCTGCTGCCTCCGCTCCCCCGCGTACCTTCTTGATGCAGGTCGCGCCGAGGCTAAGGCCTCCGGCCAACTCCGGAACCCATAGAAAAAAGGCGGAACCCTGAGGTTCCGCCACTGATCGAGTTCGCCTTCCCGAACGCGGTATTCACGGGAATGACGAGCATGAGGACTTTCAGCGCTCAGAGAGCCTGGACGATCTCCTCTGTGACTTTCTTGGCATCGCCGAACAGCATCATCGTCTTGTCGCCGAAGAACAGCGGATTGTCGACGCCGGCGTAGCCCGAGGCCATCGACCGCTTGATAAAGAGCGTCGTTCCCGCCTTGTCGACGTCCAGAATCGGCATCCCGTAGATCGGGCTGGTCTTGTCGGTGCGCGCCGATGGATTGGTTATGTCGTTGGCCCCGATAACGAAGGCGACGTCGGTTGTCGAGAACTCGTGGTTGATTTCCTCGAGCTCGAACACCTCGTCGTACGGCACGTTGGCTTCGGCCAGCAGGACATTCATGTGCCCCGGCATGCGGCCGGCCACGGGGTGAATGGCGTACTTGACTTCGACCCCTTCCTCCTTAAGTAGATCCGCCATCTCGCGCAGCGCATGCTGAGCCTGCGCCACCGCCATGCCGTAGCCCGGGATGATGATCACCTTGCTTGCGTTCTTCATGATGAAGGCGGCGTCTTCGGCGCTTCCCGCCTTCACCGAGCGGTCGCCCGTGGCGCCGGCGACCGGAGCCGCTCCCTCTCCGCCGAAGCCGCCCAACAGCACATTGAAGATCGAGCGATTCATCCCCTTGCACATGATGTAACTGAGGATGGCGCCCGACGAGCCGACCAACGCGCCGGTAATCACCAACGCCGGGTTGGCGAGGGTAAAGCCGATGCCGGCCGCGGCCCACCCCGAGTAGGAGTTCAGCATCGACACCACCACCGGCATGTCCGCTCCGCCAATAGGAACGATGAGAAGAAACCCGATGGCGAACGCCAACAGGACCAGCAGCCAATACGCGGTGTAGGATTCCGTCGCGGCGAACACGATCACGAGGATCACGATCAGCCCGCCGATCACCGCGTTCAAAGGGTGCTGGAAGGGAAAGATGATGGGATTGCCGCTCATCAATCCTTGCAACTTCAGGAATGCGATGACGGAGCCGGAAAAGGTGATGGCGCCAATCGCCGTGCCCAGTCCCATCTCGACAAGGCTGCCGCCGGGAATGGCTCCCCTGGTGCCAATGGCGTAGGCTTCCGGATGATACAGGGCAGCCGTGGCGACGAACACCGCGGCGAGACCGACAAGGCTGTGGAATCCCGCGACCAACTGCGGCAACGCCGTCATCTGGATGCGGAGCGCGATGACGGTGCCGACGGCGCCGCCGATGAGCACGCCCGGAATGATCAACGAGTAATTGACCACATCCGGCCGCAGCAAGGTCGTGATGACGGCGATCGTCATGCCGGCGATGCCGAAGATGTTGCCTTGGCGCGCGGACTCAGGGTGACTCAATCCCCTCAGCGCGAGAATGAAAAGCACCGCGGCGACGAGGTAGGCAAGGCCCGTTATTTCGGTTGCGTACATGCGTGCGGCCCCCTACCGCTTCTGTTTTTTCTTGAACATTTGCAGCATGCGATGGGTGACGATGAAGCCGCCGAAGATGTTCACCGACGCGAGCATCAAGGCGAAGAAGCCCATCACGCTGGAAAAGTCGATATGAGCAGGACCGGCAGCAAGCAAACCGCCCACGATGATCACGGATGAAATCGCGTTGGTCACGCTCATCAGGGGCGAGTGCAGAGCCGGCGTGACGCTCCACACCACATAGAACCCGACGAACACCGCCAGCACAAAGATGGTCAACAATCCAAGGAAATCGCCGTGAGGCTCAACCGCTGCTGGCTGCGCCAGTGTGTGCACCACCGCTTCGTTGGCCAGATGCGCCGCCTGCTCCGCGAGCCTTGCCGCTTCGGCGGCGAGGCGTTGCGCATTCTCAACGAGGGTTGCCTGATTCATGGTCATTTGCCCTCTTCTGTCAGCATCGGGTTGACGATGTTGCCATCGCGGGTCAGCAGGGTGCCCTTGACGGTTTCATCCTCCCAATCGAATTTGAATGACTTGCTGTCCTTATCGACATGCGGACTGAGGAAATTCAGCAAGTTCTTGGCAAAGAGCATGCTGGCGTCGCGCGGCAACCGGCCCGGCACATTGACCAGTCCGACGATCTTGACGCCATTTTTCACGACCGTCTCACCCGGTTTGGAGAGAGGGCAGTTGCCGCCCGCTTCAACCGCCAGATCCATGATGATCGATCCCGGGCGCATGCTGTTGACCATCTCCTCGGAAACGAGTTCAGGAGCCGGCCGGCCGGGAATCAGCGCCGTGGTGATGACAATGTCTTGCTTTTTGACATGATCGGCGACGACCTCGGCTTGTCGCCGCCGGAAATCATCCGACATTTCCTTGGCGTATCCGCCCGCCGTTTCGGCCTCTTTCATCGCCGCTTCGTCGACCATGATGAACTTGGCGCCGAGGCTCTCCACCTGTTCCTTGGTTGCCGATCGCACGTCGGTGGCGGTGACGACCGCGCCGAGACGTTTCGCCGTGGCGATTGCCTGAAGCCCGGCGACGCCCACGCCCATGATGAACACCTTAGCCGGCGCGACGGTGCCGGCGGAGGTCATCATCAGCGGCAACGCGCTGTGATACTCGGCGGCGGCGTCGACCACTGCGCGATAACCGGCAAGGTTGCTTTGGCTTGACAGGACATCCATGGACTGGGCGCGGGATATGCGCGGCATCAGCTCCATGGCGAAGGCGTTGACGCCGGCCTTGGCATAGGCCTCGACATCGCTCCGATTGCTCAGCGCGGCGAGATGACCAACCAGAAAAGCGCCTCTTTTCATCAGCGCCAACTCGTTGCGGCCCTCCTCGAGGATTGGACGCTGCACCTTGAGGACAACATCCGCGTCCTGAAGCGCCGACGCTTCGTCATCCGCTATGGTCGCGCCCGCAGCACGGAAATCCTCGTCGGTGATGGCCGCATGTTCGCCGGCTCCGGTTTCGACAATGACGTCGAAGCCGAACCCGACAAGTTTCTTGACGACGTCAGGCGAGCCCGCGACCCGTGTCTCTCCCGGCATCCGCTCCTTGGGTATTGCGATTTTCATGTTGAAGTCCCCTGCCCTCTCCGTCCGGAAAGTGTGCGGCGCGTTTATGCACGCTCCGCCGGAGATGCACAAGGGGGGCGCCCTTGAAAAAACGGCAATGCGGCCAAAGATATTGCTTTCGGCCCCTGATCGGACGGCGATAGCCGATAACGCGACTTCGGTACCCTCGAAATGGGGGTCGCCTGCCTACCCTGCCGGACGCCTGGGAGGGGTCCACGGGAGGGAGCGCTCGCGGCTAATTGGGCTGGATTGCCCTTCCAGGCTCTTCTCCCGCCTCAGTCTTGTGCTGGCTTTAGGCACATGCGGCGGGCAAGCGTTCTTGCCTCTACAGTCCCTCTAAGATTGATCGATCAGGTCGGCTGCGGCAAATCGAAACGAGCGAGCGCATCCGCCTGACGGGCGCGCAGATCGTCCTCGTTGAAGTCTGCGATCAGCCCGTGGAACACCTGATGCCAATTGATCTCGGCCTTGAGGCGGGTGAACACGCTGCCGAGACCGATCGCGGCGCGATCCATCAAGACGAATTCCCTCGGCGGCGTCACGCCACCCGCCTCCTTCAAGCCTTGATGAACCTTTGCGGCGACCTGCGCGCCGTATCTTACGCCGTCATCGTCCTGGATGCGCTGAACCTTGTCCTCCATCAGCGGCCGATAAAGGAAACGAGCCCAATGGTTGAGGATCTCGATCATGTTGCGGTTGATGTTCTTGAACCCCCAGGTCTCGTAGGACGAAACCGCAAGATCCTCATCATTGTTGAGAAGGGCCCAGTACAGATCGATAACGGCCCTGACGAAAGGCGGCCTGAACACACGGACACAGCCGAAATCGAGCAGGTTGATCGATTGATCGGGTCTCACCGTGTAGTTGCCGAGATGAGGATCGCCGTGGATCACGCCGCACTGGTACAACGGCACGTACCAGGCGCGAAACATGTTGATGGCGACGGCGTTGCGCACCTCGAGGTGCTCATCGACGTAACGCAGGATCGGGACGCCGTCCAGCCAGGTCATGGTCAGAAGCCGGTCGGTACACAAGTCGAGCAACGGTTCCGGGACATGAACGCCTGGTTCGTTCGCATGCATGAACGCGTAAAGGCCCATGTGACGGGCTTCCCGGCGATAATCGAGCTCTTCGCGAAGACGCTCGGCGAGTTCGGCATGGACCTCCGTCGGATCGACCGAGCGATCATAGCGACGGTATATCGAGAAAACGATCCTGAGCTGCTGCAGATCGGCCTCGACCGCCGAGGCCATATCCGGGTATTGCAACTTACAGGCGAGTTGCCGGCCGTCGTGAGCCAAGGCCCGATGAACCTGACCGAGTGACGCCGCCGCGGCGGCTTCGTGTTCGAATGCCGCGAAGCGCTTTTGCCAATCCTGGCCCAGTTCCGCCGACATGCGCCTTTTCACGAAAGCCCAGCCCATGGGAGGCGCGTTCGTCTGCAGCTCCGCCAATTCCGTCGAATACGCCTCGGGCAGAAGGTCGGGCACGGTCGACATGATCTGCGCGACCTTCATCAGAGGCCCCTTGAGACCGCCGAGCGCCGCCTTCACCTCCGCGGCGATCTCCGGATTGTCGATTTGCGATCCGAACAGGCGAGCTCCGGCGAACCGGGCCGCCGCGCCGCCAACCGCGGTGCCGACACGGGCAAAGCGCATCATCCGGCCTCCGAATGAGCTCTCCTCACCGCTGGCGCGGCGTCTCTCGAACGCACTGTCGGTCATCGGCCTCCCTTTCGACTCATCGGGGTTCCATGCCATTGTACGCGGCTCAAGCCTTCCTCGATCACACGGGGTCCGTGGATCCGCCCGCAAGCCGGCGGATCCACATCGGCGGCAGCCCTACTCCAGCGTCTCGATCTCGTCAATCAGCCCCACGATAACGTCGATGCCGTTGCGCCAGAACTGCGGGTCCCGTGCGTCCAGGCCGAAGGGTTTGAGCAGATCGTGATGCATGAGGGTGCCGCCGGCGCGAAGCATGTCGATGTACTTGTCGGTGAACCCCTCAAGCCCGTTTCTATATGTCTGGTACAGTGAGTTAACCAAACAATCGCCGAATGCGTAGGCGTAAACATAGAACGGCGAATGGACAAAGTGGGGAATATATGCCCAGTAGCAACGGTATTCGTCGTCGAAGCGGATCGCCGGACCCAGGCTTTCCCGTTGAACGTCGAACCAGATCTCTCCAAGACGATCCGACGACAGTTCCGATCGGCTGCGCTCGTCGTGGACGCGCCGTTCGAACTCATGAAAGGCGATCTGGCGAACAACCGTGTTCAGCATGTCTTCCACCTTGGACGCGAGCAGACGACGGCGTTGCCTGGGATCGTTCTCGGCGTCGAGTAGAGCCCGGAACACAAGCATTTCCCCAAACACGGACGCAGTCTCGGCCAGCGTTAGCGGCGTTTCCGCCATCAACACGCCCTGCTCGCCCGCCAGAACCTGATGCACGCCATGGCCAAGCTCGTGCGCCAGCGTCATCACATCGCGCGGCCGGCCATAGAAGTTCATCAGGATATAGGGATGTACGGAAGGAACCGTCGGATGCGAGTAGGCGCCCGCATCCTTTCCCGGACGAGGCGCGGCATCGATCCAGCCGCCTTCAAAGAACGGCTGCGATGTTTGCGCCATCAGCGGATGAAACGCGCGGAAGGCGTCAAGGACGGTTTCACGCGCCTGACCCCAACTAAAGATGCGCTCGTCACCGCCCGGCAGCGGCGCATTGCGATCCCAATAATCCAATGCCTCCTTGCCGAACCATGTCGCCTTGATCCGATAATAGCGATGAGCAAGCTCCTGATAAGCGGAGCGGATCGCGGTGACGAGGGCGTCCACCACTTCATCCTCGACGCGGTTGGCGAGGTTCCTGTAGGACACCGGCGTCGGGTAGCGACGCCATCGATCCTCGATCTCCTTGTCCTTGGCCAGCGTGTTGGTGATCAGCGTGAACAGTTCGATGCGCTCGCCAAGACCCTGTCCCAATGATTTTGCGGCGGCGCGGCGCTTGTCGCCATCGCTGTGAGACATCAGGTTGAGAACGTCGGAGAGCGGCAGTTCCTCCCCATTGAGAGGGAAGCGCATCCGCGCCGTCGATTGCTCGAACAACCGGATCCAGGCGCTGCGACCGGTCACCGACTTTTGATGAAGCAGCGATTCCAACTCGTCGCTCAACTGGTGGGGCCTGAAGACCCGGCAGTCGCGAATCCACGGCGCGTACCGCGCCGCCGCCGGATGCGTCAGTTGCCGTTCGATGACCTCGTCGTCGAGCCGGTTCAGCTCCAAGGTGAAAAATAACGTCTCCACGGAAATCGCGTTGTTGCGTTCTTGAATGTCCTGCAGAAAGCGTCCACGGGGCGGATCGCTCATATCCATCGAGAAATACAGCTGGGCGTAGGCTGCCGTTCTGTGCGTCCGCTCGACGATGGACTCGTAGGCGCCGATCGCCTCGGCCAATTCCTCACCGCCGAGCGCCGCAAGTCGACCCGCGTACTTGGCTCGAAAGCCCTCCGCCTCCCGCCGCGCCCAGTCAAGATCGGCTTCCAACTCCGGCGCCTCGGGCGCAGCATAGAGATCATCCAAGCGCCACTGCGGCAGGGCGTCCGGTCCTCCTTCCGCATTCCGCGGGATTGCTTTCAGTTGCGGCAATTCCGTTTCTCCTCGTCCTTCGCGCGCCCCTATACTTGGGTGATCCGAAGGGGAGAGCAAGCAATCCCCGAACCTAGAAGGGACATCAGGGATGGCGGAACATCGTCCGGAAAATTTGATCAGCCTTTTCTACGCCCAGGCGGAACGCTTGCGGGAGCGTCCGTTTTTGTGGGCTAAGCGTGATGGCGCCTATACGGCGATGCAGTGGGGCGCGGTCGCCCGCAGCGTCACGGCGCTTGCCCGCGGACTTCGCGCAATCGGCATCGAGCCTGGCGACCGCATCGTGCTGGTTTCGGAAAACCGCCCGGAATGGCTCATCGCGGATATCGCGATCATGGCCGCCGGGGGTGTTTCGGTTCCCGCGTATGTCACCAACACGGAGGCGGATCACCACCATATCTTGGAAAACAGCGGCGCCACCGGAATCATCGTTTCAACGGAGTTTCTCGCCCGGCGTCTTCTCTCGGTGGCCGCCCGCGCCGGCGATGTGCGCTTTCTCATCGCAATGGAGGCGCTCACGCTCGGGCAGACCGGCAACACCGACATTTTCCACTGGGATGACGTTCTCGCCAAAGGAGAGGCGGAGTCCGGCGACGTTGCCGGCGCCGCCCGCGATATTTCACGGTACGATACCGCCTGCATTATCTACACCTCGGGGACCGGCGGGGCTCCGAAGGGAGTCATGCTCCACCACGGCGCCTTGCTGCACAATTGCGAGGGCGCCGGGGATGCGCTCGCCGCGCTCGATCTGACCGACGAAGTCTACTTGTCATTCCTGCCGCTCTCGCACGCGTTCGAGCACACGGCGGGACAGTTCTTCCCCATCGCGATCGGCGCGCAAATCTTTTACGCCGAGGGCATCGAATCGCTTGCGACCAACATGCTTGAGGCGCGGCCAACCATCATGACCGCCGTGCCCCGTCTGTGCGACACCCTTTATGACAAGATCACCCGAGGCGTGCGCCGCGCCGGTGGAATGCGGCAGCGCATGTTCATGGATGCTTTGCGCCTGGGCAAACAGCGTTACCACGCTCCCGGCTCGCTTGGCGTCGCCGATCGGCTCTACGATGTCGTTCTCCAGCGCGCGGTCCGGGCCAAGATGCAAGCGATCTTCGGCGGTCGCCTGAAGGCGTTGGTGTCCGGCGGGGCGCCGCTCAATCCGGAGGTCGGCCTGTTCTTTCAAGCGCTTGGGCTCCAGATCCTGCAAGGTTATGGACAAACGGAGGCAGGACCGGTGATCAGCGTCAATCGTCCGGGTCAAGCCAAGATGCACACCGTTGGACCGCCGCTGAAAGGGGTCGCCGTCCGCCTCGCCCCGGACAATGAAATCCTCGTGCAGGGGGAGATGGTGATGCGGGGCTATTGGCGGAACGAGAACGCCACCCACGAGGTGCTCCGCGATGGCTGGCTGCATACCGGGGATATCGGCGATATCGATGCCGACGGCCACCTGCGCATCACCGATCGCAAGAAGGACATCATCGTCATGTCGGGTGGCGACAACATCGCGCCGGCTCGGATCGAAGCTGTTCTCGCCCTGGAGGTGGAGATCGCGCAAGCGATGGTAAACGGCGATGGCAAGCCTCACCTTGTCGCCATTCTTGTCCCGAACGTCGATTGGATGAAGGGATGGGCGCGAGAAGCGGGCAAACCGGCCGACCTGAAACTGCTCGCGGTCGACCCCGACTTCCACAGGAGTCTCGCCGCGGTCGTCGAGCGCATCAACAAGAAACTGTCGGCGCTCGAGAGGATCCGCCGTTTCATCATCGCCCGCGAGCCGTTTTCGATCGAGAATGACCAGATGACGCCCACTCAGAAGATCCGCCGTCACGTCATCCGCCGTTGCTACCAGGAAGAAATCGACGCGCTCTACAGATAACGCCAAGCCGAACAGCGAGAACGCATCGACGGGAGGGCGCCCCGGCTTGCAAGCGCTTTGCCCTGATTGCCGTAACGGATCGAGCAAGCTAGTTTAGCGCAATGGTCGGTACGGCGTGTCGTGGAGGATCCGATTAGGGCGGTCGGCACAAGCGGACGGCTGACGCCGGAATTGGTTCTGCGCGCCTATGCCCTTGGCATCTTTCCCATGGCGAGGCACCGCGCCGATCCCGTGGTGCACTGGGTTGCTCCGGCGACGCGCGGAATTCTCCCTCTCGACGGCTTTCGCGTCCCGAGCCGGCTGCGACGCACGGTGCGCCGCCGGATTTATCAAACCCGCTGCGACACGGCGTTTCAGTCCGTGATCAGCGCCTGCGCATCGCCAAGCACGGGCCGCGAAGAAACCTGGATCAACGATGAAATCATCCGTAGCTTCGTCGCGTTGCACGCCGCGGGCCTTGCCCACAGCCTCGAGAGTTGGCGCGAGGGGCGATTGGTCGGCGGTCTTTACGGCGTCGCCCTGGGCGGCGTCTTTTTTGGTGAAAGCATGTTCTCGCGCGAGCGCGACGCGAGCAAGGTCGCCCTTGTCCATCTGGTCGCGCGTTTGCGTCTGGGCGGTTTCAAGCTTCTCGATATCCAGTTCGTCACGCCGCACCTGCGCCAGTTTGGCGCGATTGAAATCGCTGCCGCCGACTACCTCGACCGGCTCAACGACGCCATCCCGCGGAAAGCGATATTCTACTCGGAAGAGTCGCTTTCGGTCGATGCCGCCGTCGATGCGCTGCTGACGCAATCGAGCACCCAGATGTCGTAGACCGGATGATCCATGGCGGAAACTGCCGGACTTGAAGCAAACATCCAGCCACGG
This sequence comes from uncultured Rhodospirillaceae bacterium, assembly GCA_964603915.1. GTDB lineage: Bacteria > Pseudomonadota > Alphaproteobacteria > Rhodospirillales > Defluviicoccaceae > REEP01. Next base: position 66,554 of record CAZRWU010000001.1, read on the forward strand.
AACACCAGCATGGGAACCTCGTTCGGGCGGCTTTCCTCGATCTGAAGGAAGGCCGCGGACTCGGGTGGCTCTTCGGGCGGCCGCTTGTCGCAGGTGCGCGCGACGATTCGAAGTGTTCCGAACGTCACCGGATGACCGATCGGAGCCTCGATCGTCGAAACCCGCGCCGTCACTTTATCGAGAGCACGCAGCACGGCCACGTCGGCGGGCTCCGCGGCGCCCGTCCCGCCGGCCGATGCTGCGACGACAAGACCGATCCCGATGGCGTGGCGTCGGCGTTGGCGAAACAAAGAGAGCATGCCGTCAACGATCATCCGGGCGAAAGGTTCGGGCTCGCCGGGCCGTCCGCACCGGCGCCGGCTTAGCCTAGTATACCTGTTCTCTCTCATTCCGGCGTGACCTCGTAAACACGATCGCCAACGCCGATCACGGTTCCGCGCTCAGCGACGGCGCGAATGAAGGCGCGTCCTCGGCCGGCTCCTCGGTTGGCGTTTGCTGACCGCCCGGCGTCGTCGCCAGAAAGAGAATTTCCCCGACCTGATCTTCAAGCGATCGGTAAGCCCTGGTTTCCGTGATGCTGCCTCCCGGTTCGATGTACGTCGTCGCCTGACCCGGCTCGAGCCGTACATACTTGCCGCCGAGGATCCCCTGGCTGTCGATCGACGCCACCGTATCCTCGGGAAGCCTGACGCCATCATTGATGCTCATGGTTACGATCGCGTCGTAAGTGTCGGGGTCGAGCCTCGTTCCGGTGACCGTCCCGACCTTGATGCCGTTGATCTGCACGTCGCTGCCGGTGGCGAGGCCGCCGATCCTGAAGAACTCGGCGTTAACGGTGTAGCCCGGCGCAATGCCGATCCCGGCTGTCGCATAAGCGAAGTATACGAATACCGCGGCGACGACCAACACCACCGCTCCCATGACCGATTCGATAACGTGCCTGCGCACCGCTAATTTCCTTTTACATCCTCCTGATCGGCCTCCACCCGCGCCGCTCTGCCTTGCGCGATGATCAGCTCAAGCAGTTGACTGACGATCAACGCGTCCTGCGTGAACGTAATGGTATCGCCATCCCCGAGCATCGCGTCGGCGCCTCCGGGATCGAGGTTCATGAACTTTGTCCCGAACAATCCGTCGGTGTGGACCGCCGCCGCCGTATCGACGGGAAGCGCGACACCGGGCCTGATCCAAAGCGTCACGCGCGCGCGATTGTTGTCCACGAGCGTCATTTGCTGAACCCTGCCGACATCGATTCCCGAAACGTACACAGGCGCGCCTTCCGTCAAGCCGTCGACGCGATTGAAGGTGGCGTAAATCCGGAGCCCGCTCAACTCGCCCCCCCCCAACCGGGTCTGACCACTATAGGACAGGACGAGAAGGACAGCCAATCCGATCAACGCGGCGGCTCCAATGGCCGCATCGCGGTTTTCGCTGCGCTTCATCGCGCGGACCCCGCGCCGGCGTTCCGGCGCGGGAGGTTCAAGGTATGGCGGCGGCCGAGGAGGGTTCGGCTTAAACGCGTCACCCCGGCGTCCACGGCTCGTAATCGCCCGTTGCATGGGCGCGCTTGCCGCCGCGAAGCTCGTGGCCCTTGGGCCGATACGCGTAAGGAGTCCCGGTCAGATTGGGCACATGCTCTTTCTGCCAAGGCCAGCGCTTCGCTTCGTCCGTCAAAGGCTCCTCGACCATGTGATGAAGCCACGCATGCCATTCCGCCGGCACCTTGCTGGCCTCGACGTCGCCTTTGTAGACAACCCAGCGGCGCTCACGCCCGTAGCGGCCCATTCGCCGGTTGCGATAATAGCGGTTGCCGAACGCATCGGCGCCCACCTTCTCGCCGCGCAGCCAAGTAAACAGCCTCGTGCCCAGATCCATCGCTCGTCAGCCTGTCATCACCAAACTTTAAGCAGTACCGTTCTTGCCGTCGCGCCTTCGATGAAGACGGCGGAAGCGGCGGCACTATGGCACCACGGATTCGGAGCGTCCAGTACAAGACGCTTTGGCGACATCGTTGCTCGATCCTTCCGCCCTCTTGCGCTCCCTCTCGCCCGGCGATCGCAGGTGATTCGCGCCGGCGCCCAGACCGCGCCTGACGTTGCCCAACCCGTCGCGACGAGAGGAGGGCATCAGGTGTCAAGCACTAAATGTAGTTGTTTTCTGCCTCAAGAGACCGTAGCATTTGTGGCGCTGACGGAAAATATGCGGCGAAATTTTCAACAAACCCTTGACGCGGCAGTCTCTCGTCACGCGGCGAGGACATGACACAGCCCGCTACGATGCGATGGCGGTTGCCGGGTCGATTGGCGAGGCGGTCAGCCTCGCGCTCATAGATTTAGATTAAGGAAGATTGACCATCATGCGGATCCAGCGGTTTTTCACCAAACCAAACGTGTCTCCCTATCTCACATTCGAGTGGCGCGAAACCTTCAGCGAAATCCGCAATCCCGACGGCTCGACGGTTTTCCGTCAGGACCAGATCCGGGTGCCGAGCCACTGGTCGCAGGTCGCCTGCGACGTCCTCGCCCAGAAATATTTCCGCAAGGCGGGCGTGCCCCAAGCCCGCAACGCCATTCCCGAGCCCGGCGTGCCGCAATGGCTGCAACGGCGCGCCGCCGATGACGAAGCCCTTGCCGCTCTGCCCGAAGGGCAAAGATATCGCGGCGAGACCAGCGCCGAGGAAGTTTTCGACCGCCTTGCCGGCGCCTGGACCTACTGGGGGTGGAAAGGAGGCTACTTTGCCGAGGAGGATGACGCCTCCGCCTTCTACGATGAAATCCGCTACATGTTGTGCGCCCAGATGTGCGCGCCTAACTCCCCGCAGTGGTTCAATACCGGGCTGCACTGGGCTTACGGCATCGACGGACCGGCGCAGGGTCATTTTTACGCGGACGACGCCACCGGCGAAATCGTCGCGTCGACGTCCGCGTACGAGCATCCCCAGCCGCACGCCTGCTTCATCCAGAGCATTTCCGACGATCTCGTCAATGAAGGCGGGATCATGGACTTGTGGGTTCGCGAGGCGCGGCTGTTCAAATACGGCTCCGGGACCGGCACCAACTTTTCGCGGCTGCGCGGCGCGGCCGAACCTCTCTCCGGAGGCGGCCGTTCCTCGGGCCTGATGAGCTTCCTCAAGATCGGCGATCGGGCCGCCGGGGCGATCAAGTCGGGCGGCACCACCCGCCGCGCCGCGAAAATGGTGGTGGTCGATATCGACCATCCCGACATCGAGGACTTCGTCAACTGGAAGGTGCGCGAAGAGCAGAAAGTCGCCGCCCTCGTCGCCGGCTCGCGCCTCGCCAACAAGCGTCTCGAGGAAGTCATGGCGGCCTGTCGCGACGGTCTCGCGCAAGCGCAAGGCGATGGCGATCGAGAGGCCGCTTTCGATCCCAAGCGCAATGCCGCCTTGAAGAAAGCGATCAGGGCGAGCCGCCGGGCGATGATCCCGGAGAACTATATACAGCGGATCATCGCGCTCGCCCGCCAGGGCGTCAGGACCGTTTCCTTCCCGGTGCTCGACACCGATTGGGATTCCGAGGCCTACCTCACCGTCTCCGGGCAGAACGCCAACAACAGTGTGCGCGTCACCAACGAGTTTCTGGAAAGCATGCTCGCCGACCAGGACTGGGCGTTGATCCGGCGCACCGACGGCGTGGTCGCCAAACAAATTCCGGCTCGCGAGCTGTGGAACCAGATTTCCGCCGCCGCCTGGGCCTGCGCCGATCCCGGCATCCAGTTCGATACGACGATCAACGAGTGGCACACCTGTCCCGAAAGCGGGCGCATCAACGCCTCCAATCCGTGCTCGGAGTACATGTTCCTCGATGACACCGCTTGCAATCTTGCCTCGCTCAACCTGCTCGCGTTCCAACGCGACGACGGCGCTTTCGACATAGCGGCATTCGAGCACGCCGTGCGGCTATGGACCCTGGTGCTCGAGGTCTCGGTGATGATGGCGCAATTTCCGGCGCGCCGGATCGCCGAGCTGTCCTATCAGTTCCGTACCCTTGGCCTCGGCTTCGCCAATATCGGCGGATACCTGATGGGCGCCGGCATCCCCTACGACTCGGAGTCCGGGCGCAGCATCTGCGCCGCGGTTTCCGCGCTGATGACCGGCACCGCCTATGCGACATCGGCGGAGATCGCGGCCCGGAAGGGGCCGTTCCCCCGCTTCGGCGACAATCGCGAGGCCATGCTTCGCGTCATCCGCAATCACCGGCGCGCCGCGCACGGCAGGACCACGGGTTATGAAGGCCTCTCGATCACGCCGCTGCCGCTGAAACGCGATGCCAATCCCGATCCCGCGCTCGTCGCGGCCGCGCGCGAAGCGTGGGATCGCGCTCTTTCTCTTGGCGAAGTCCACGGCTTTCGCAACGCGCAGGCGACGGTCGTCGCGCCGACCGGCACGATCGGCCTGGTCATGGACTGCGACACCACCGGCATCGAGCCCGACTTCGCCCTGGTCAAATTCAAAAAGCTGGCCGGCGGCGGTTATTTCAAGATCATCAATCGCGTCGTGCCGACCGCCCTCACCCGCCTTGGTTATGACGAGGCGGCGATCGAGGCGATCGTCCGCTACGCCGTCGGCAACCGGACCCTCAGCAACGCCCCCCGCATCAACCATGACTCGCTCATGGCGAAGGGCTTCACGCCGTCGGTGCTGGAGCTCATCGAACGGGCCCTCGCCGACGCCTTCGACATCCGCTTCGTCTTCAACAAGTGGACCATCGGCGAGGACTTCTGTTTGAACCACCTGAAAATCCCGGCTGACACACTCGACAACCCCGGGTTCTGCATGCTCACCACCCTGGGCTTCGACGCCGAGGACATCGAGGCCGCCAACACCTTCGCCTGCGGCGCCATGACGGTTGAAGGCGCCCCCTATCTTCGCGACAAAGACCTGCCGGTTTTCGACTGCGCGAGTCCCTGCGGGCGTATCGGCCGCCGTTTCCTTTCGGTCGAAAGCCACATCCGGATGATGGCGGCGGCGCAACCGTTCATCAGCGGCGCGATCTCCAAGACGATCAACATGCCTCACGCGGCGACGATCGACGACTGCACCGCCGCGTATCTGATGTCGTGGCAGTTGGGACTCAAGGCGACGGCGCTTTATCGGGACGGATCGAAACTCTCCCAGCCGCTCGCGGCCGCTTTGCTCGATCCGGCTGATGCGGCCGAACTCGCCGAGGAGCTCGCCGATGAGCCCGCCGCGCGGCGCACCGAAATCGTGACTGAGCGTGTTGTCGAGCGGATCGTCGCGCTCGCCAAGCCGGAGCGCGCCGGCCTGCCGAGCCGCCGCAAAGGCTATACCCAGAAGGCGACCGTCGGCGGCCACAAGATCTACCTGCGCACCGGCGAATACGAGGACGGCCGCCTTGGCGAAATCTTTATCGACATGCACAAGGAAGGCGCGGCGTTCCGCAGCTTGATGAACAATTTCGCCATCGCCATTTCGATCGGCCTGCAATACGGCGTTCCGCTCGAGGAGTTCGTCGAGGCGTTCACGTTCACCCGTTTCGAGCCCTCGGGGATCGTCGAGGGCAACGACACCATAAAAATGGCGACATCCATCGTCGATTACATGTTCCGCGAACTGGCGGTTTCCTACCTTGGCCGCTACGACCTTGCCCATGTCGATCCCAAGGATCTCGACTCGGATGGGCTCGGCCGCGGCGGGACCGGCGGACTCATGTCCCGGGACAGCGACGACGATCCCATTCCGTTCGTGCGCAGACTCACCAGCAACGGCTATGTGCGAAACCGTTTCCGGGTCTACAGCGGCGCACGACGCAACGGAGAGGAAGCTGTATCGGCCGGAATGGAGTCGGAGCCGGCAGGCGTTGTCGAGACGGAAACGGTTGGCGCGGTTGCGGTCGAAGCCGGCGGCGATCTGCCGTTGGCGTCGGCTCTTGCCGCCGGCGAGGCGATGGCGGGCGGCTCCGCCCAGGCCCTGATGGAAACGATGGCCCATCAGCATCATCGCGTTCACTCGGCGAAGATGCTAGGTTACGATGGCGATTCGTGCAGCGAATGCGGCAACTTCACGCTGGTGCGGAATGGCACGTGCCTGAAGTGCGTCACCTGCGGCAGCACCACGGGATGCTCCTGACGCGGCTTTGCCGGCTATACAAGACGGCGCAGCACGCAAGGCGCGTTAAAGGAGTGGCTTCAGCGTCGTCTCCGCCCGCAAGCGAGCGACATCGGCGGGAGTCAACCCCGCCGTCGTTCGCAGCGCGTTCGCCGCTCCGGCGGCCGTGGCCAAGCGCAAGGCGTCTTCCGCCGAACCGCCTTCCGGCCACCCCGCCACGAGTCCGGCAAGGAAGCAATCACCCGAGCCGACGGCGCTGATCGCGGCGATCGGAGGCGGGCGCGCCCACAGCCGCGAGCCGTCGCCGACAAGCACCGCGCCCGCCGCGCCCAATGTAACGGCGACACATGGCGCGCCATCCCGCCGGATCGCTTCCGCGGCCGCGGCGGCGTCCTCGGCCGATACGATGGGATGACCGGCAAGGGCCGCCGCCTCATCGGCGTTGACCTTGACGCCGGCGACCGGCGCGCTCAGCGCCTCGGCGAGGGCGGCGCCGCTGACATCCACCCACACGGGACAGCCGGGTCGTCCGGCGCCGCCGACCAGCGCGCTTAGGCCGCCTGCGGGCGTCCCGGGGGGCAGGCTGCCGCTAATGCAGACGACGTCGGCGCCTTGCGCCGCGGCGGCGACGTCGCCAACGAAACGATCCCATGTCGCGGCCGAGATGGCGCACCCCGGCTCATTGATCACGCTCGCCGTGCCGTCGCCGCCGACGATGATAACGCACGTTCGGTTGTCGCCGTGATCCATCCAGGTCCACGCCGTGTCGAGTCCTTCCGCGGCGGCCAGTTCTGCGACTAGGTAGCCCATGCGGCCGCCAAGCATGCCGGCGCAGGTCCCGCGATGGCCAAGCGCGGCGACGGCGCGGGCGACGTTGACGCCCTTGCCCCCGCAGGCAACGTGGACCTTGGTCGCCCGCCAGACGCCGCCGATCGCAAAGCCGGGGACGACAAGAGTGCGGTCGATGGCGACGTTCGGCGTGACACAGAGAATGTGCATGGACACAAGCTTCCGCGATTGCCGCAAGCGAGACAACACCCGGCGTTGTCATGCATGCGAGCGGCTGAAATAGTAGATCTCGCATCAAAACCTCGGAGTGGGTCATGCCAAGCAGCAAGCCAACCTTGTGCGGATCCATCGCCGCGCGTCCCGGCGTCTTCGGCGTCGCCATGCACACCGCCGCCTACCGGGCGATGGGCCTGGATTATGTCTACGTCGCCTTTGGCACCGAGGACACCGCCGGCGCCGTCGCCGCGGTCCGAACGCTCGGCATACGCGGCCTCGGCGTCACCATGCCGCACAAGGTCCGGATCATCGAGCATCTTGACGTGGTGGAGGAGACGGCGCGGACCATCGGCGCGGTGAACACGGTCGTCAACGACCAGGGCGTGCTGACCGGCCACAACGTCGATTGGATCGGCGCGGTTCGCGCCATCGAGGAACGCGCGCCGCTGTCGGGGCAACGGGCCGCCGTTATCGGCGCCGGCGGCGGCGCCCGGTCGATCGTCTACGGGCTTCTCAAGAAGGACTGCCGCGTCACGGTCTACAATCGCAGCGAAAGCCGTGGACGATCCCTGGCGGCGGCGGTGGGCGCCGCCTTCGGCGGCTCTCCGGCCGCTCTCGCCGATGCGCCGCCTTTCGATCTGCTTGCCCATGCGACATCCGTCGGACTGGGCGCTCCCGAGGACAGCATCATTCCCGAGGCGGCCCTGCGCCCGGGCATGATCGTTTTCGATTCGGTCGCCATGCCTATCGAAACGAAGCTGCTGCGCGATGCGGCCGCGCGGGGCTGCGTCGCCATTCCCGGCGTTCGCATGCAAATCCATCAGGCCGTCTGCCAGTTTGCCCTTTATACGGGACGCGAGCCGGATTTCGCGGTCATGGAAACGGCGCTGCTCGAGGCAATGGTCGCGGCTCATGCGCCCAGCGCGGCCGGCAAGGGATAGGCGCAAAGAGAACCACGCCCCCATAAGGAATCAGTGATAGCCTTCATCGGCCCGCACCTTGCCGCGAAACACGTAATAGGAATATGCCGTGTAGAGCAGGATGATCGGGACCACGATCGCCACGCCGACAAGCAGGAAGATCAGCGACTTCTCATCGGCGGCGGCATCCCAGATCGTGATATCCGGGGGCACGACGTTGGGCCACAGGCTGATCGCGAGCCCGGCGTACGAGAGCGCGAAAATGCCGAGCGAGAGAATGAACGGCAACGCCTCACGGCGGCGCTCCAGGGCCAGGTAAAGGCCGACGGCGACCAGTCCGGTGAGGATCGGCACCGGCGATAGATAGACGATGTTCGGCCAGGAAAACCAGCGCGCAGCGATGTCTTCGTGGGCCAGCGGCGTCCAGATGCTGACGAGCGCAATGAAGAAAAGCACCGCGAACAGAGCGATCCGGGCTATGCGAAACGCCCATGCTTGGAGAGAGCCTTCCGTCTTCATGACGATCCAGGTGCTGCCGAGCAACATGTAGCCGGCCACCATGCCGATGCCGATGGCGATGCCGAAGGGCGTCAGCCAATCCATCACGCCGCCGACATAGTCTCGCCCGACGACTTCGAATCCGGTGATGAACGCGCCGAGAATGATTCCCTGGGAGAACGTCGCGAGCAACGATCCCAGATGGAAAGACCAGCTCCAGATCGCGCGATGGCGTTCGGTCTTAAAGCGAAACTCGAACGCCACGCCGCGAAAGATGAGGGCGATCAGCATCAACAGCACGGGCAGGTACAGGGCGGGCAGGATGGTCGCGTAGGCGATCGGGAACGCGGCAAGCAGGCCGGTGCCGCCAAGGACGAGCCACGTCTCGTTGCCGTCCCAGATCGGGGCGACGGAATTCATCATGATGTCGCGATGTCCTTCGTCCCGGGCGAAGGGGAAAATGATCCCGACGCCGAGGTCGAACCCGTCCATCAGCACGTACATGAAGACGCCGAAGGCGATGACTCCGGCCCAGATCAGCGGAAGATCGACGTCGATGGTCACTCTCCTGCTCCCCCCGCTGGCGTCCGCGCGTCGGCGCCGGAAAGCGGGCGCTGCGGCGTCCGCGCCGGCCGCCTGCTTTCCTCTGGGACCTCCGGCTGCGGACCCCGGCGGACGAGAACCATGATGTAATAGGTGCCGGCGGAAAAGATGATCGCGTAGGCAATGAAAAACGTGATCAACGACGTTATCACGCGTCCTTCGGTAATCGCGGGCGAGACGCCCTCGGTGGTTCGAATCAGATCATAGACAATCCACGTCTGGCTGCCAACCTCGGTGGTGATCCAGCCGGCAATGACCGCAACGAAGCCGATCGGGATGCAAGCGACGCACAGCCGCAGAAACCATGTGCGCTCATAGAGAGTGTTGCGGATACGGAGCACGACCCCCGACACGGCGACGAACACCATGAGCAATCCGATCCCCACCATAACCCGGAAGGACGCGAAGACCAGAGGAACGTAAGGCCGGTCATCGGGCGCCCAATCCTTCAAGCCGGGCACCGGTCCCATCACCTGATGGGTCAGGATCAGGCTGCCGAGAAGCGGAATCTTGAGTTCCCAGTGGTTCGTTTCGGCTTCCACATCGGGAATAGCAAAAACAATCAGGGGCGCGCCTTCTTGTGCTTCCCAGTGACCCTCCATCGCGGTCACCTTGGCCGGCTGGTGAGCGAAGGTGTTCAGGCCGTGCAGATCGCCAAGAACGATCTGCATCGGCGCAAGAATCGCGATCAGGCCGATACCCATCCACATCATGGTCTTGGCCTCGGGCACGAACCGACGCTTGAGGAGGTAGAGAGCCGCGACGCCGATGACCACGAAGGCCGTCGTCAGATAACACGCCGTGATCATGTGCATAAAGCGATACGGGAACGACGGATTGAAGATCGCGTCCGTCCAGCTCGTCACATGGAACGTTCCGTCGATGATTTCATAGCCGGCCGGCGTGTGCATCCAGCTGTTGGCCGACAGAATCCAGAAGGCTGAGAACAGCGTGCCGAGCGCCACCATTAACGCCGAAAAAAAGTGAATCGGCCGCGGCACGCGATTGCGCCCGAACAGAAGAATCCCGAGGAACGTCGCTTCGAGAAAAAACGCGATGAGAACCTCGTAGCCCATCAAGGGGCCAAGCACATTTGCGGTCAGATCGGCGAAGCGGCTCCAGTTGGTTCCGAACTGATAGGACATGACGATCCCGGAGACGACCCCCATGCCGAACGAGACCGCGAAGATTCGCGTCCAGAACTTTGATATGACGAGGTATTTTTCATTTCCGGTCTTGAGCCATAGGCCTTCGAGAACGGCGATATAGGAGGCGAGGCCAATAGTGAATGCAGGAAATAGGATATGAAAGGAAACTACGAATCCGAACTGGATCCGTGACAGAAAGAGAGCATCAAGCTCCATGTCAGTTTTTTCTCCTAATCCACTGCGTCTGTTTGCTTATCATGATGATTTCCGGGCCGCTCGCGTGCCTGGGGCGCCGCCGCGGCTATCGTCTGGGATATTGCGTCTCCCGTAGCGTCTCGCGCGCGCGTCTCTCGAAGGCGTCGACCATCATCTTGGCCGTGGTCGGCAGGACAACATCGATCCCTTTTTGTAGCAGGAACGATCGCGCCTGCCACCGCAATTGAATTTCGATTTGGCAACCTCCTTGCGCGGCAGCGAAGTTCCAGCGAATGAAAAACTCCCGGAACAGCCGGTCGGAGGACGATACGGTGATGGAGGAGGGATGAGTGAGGACCGTTTTTGTCTCGAAGCGCTCGCGGATCGGCCCGAAGCCGACTTCTTGTTCGGTGTAATACACCGACGGGCTCTCCCGCCGGCGAATGCGCGCCCACTTCCACATCGGCAGAAACTCGGGATACCGCTCGACGTCGGCGACAAGATTGAACACCAGATCGACCGGGGCAAAGACAACCCGCGTTTCAGCATAGACGGTCATGGGCCTTCCTCCGCCGAACCGACGCCACTCCTCGTCGAGGATGTACGTTAGCCGCTCCGGCCACGCCGATCCAGACACCGGTGTCGGCGCCGCCACAAATCGAGCGAACGGCCGGCGATCTTCGCCCGGGTCGCGCGCCCGCTGGTGGCGACAGCCCCGCGCCGTGGTTTACCTGCGTTAATGATTGTATCGCTTCGGCGGGCGAGACTATCGTCGACAATCGGTCCGCAACGAGAGGAAGCGGACAGTTCTGCAAAGGAGGCAAATATGGCAAATGAAGATCGGAATCCGACGCTCGGCGGCAACCAAGGCGAAGGCAACCGCGAAGCGGCGCGAATTTACAATGAAGAACAAAAAAAATTCGTCGAGGAAGGAAAAGTAGAAGAAGGCGCCAAGGAGGCCAAGGCGGCTGTTGAAGGAGCTGAAGGAGCCGAGCTTAAAAAAGCTGAAGAAGAAGGCAAGAGCCACGCTAAAGAGTAATGATCACCTCCTATATGTGGCCGAAAAAGCTTCGCCGTTGACAGCTGCACTGCTCTTTCCGACACGTTCTTGATCTCGTGCTTTGACATTCCCGGCGTCGGAATGAAATGCTAAGCGTTTCTTTCTGTCGCCGGGCGCTTGTTTCATGACAGCGGTTAGCCATGTCATAGCATATGAACCGTGATGTCATCGTTGTCCTCGGCGCCGCTGTCTGGCCGGAGGGCAAGCCAAGCCCTTCCCTTGCGCGTCGCACGCGCCATGCCGCGCGCTTGTTTCATGAAGGCGTCGCCAAGCGACTGATCTTGAGTGGCGGCGTGAAGCGGCACCCGCCTGCGGAAGCCGTAGTGATGCGTGAAATCGCCCTGCGCGAAGGCGTTCCCCTCGGCAGCATCATCCTCGACGATCGGGCGCGAAACACCATCGCGACGGCGCGCAACTGCGCCGCCATCATGACGCAGCAAGGCATGCGAACCGCCGTCGTCGTGACCGACGGCTTTCACATGCCGCGTGCGCTTCTGATCTTCCGCTGGCTTGGCATCGAGGCGACAGGCAGCGCACCCGCTCGGGCCCGCCGGCAGGCGCCAAGCGCCAGCTTGATGGCGCACAGCCTTCGCGAAATCATCGCGGCGCCATGGACGGTCTTACGGCTGCTGACCCGATTCAAAAGCGATCGATCCTGAACCGAAGCTTCGCTCTTCTGAACCCGCGCATCTCTTTGCGGCTTGCCGCCCGGGGATCTGGCGAAGGCGTCGGATCAGAACGGAATGGCGTAGGTCAGATAGATCTCTTCTTCGCCGGGATTGGTGTCATGAATGTTTTTATTGGAAATATGCGCGACATTGAGGCCCAGCCGGTGGCGGTTTTCGAACTGGTAGCTGAGACCGAGCGACAGGCGAAACTGAAAAACGCCGCCGAGATCGCTGCTGTCGCCCTGGCGGTAGCCGCCAAGAGCAGCAAGCGGCGTTACGACGAAGTTGCCGTAGGCGATATCCGCATAGACGCCGCCATAGCCGAACACGCCACCGTCGGTATTGGCGACCAGGCCGGCGGCGGGGCCCAGGAACCACAGCTTCTTCCCGGCGCGCAGCTCCAGGCGACCGGCGGCGGAACGCTCGCTGCGTTCGAATGGCTCTCGGAAATCGAAAACGCCAACCCCGACATCGAAATAATGTGGCGCGGCGCCGCGCACCGAAAGGCCGCCCCAGCGGACAAAATCGTTCTCTTGCGACTGGGCGAGGACGCTCGAGGAAACCAGTGTCATCCCTACGATGGCCGCGGCGGCCGTTGTTCCTACCGGGTGCGCCATTATCCCCTCCCCCAATAAAGTTGTATGAAAAAGCTCTTATACCCTTTCTGGGTACAACGCGCCAAGTCCGCTTTCGGATGCCGCGCATACGCCTCTTTCGGTGACGAGGCCGGTTATGAGCCGAGACGGCGTTACGTCAAACGCATAGTTGGCTGCTGAAGTTCCTGCGGGCGTGATCTCAACCGGAATGATTTCACCGCTCGCCGATCGCCCAACGACGTGGGTGACCTCGTTGGCGTCGCGTTGCTCGATCGGAACCTCGGCGATGCCGTCCCGAATCGTCCAGTCAATAGTCGGTCCCGGAAGCGCGACATAGAACGGCACGCCGGTGTCCGCCGCGGCGAGCGCTTTCAGGTACGTGCCGATCTTGTTGCAGACGTCGCCACAACGGGTGGTTCGATCGGTGCCGGTAATGCACAGATCGACGAGACCCCGCTGCATGAGATGGCCGCCCGCATTGTCGACAATAACGGTATGGGGAACGCCGTGCTGCCCCAGTTCCCATGCCGTGAGGGACGCGCCCTGGTTGCGCGGCCGCGTCTCGTCGGCCCAGACATGGACGGGAATGCCGACATCGTGCGCTTTATAAATGGGCGCCAGCGCCGTTCCCCAGTCGACGGTGGCAAGCCAGCCGGCGTTGCAGTGGGTCAGGATATTGAGCCGCTCCGCTTGCCCTTTCTTCTCCCAGATTCGGCGCAGGAGGCCAAGGCCGTGGTCGCCGATCGCGGCGTTGATGGCGACATCCTCATCGCAGATCTCGGCGCAGCGCCGATAGGCGGCCTCGACGCGCCGCTCGGCGGGAAGTTGGGTCATGACGGCCATCATCTCGTCGAGCGCCCAGCGCAGATTGACCGCCGTGGGACGCGTCGCCAGCAAGGTTGCATAAGCGGCTTCCAAGGCCGCGATCGACGAGTCGCGCCTTACCGCCAGGCAAAGCCCATACGCCGCCGTCGCTCCGATCAACGGCGCTCCGCGGACCATCATGGTGGCGATGGCGTGGGCCGCATCCGCGGCCGTCTCGAGACGAACGACGGCAAACTCGTGAGGCAGCCGGGTCTGATCGATGATTTGAACCGCCCAGCCGTCCTCGGCGAGCCAGATGCTGCGATAATGGCGCCCTCGCACTCTCATGCCGGCATTACTTCAAGATTCGCCCGGCGACGGCGTCAAGACGCGCCACCACTTCAGGATCGCGGGCGTGCGGGGCGGTGATGAGGGCGTTTCCCAGCGCGGCGTGGCAGCCTTGGCCGCACGACACGGTCCGTTCCGAAAGCTTGGGCGCCACCCGTGCGACAAGGGCCCGTCCCTTCTCGGCATTCTCCATCAGCACGCGGATAATGGCCTCGACGGTGACGTGATCGTGATCCGGATGCCAGCAGTCATAGTCCGTCACCATCGCCACGGTGGCGTAACACATCTCCGCCTCGCGGGCGAGCTTGGCTTCGGGCATGTTGGTCATGCCGATGACGTCGCAGCCCCAGGATCGGTAAAGGCGCGATTCGGCGAGCGTCGAGAACTGCGGTCCTTCCATGACAAGGTAGGTGCCGCCGCGAACCGTCTTGATGCCCAATTCCGAAGCGGCGTTTTCCAGCGAGTCGCTCAGCCGGCCGCAGACGGGATGCCCCATCGCCACATGCGCGACGAGGCCGGCGCCGAAAAAGCTTTTGACCCGGCCGAATGTGCGATCGATGAACTGATCGACGATGACGAAGGTGCCGGGATCCAGTTCCTCCTTCAGCGAGCCGCAGGCGCTCAAGGAAATCACCTCGGTCACGCCCATGCGCTTCAAGACGTCGATGTTGGCGCGGTTGTTCAGGTCGCTGGGCGAAATCGGATGTCCACGGCCATGGCGCGGCAGAAAGACCATCTTGAGGCCGTTCAGGAAACCGACCAGAACCTCGTCCGACGGCTTGCCGAAAGGCGATGACACCGGCATCCACGCCGCGCCATCCAGACCTTCCAGTTCGTAAATCCCACTGCCGCCGATGACGCCGACCACCGGCGGGGTGCCAAGTGCGACCATCCCCTCGCTCCTTTCGCCCGCCTTTATTCCAGTTTTATCCCTTCTCCGCAATGTCGCCCTGTCCCTCAAGACGATCTCCCGCTGCCGCGCCGCTCCGGCCAATCCCGTGCTTCTTCAAGCGATTGCGGAACTGGTGATAAGCCAGCCCGAGACTGCGCGCCGCGGCCCTCTGGTTGTACCGTGCGGCGGCAAGCGCTTGGGTCAGAAGATCGGCCTCGAAACGCGCCACAGCGGCATCAAGGTCAAGGGGCTGAAACCTCGCCTCGGGCGCGCCTTCCCTCGGCTGGATGTTCGCTTGGCGGACAGCCTTGCGAGGCCGATAGGGCGAGGCGAACGGGTCGAATACGATACGGTCGATCGGCGCGTTGGGTTTGTCCCACTGATAGACGGCGCGTTCAACCACATTTCTCAGTTCGCGGACATTGCCGGGCCATGCATAAGCGACCAACGACGCCATGGCGTTTTCGGAAAACGACGGCGCTGTCCGCCACGCCAGCTCCGCCGCCATGGCGCGGGCGAAATGTCCCGCGATCAAGGGAATGTCGTCGCGGCGCGCGCGCAATGGCGGCACCGTGACGACATCGAAGGCTAGACGATCGAGAAGATCGTGGCGGAAGCGACCAGCGGCCGCTTCGCTCGGCAGATCGACGTTGGTGGCGGCGACAATGCGCACATCGCAGCGCTCCGTGGCGCTGCTCCCGACGCGCTCGAACACGCCGTATTCAACGACCCGAAGAAGCTTCTCCTGAACCGGCAATCCGGCGTCGGCGATCTCATCGAGAAACAGGGTTCCGCCATCGGCGCGCTCGAAACGGCCGGCGCGGCGACGAACGGCGCCGGTGAAGGCGCCCGCTTCGTGGCCGAAAAGCTCTGTCTCAAGCAGTGATTCGGGCAAAGCCGCGCAGTTCACCTTAACCAAGGGCCGGTTCCAACGGGCGGAAAGGTAATGGAGCCGAGCCGCGACAAGCTCCTTGCCGGTACCTCTCTCCCCAATCACCAGAACGGGCCGGTCGAGCGCGGCAAGCCGGGAAACCTGCTCCATGGCCTCAAGAAACGAGCGCGACTGCCCGATCAGAGGGGGAAGATCGTCAGCGGAACGAACCATGTTTCCATCATTTATGAAAATGTTGGCAAAATATATTAACTGTTCGCCAATATAGGCAACTCGCAAATCCTTGTGCGCCCGCGTCTCCAGAATTTCTTTCATGATTTCAGACGAATAACCCCATCGTCCGGATTGGCACGCACCTTGCGTTGGTGTTGCCGAACGCCGGTCGGCAACGTCGGCAAGGACCACGCCAAGAAAGGAAGGACATCGTCATGGGCGTGTTTTCGCGGCTCACCGACATCATCAATTCCAACGTCAATGCGATTCTCGACAGGGCCGAAGATCCTCAGAAGATCATCCGTTTGATCGTGCAGGAAATGGAGGAAACGCTGGTGGAGGTCCGTTCCGCCGCGGCGCGCACGATTGCCGAACGCAAGGAGATCGACCGTCGTTTGCGGCGCATTCAGGAGGCCCAGGCAGAATGGGACCGCAAGGCGGAGATCGCCCTGCGCAAAGGGCGAGAGGACCTCTCCCGCGCCGCGCTGATCGAGAAGTCCAAGCTGAACGCGACGGCAAAGGCGCTGCAAGAGGAGCTTGAGGCCCTTGAGAGCACCCTGCACCGCGGCGAGGAAGATATCGCCAAGCTGGAAGCCAAACTCCGCGAGGCGAAGGCCAAACAAAAAGTTCTGCTGACTCGGGAAAAGGCGGCCAGCAACAGGCTGCGGGTGCGCAAGCAGACATATGACCCGCGTGTCGATAACGCTTTTGCTCGATTCGAAAGTCTCGAGCGGCGGATTGAACGAGCGGAAGGCGAGGTCGAAGCCTTCGATTTGGGACAGCGCAAGACGCTTGCCGAGGAAATCGCCAATCTTGAGGCCGATCAGGCGATTGAGGCCGAGCTTGATGCATTGAAGGCGCGAATCGCGGGGCGCGTCACGCCGACCGAGCAATCCTGACCGGAACCGCCAAGGAGATTGGCCCAATGCCCGATGGCATGTTCGGGTTGCTGATCGTCTTCCTGATTTTCGTCGCGCCGATCTGGATCATCGCCCATTACGTGACCCGCTGGCGGACGGCCAAGGTGCTGTCCGCCGAGGATGAACGAATGCTCGCCGAGCTATGGGAAATGGCGCCGAAACTGGAGAGTCGGATCAATACCCTCGAGCGTATTCTCGACGTTGAAGCACCGGAATGGAGGAAGCAGATATGACGGACGATGGCCGCGAAAGCGACGACTGGGATGCGATCAGCCGCAGCGCGGCCGCCAGTCCCAACCGCCTCTACCGCGACGCCAATAACCGATTTATTATGGGCGTCTGCGCGGGAATCGCGGCGTACTTCGGAATCAACCCATGGGCCGTCCGCTTGCTTGCGATCGTCGGCCTTGTGATGTTTACGCCGCCGACGATCGTCGCCTACTTCATTGTTGCGTTGATCCTGCCCAAGGCTCCGCGCCGCCTCTACCGGTCCCCCAGCGAAGAGCGCTTCTGGACGGAAGTGCGCGTCGATCCGGCGCAATCATTTTCCGAACTGCGCCATCGCTTCCGTGGGCTTGATCACCGCCTGCGTCACATCGAGACCTATGTGACCTCGGAGGCATACAGGATCAACAAGGAGATCAAGGACTTGGAGCGCTGAGCGGCTAAGCGGCGCGCACGTGCGGCTTCAGGGGGCGTCATGAGCGCCGCGCCGCCATCGCCTCCTGACGGCGGCGCGCGATATCCATGCCGCCCGTCATGCGGTAGAATAGACAAAGGCGCCCCCGAGTCCGGTCGCGCTCGGAAAACCCGCAGATTGGCGGCGCCGATCGGACCTATGCGGCTCCTCCGCGCGTTTCCTCATGAACCACCGGCAAGTCCAGCTGCCGCCATGCCTTCATGCCTCCCAGCAGATTGAAGACTTGCCGATAGCCATGCCGCTTCAGGATGCTCACGCCGAGGCTTGCGCGATGGCCGACGCTGCACGTAACGGCGACCGGCCTTGCCGGATCAAGCTTCTGACGAAGATCGCCGAGCCGTCCCTCGAGATGGCCGACATAAGTATGAACAGCTCCGGCAATATGGCCGGATTCAAACTCCGAGATCTCCCGGACATCGAGAACCGCGCAATCGCCGTGTTCGGCGAGCTGCCGGGGAGCGATGGCGACGGCGAATTCGATAGGGAGTCCCTTGTTCCGCCACGCCTCGAAGCCGCCGGCCAACGCCCCGGTCACTCCGTCGATCCCCTGTCTTGCCAGGTAGAGCGTGGCGCTGCGTTGCGCTTCGGGCCCATCGACGACGAGATAGACTTTGGTGTCGCGGCCCGCGACCCAGCCGCCAAACATCGCCAAGCCGCTCAGCCAAATGCTGTACGAGCCGGGAATATGACCGCCAGCGAACGCTTCGGGCAGCCGCGTGTCGATGACGATGCCGTCGCCGCACGCGGTTTCAAAATCCTCCGGCTGTAGCAGCCGGACGCTTTCCGGACGCGTTGCGAGGGGCCGTCCCCCCTCCAGGTTCACTTCCTCCATCAACCTGAAGTAAGGTGGCCGCGGTATGCGATCCTGCAAGCGACTGCGGATGAATGCATCGCGGTCCATGATGAGCGCGGCATTGCTGATCTTCTCGATACCCAGGGTCGAATGATCGCGGTCGGCGACATTGCCGCCGCAGACCGTTCCCGATCCGTGCGCCGGCAGGACCAGAGCCTGATCGCCAAGAGACACAATCTTGTTCCGGATTGAATCGAAAAGAATGCCGGCATTCGCCGCCGTCTCCTCCTCGGCGGGGAGATCCGTTCGGCCGGCGTCGCCGAGGAACAGCGCGTCTCCCGTGAAGACCCCCCAGGCAAGATCAGGAGCCTCCCCGAGGTAGACGGCATAGCTCATGCTCTCCGGCGTGTGACCCGGGGTGTGTAACGCCTTGAACGTCAACCCACCGAGCTGAAGCGTCTCGCCGTCCTTCAAGCGGATATCGCTGTGAGCGAAAAGCGGATGCTCGCCACTGACGATTCGCGCGCCCGTAATCCTCCGCAATTCGGCCGAGCCCAGTTCGAAATCCTCTTGGCGGTGCGTTTCGATCACGAATTCAAGGCTGAGATCTTGGGCAGTGAGCATGCCAAGATAGTCATCGACATCCCGGCGCGGATCGACGATGGCGGCGCGTCCGCTATCGGCGATGATGTAAGCGACGTGGGCGATCCCCGGCGTCTTGATGCGCTCAAAAATCATGGGCTATCCGCTCTCCTTGTAGCCGCCCCTCCGCTCCTAACCGCCCGAGCGTCAAAGTCGTATCGGCGACCGACCGTTCCGAAAACCTCCTAGACGCCGCCGTACGCCACCTGTCCAGGCGCCCGGACAAAGCACGCGCAAGCCCCCATCGATGCCGAAAGGCTGCATCGCGCTCACCGAAACGCTACTGCGTCTCGATCTTCTCTCCATCCGGACCCACCAAATGCCAGCCACCGCCGAAGCCGAGGTTTTGGTGCCCGGTGGCGTCGCCAGCGGCGGCGTCTTGGATGAAATAGTAAAGAGGCGAGCCGCCGTAGGTCACCTGGATGGCGCCGTCCTTGCGCTCCGTCGTCCCCAGCTTGTCGGCGTCGACGCCTTCTCCGGCGACGGGTTCACCTTCGGTCAAAACCGGCGGCCATGCCAACGCGCACGCGTCATAACAGGTGCTCTCGTTGTCCCTGTCGGCGGTAAACAGATAAACCGAACGCTCCGCGTCGGCGGTCAGGTGTTCTCCAAATGCCTCGGTCGTCCGGATGTCGATCGTGACCGGTTCTTCTGCAGAGGCGAGCGTTGTCGCCGCAACCATGAGCCCAAGCGCCACAGCCCCGGTCTTGATACCCGCCTTGAATACAGTCCTCATCGCCATACCCCTCTTTGCTGATCGTCGTTGCCATGGCAGATCAACGACCTTGGCATTTTCAAGGTTCCCGACAATCCGCCGCCAGCCATGGCGGATGTTCCACGCTGGCTTATCATTTCTTGACGGCGCCGTCATTGCCTGCGTGGGGGCGGTCACGCTCATCGCTTTCCGGCGCCTGTTCACCCGATCTCACGGAATTCCGCCGAATGGAGGCAACCGCGTCGCTTGCTCATGCCAAGCGATCGGGAGCGTCGGTAAAGACGGCGTTCACGCCCCAGGCGAACAGCTTGCGCGCCAGCCGCGGCGAGTTGACCGTGTAGCAGCGGAGCGGAATTCTCGCAGCAAGCACTGTGGCGGCACGATCGAGAGAAAGCCGGCGCGCATTGCAATGGACTGCCGTCGCGCCGATCGCTTCCAGACGGTGTCGCCAGTCCCGCGGAATGGTGTCGATCAGAAGCGCATGCTCCCAATCGGGAACCCCTGCCGCCGACACAGCCAGCGCCAGGGTGCTGAAGCTCGAAATGATGGGCGGCGGCAGAACGCTCGGCCAGACAGCCTTCAGCGTATGAACCAATGTCTGCGCCGTCTCCGCCTCGCGATCCCAATCCGCCTTGATTTCGACGTTCGCGCCAAGACCGAGGCCCTTGAGTACGGCCACCGCCTCCGTCAGCGTCGGAATACGCTCTCCGCGAAACGCTGATGAGAACTTCGCGCCGGCATCGAGCGTCTTGAGTTCGGCGAGATCATGATCGGCGAGGCGCCCCCGGCCGTTGGTGGTGCGTGTCAAATGCTCGTCGTGAAACAGCACAAGATGGCCGTCGCGGCTGATCCGGACATCGAATTCCACCCAACGCATCCCCATCTCCGCCGCCTTGCAGAGCGACGCCAGCGTGTTCTCCGGTGCGTGCGCGGCAACGCCGCGATGTCCGATCAGAGGCCCGACAGGATGACGCCAGGGACGGCGCTCATCGCCGCGACGAGTCATCGGTGGCTGCATGACGAGCACTCTCAGCTCCAGTCATTGGTTAGGCAACCCGGATCAGCGGTCGGCGCGGCGCGAGGCTTGACGGCGCTAGCCGCGCTGTCGAAGCTACGTCCTGCGGCCGCGAGAAAAATCGAACGCCGGACATCCAACGCCCATAAAACAGACCAATATGAAGGCATATCATGACCACACTCCACCACTTCGTCGCCGGACGCCGCGTCGCCGGCGCCAGCGGGCGCTTCGGCGACGTTTTCAATCCGGCAACCGGCGCAGTCACCGCCAGGGTTCCCTTGGCGTCCGCCTCTGAGGTCGCTGACGCCGTGGCCGTCGCGGAAGCCGCTTTTCCGGCATGGGCCGCCACCCCGCCACTGGTCCGGGCGCGCATTCTGTTTCGCTACAAGACGCTGCTTGATCGCTATGCCGACGATCTTGTTCGCTTGATCATCGCCGAACATGGGAAAACAGTCGACGATGCTCGTGGCTCTCTCACAAGAGGAATTGAGGTTGTAGAGTTCGCCTGCGGCATTCCCCACCTGCTGAAAGGCGATTTCTCCGAGACCGTGAGCGGCGGCGTCGATTCGTGGTCGATGCGGCAACCCCTCGGCGTGTGCGTCGGCATCACGCCATTCAACTTTCCCGCCATGGTGCCGATGTGGATGTTTCCTCTCGCGATCGCCTGCGGCAATACCTTCATCCTCAAGCCTTCCGAAAAGGTGCCGTCTTGCGCGCTGCGTCTGGGCGAGTTGTTCCAGGAAGCGGGGCTGCCGGACGGCGTTCTCAATATCCTCGGCGGCGACAGTGAAACCGTCGATGCCTTGCTCGTCGACTCGGGCGTAAAAGCCGTCAGTTTCGTCGGCTCGACGCCGGTGGCGCGACATGTCTATGCCTTGGGCGCCGCTCACGGCAAGCGGGTGCAGGCCCTCGGCGGCGCGAAAAACCATATGGTCGTGATGCCCGATGCGGACATCGATCAAGCGGTGGACGCCTTGATGGGAGCGGCGTACGGCTCCGCCGGGGAGCGCTGCATGGCGGTGGCCATCGCTGTCGCGGTAGGCGACGCCGCCGACGCTCTGCGAGAGCGCTTGGCGACGCGGGTGCAAGGCCTGAAGGTTGGGCCGGCTTCCGATCCGCGGTCGGAGATGGGTCCGCTGATTACCGCCGCGCATCGCGCTCGCGTCATCGATTACGTGAACGCCGGCGTCGCCGAGGGCGCCCAGCTTGTCGTCGATGGTCGCGGATTGGTCGTGCACGGATGCGACAATGGCTTCTTTCTGGGGGGATGTCTGTTCGATCATGTCCGGCCGGGCATGCGCATCTACGATGAGGAAATTTTCGGGCCCGTGCTCGGCATCGTGCGAACGGCGGATTTCAAGGGGGCGATGACTCTCGTGAACGCCCATCCATGCGGTAACGGCGCGGCCATTTTTACCCGCGATGGCGATGCCGCCCGCATGTTCGCCAGCGCCGCCGCCGCCGGCATGATCGGCGTCAATGTCGCCATACCCGTGCCGATGGCCTTTCACAGCTTCGGCGGCTGGAAACAATCACGCTTTGGCGACCTCGCCATTCATGGAAGCGAGGGCGTACAGTTCTACACTCAGATCAAGACCGTTACGTGCCGATGGCCTTCCGGAACCGCCGCCGGCGTGCATTACGCCATGCCGACCATGGGGTAATGCACGCCGTCCAGCGGCATGCCCGCGAGACTTGGCAACGCGCCTGCCGATCGTGAAAATCGCCCTTGGTTATAGGGAAATAAGCGGTCCAGTGTTAGAGTCGTCCTCTCGCGGATGCGCAAGCGACCGCAATACCGTTTTATGGGGGATACACAGAATGAAAAGCAGAATGCGCAGAACTTGGCTTTACATGGTGTGTGCACTGACGGGAACAGCCGCTGCTGTCGCAGTGTTGGCGGGCGCGCCGGATGCCGCCGAAGAAGTCAGCTTCAAACTCGACGTCAAACCGATTCTCGACAGCCGATGCACGCAGTGCCACGCCCCTGGCGGCACCGGTTACGAGCAAAGCGGGCTGGATCTGAGGAGCTACGAAGGCCTGATGAAGGGCACGAAGCACGGCCCGATTGTGGTTCCGGGCGATGCGTTCACCAGCAATCTCAACGTTCTCATCGAGGGCCGCGCGGCTCGCGACATCCAAATGCCGCACCACCAGCGGCCGTTGCTTCAGGCCCAACAGAGGATCATCGCCGACTGGGTCAAACAGGGAGCCCGCGACAACTGACCGACGCTCCCGGGAGTTGCCGAAGGCCTCCGAGGTCAGCGATTGAACGAACGAAAGCGGTGACGAGCGACCTTAATGACAAGGCCGCTCGTATCCGCCTGACGCGGCAAAGGACCGTCTCAGTGGACGTCCGACCAAATCCTCTTCTTGAGCGCGAACAACAGGGCCGTGAAGGCGATCAGAAACAAGATCACCTTGACTCCGAGCCGTTTGCGATCTTCGAGTTCGGGGTAGGACGTCCATGACAGGAACGTCGTGATGTCGTGCGCGTACTGCTCGAGCGTTCCCTCGGTTCCGTCCTCGTACTCGATCACCCCCTCCATGAGCGGCGGCGGCATGGCGATCTGATGACCGGGGAAGTACGCATTGTAGTACATGCCCGGCCCCAGCTCGACGTCCTCCGGCGGCTCGTCGCTATAGCCCGTCATGAGAGCGTATAGATAATCGGCGCCTCCCGGCCGTCCGCGAACGATCAGAGAGAGATCGGGGGGAAGCGCGCCCGCGTTCGCGGCTCGCGCCGCCATTTCGTTCGGGAACGGCGGCGGCATGTAGTCGGCCGCCCGCGCCGGCCGCATGAACATGTCGCCGACGTCGTCGGGACCGTCCTCGACCTCGTATTCGGCGGCGACCGCCTCGATTTGTTCCGGTGGAAACCCGATGTCCTGGAGATGGCGGAATGCGATGAAATTCAGCGAATGGCAGCTATGACACGCTTGCGCGTAGACCTGGAAGCCGCGCTGCAGGCTGGCGCGATCGAACGTTCCGAAGAAACCGTCGAATCCCCAGCTCTGCCGCGGCAGCTCCACTCTCTCGGCCGCGCCAGCCGTTCCGGCAATGGCAAGGAAGGCGCTGAAAGTGGTCACGATCAGTTTCTTGATCATTCGGCGGCCTCCGGCACGGGCCCTTTCCCCTTCGTCACGGGAGAACTGATGCTGGCGGGCAACGCCAACGGGCGCTCGAAAATGCCGAGCAAGGGCAGGATGACAAGGAAGTGGGCGAAATAGTAGGCGGTCGCCGCCTGTCCGATCGGGATCCAGACGCCTTCCGCGGGATTCGCCCCGACAACGCCAAGGACGAAGCAGTTGATGACGAAAATCCAGAAGAACACGCGAAACAAGGGACGGAACTTGCCGCTGCGAACCGGCGAGCGATCCAGCCATGGCAGAAACAACAAGACCAGGATTGACCCGAACATCAGGATCACCCCGATCAGCTTTGCCGACAGGAACCAAATGTCGAATGTTATTGCCCGCAGGATGGCGTAATACGGCAGGAAGTACCACTCGGGCACGATGTGCGCCGGTGTCTGCAACGGGTTCGCCTTGATGTAGTTGTCCGGTTCGCCGAAGAAATCGGGAGCGAAACAGATAAACCCGACGAAGAAAATCAGGAACACGCCGAGCCCGAACATATCCTTGATGGTATAATACGGGGTGAACGGCAAGGTATCCTGCGGTCCCTTGGTGTCGATACCCAAAGGATTATTGGACTTCTTCGTATGCAGCGCCCACAGGTGGACGAAGACAAGGCCGAAAATCACGAACGGCAGCAGGTAATGAAGCGCATAGAACCGGTTCAAGGTCGGATTGTCGACGGCGAACCCGCCCCACAGCCAGGTAACGATGCTTTCTCCGAAGAACGGAATGGCCGAAAACAGATTGGTGATGACCGTGGCGCCCCAGAAGCTCATTTGCCCCCACGGCAGCACATAGCCCATGAACGCCGTCGCCATCATTGTCAGCAGGATAATGACGCCGGTCATCCACAGCAGCTCCCGCGGCGCCTTGTACGACCCATAGTACAGGCCACGAAACATGTGGATGTAGACAACGATGAAGAACGCCGAGGCGCCGTTCATATGCATGTAACGGATGAGCCAACCGTAATTCACATCGCGCGTAATACGGTCCACGCTCTCGAACGCATGATCGACATGCGCCGTGTACTGCATGGCGAGAAAGATGCCGCTGGCGATCATGATCACCAGAACGGTGCCCGCCAGCGAGCCGAAGTTCCAAAAGTAGTTGAGATTCTTCGGCGAAGGGTAGTCGACCAGGTGATCGCGCATCATGGTGAACACCGGCATGCGCTCATCGATCCAGTTTATGGTCGGGCTTTTCCAGGTCTTTGCTTCCATGGCTTTGTCTTTCAGCCGATGCGAAGAGTTGTATCGTCGACGAACTCGTACGGCGGCACGAGCAGATTGGTCGGAGCCGGCCCCCGGCGGATGCGCCCGGAGGTGTCGTAATGAGAGCCGTGGCACGGACAGAACCAACCGCCGAACTCACCGCGCGACTCGCCGGCGCGTTGACCCAATGGAATACAACCAAGATGGGTGCATATCCCGACCACAATCAACCATTCCGGCCGTTGCACCCGTTCTTCGTCAGGCTCCGGATCGATCAGCGCCGTCAGCGTGACATCCCGCGCCGCCTCGATATCGGCGGCCGTCCGATGATCGATGAACACCGGCTTGCCGCGCCAGACCACCGTGATGCGTTGTCCCTCTTCAATCGGCGTCAGGTCGACGCCGGTGGTCGCCAGAGCCAAGGTATCCGCAGCCGGATTCATCATGTGAATGAAAGGCCATGCCGCCAGCGCCGTTCCGATCACACCGACCGTAACCGTCGT
>CAZRWU010000002.1:0-46969 GCA_964603915.1 uncultured Rhodospirillaceae bacterium
TCCCCGTCTTGCCCGCCATCTCGAAGCCCGCCTCGCGAATCGCCGAGGCCCGCGCCGTCCCGCTGCCGGCGTTGACGACGCCGACCATCGCGTCCAGAACCGGCCGGAGATGGGGTTCGGCGATCCCGAGATCCGGGAACAGATCGGCGGCGCCGGCGCCCGGCGGCCGCGCGCCCTCGACCAGCGTCGGGGCGACGCGGTAGCCGCCGCTGGCGAGGCGCGCCGTCATCACCGCCAGTTGCAGCGGTGTCGTCAGCACATAGCCTTGCCCGATCCCGGTGATCAAGGTCTCGCCCTTGTGCCACGGCTGACCCATCTGCGCCCGCTTCCATGCGCGGGTCGGGATCACGCCGTCCCGCTCGCCCGGCAGACCGAGCCCGAGTGCCGCGCCGAGGCCAAGACGCCCCGCCATCTCGGCGATGCCATCGACGCCGACGCGGCGCGCCACTTCGTAGAAATAGACATCACAGGATCGCACGAGGCCCTCGTGAAGCGAGACCCGGCCGTGTCCGCCCCGCTTCCAGCAGTGGAACCGGGAATCGCCGAGCCGGACACTGCCGCCGCAGAACACCGGCGAGGCCGGGGTGATGACGCCTTTTTCCAGGCCGGCGAGGGCGACCACCATCTTGAAGGTGGAGCCGGGGGCATAGAGCCCGGCGATTGCCTTGTTGCTCAACGGCGCCCGCGGGTTGCTCGCCAGTCGGCGCCATTCCTCCGCCTTCAAGCCGCGCGCGAAGCTGCCGGGGTCATAGCTGGGACTGGAGGCAAGCGCGAGCACCCCGCCGCTGTGCACATCGAGAGCGACGATGGCGCCGCTCTCGCCCGCAAGACGTGCGCTCGCCAGCCGCTGAAGATCGAGATCGAGTGTCGTTGCGAGATCGGCGCCGGGCTCCCCTTCCTTGCGGCTGAGCTCACGGATCTCCCGGCCGAACGCGTTGACCTCGACCTCGGAGCGGCCGCCGCTTCCGCGCAGCACCGGATCATGAGTCTTTTCCAGACCGGCCTTGCCGATCCGGAACCCGGGCAGTTGCAGCAACGGCTCACCGTTCACCTCGCTCTCGCTGACGGCGGCGACATAGCCGAGGACATGGGCGAACTCCTCACCGTAGGGATAGTGACGGTTCTGGCCCTCCTCGATCGCGACGCCCGGCAGGGCCGGGGCATTGACCTCGATCCGCGCAACCGCCTCCCAATCCAGATTTTCCAGGATGGTCACCGGCACGAAGCTTCGCTTGCGCCGGATCTCGCGCACGATCCGCTCCCGATCCGCCGAGTGGATATCGAGCAGCGTGCCAAGGGTGTCGAGAATGGCCTCGACATTGCGCGCCTGTTCGGCGACGAGGGTCACCTGATAGGTCTGCTCGTTGCCTGCCAGCAAACGCGCGTGACGATCGAGTATCCGCCCGCGCGGCGGTGGCAACAGGCGCAGGTTGATCCGGTTTTCTTCCGCCAGCGTCGCATACCGCGGCGCCTCGATCACCTGAAGGTAGTACATCCGCCCGGCGAGGGCCGCGAGCAACAGCGCCTTGCCGCTCGCCAGAAGGGCGGCGCGCCGGGTAAACACCTTCTGCCGGTCGGCCTCGCGGCGCATCTCTAGACCTGCTTCAGGAACAGCCGCTGCCACTCGAACAGGGCGCGGAAGATAAGCGGGAACAAGACCAGGGTGACGAGATACCGGAACGCGACGCCGCGCGGATCCAAAAACGCCCCGTGCCAGACCGACGTCAGCAGCCACGTCGCGGCGAAGGTGCCGGCGGCCACCAGGGCGAACCCGAGCCAGATGATCGAAAACGTCTTGCCATAGAAGAACCGGCGCTGACTCACCACCAGCCGGTGGAGCAGGAGAAAGATCAGCGCGTTGCTCCCCAGAGGGGTTCCGCTCAACGCATCCAGCATCAGGCCGACCACGAACACCGCCCCCACCGGCATCAGATCAGGTCGGTACAGCACCCAGTAGTAAAGGCCCATCAGCGTCCACACCGGGCCGGCGACTCCCAGTCCGGGAACCTGAAGCGGCAGAACGGTGAGCAGCGTCAAAACCATCGTCAAAGCGAACGGAGTGAGCTGGCGGGCGGCAATGTCCAGTTTCAACCACAGCGATGGTTTCACGATCATCGGGGCGACGGTTCAACCGCCCGGCAGGCGGTGGCGGGTGCCATCGGCATGCTCTTCCACCCGCTCATTCGTCCGCTCCCGTCCCGATGCCGCGCAGCCGGGCCGGCTGCCGACGATGCCGCCGAGCCCGAAATCGACGATCCGCACGAATTCGAGCTGATTGCGCGCGACGTAAGGCCGGACCCGGACCAGGCCGTCTTCGACGGAGGCCACCACGCCGATCGGCAGGCCTGCCGGGAAGGCACCCGCATCGGCCGAGGTGACGATGCGCTGCCCCGGCTCGATCCGGCTGCCTGAGGCCAGATACAAAAGCCGAGGCTGCTCGGAATTGTCGCCGGCCAGGATCGCGCGGGTGTGGCTCGGCAGGACGTGCACCGGGAGACGTGAGTTGAAATCGGTGATGAGAAGAATGCGGGCCGAATGGGCCGCCACGCTGATGACGCGTCCGGCCAAACCCTCTCCCGTCATGACGGCATCACCGATGCCGATGCCGGAGGACTCCCCGCCGAAGACAAGAACGCTGTTGGCGAACGTTCCCCCGGAGTCCGCGATCACCCGGGCGGAGACGAATCGCGCCTGCGGATCCGGCAAGACTGCCAGCAGCTGGCGCAGGGCCTTGTTCTCGGCCTCCAGGCGCAGAGCCACCGCCTGCCAATGGCGGAGGCGCTCGCCCTCCCGACGCAGCTGCGCATTCTCTTCATGCAAGCGGATCCAGCGCCGCATTCCCTCGATCCCGTCGGTGAACGCGGCGGCGGGACGGGCAAGGGCCGCAAGCAGCGGCGCAGCGGAATCGGCGATTGCCACCCGCGTGCGCTCCATCATCTCGGGATTGGCCTTGCCCAGCACCAACAGGCCGATGGCGGCCGTTGCAAACGCAAGGAAGGCAAAGCGCCGTAGGGTTGCCCGCCAGGGCGGGGAAGATCGATGGTCGACTCGCAGGCGTTCGCTCACAGGTGCATCTCCCCGTTTCAGCCCTGAGCGAAAACGGGTAAAGGGGCCAGGATGGGCTTACTATGACGTGTAAAATTTAAAAGAAATCGGCCCCGAGCGAAAGCGAATTCGGTGGCTAGTACATCGAGATGAGAACGTGCTTCATTCGCTTCATCTCTTCCAGCGCATGGCCGGTGCCGAGCGCGACGCACGTCAACGGATCGTCGGCAGTGGAAACCGCAAGACCGGTGGCATGGCGCAGGACGTAGTCGATGTTGCTGAGCAGGGCACCGCCGCCGGTCAGTACGATTCCCTTGTCGACGATGTCGGCGGCGAGCTCGGGCGCGGTGTGCTCGAGCGCGATCTTGACCGCATCGATGATGGCGCCGACCGGCTCGGCCAGGCTCTCGGAAATCTGCCGCTCGCTGATGACCAGTTCCTTCGGCACACCGTTCATCAGGTCGCGCCCCTTGATCTCCATCGTCCGCCCCTCGCCGTCCTCCGGCGGACAGGCCGAGCCGATCTGTTCCTTCAGCCTCTCGGCGCTGCCCTCGCCAATCAAGAGGTTATGATTGCGGCGGATGTAGGCGATGATCGCTTCGTCCATCTTGTCGCCGCCGACGCGAATGCTTTTGGCATAGACGATGCCGCCCAAAGACAGCACCGCGACCTCGGTGGTGCCGCCGCCGATATCGACGACCATCGAGCCGGTCGGCTCGGTCACCGGCAGGCCGGCGCCGATCGCCGCCGCCATCGGCTCTTCGATCAGGAACACGCGGCGCGCCCCCGCGCTCTCCGCCGATTCCTGGATCGCCCGCCGCTCGACGGCGGTCGAGCCGGACGGAACGCAGACGATGACCATCGGACTGGCAAAGCTGCGCCGATTGTGGACGCGGCGGATGAAGTACTTGATCATCTCCTCGGCCACTTCGAAATCGGCAATGACGCCGTCGCGTAAGGGACGGATCGCCTGGATGTTGCCGGGGGTGCGGCCGAGCATCAGCTTGGCTTCCTCGCCTACGGCAAGCACTTGCTTGCGCCCCTTGATCTCGGCCATCGCGACCACCGACGGCTCGTTGAGGACAATGCCCTTGCCTTTGACATAAACAAGCGTGTTGGCCGTTCCCAGGTCGATCGCCATGTCGGCGGACAGGAACCCAAACAGACGTGAGAACATCGTCCCTCGCAGTGGTGAGTGGCGGGCAACGGACGGCGTGTCGGGATGTGCCCTGATCAGTGGATGGCGCCGGAAGCGGTAGATCCCAACCCCAGAGCCGCGACATCTTCTACAGGAAACTGGATCGACAAGAAAGAGAGGTCACGTCGACCCGACCTGGGTAAGTTTAGCACCCTTTTAGGGGCGTTCCCTGTCGCGGCCGCAGGTGGTGATGCCGTCGGGGATTTATAGGCTTACTTCCCTCGTCCCCTCGGGCGATCCGTAACGTATTCAGGCCCGAAAGTGACGCGGATGATGCCTTGCTTGCGGCTTACGACATGCCCGATTAACAAGGCGGTTTTTCTCGAATCGCTGTGTCGTCGGCTGGCCTCCTTCTGAATAGCGCGTATGGGTAACATGCATGCCCTTTCCGATTGCTTCATTTCCGAAATCGCGTAAAAGTTAAAGATCTTTTCTAAAAACTAGCGCGAACAACAACGTCTAGATTGGAGAGGGAGCGTGTGATGGCGACGGTATACGGAAAACCGGGCGAGGAGAATGGGCTGAGCGGTAAAAACGGAGAAGAAAATGTCATCTGGGGCGATGGCCTGCGCACCTGTGCCCGCGGCACCCTGAAGGGTGGGGACGATACTCTCGCGGGTGGGAAAGACAGCCCCAAGAACCTGCTCTACGGCGACTTCTATAAGATGTTCCAGAATACTAGGGGCGGGGACGACACCGTCACTGGCGGTGCTGGCAGCACCCGCAGATATGAGAATGACGAGTACAGCACCCGCAACGTCCTCTACGGCGACGCCAGGAACATGTACGACAGGAGCAGAGGGGGAGACGACACCCTCACCGGCGGCGCGGACAGCGAAAACCTGCTCTACGGCGACGCCAGGAAGATGTGTGGAAAGACGGTCGGCGGGGATGACACCCTGAATGGCGGAGTCCGTAGCGTAAACCACCTCTACGGCGATGCCAAGTACATGTTCAACAAGAGCATGAGCGGGAATGACACCCTGACCGGCGGAAACGACAGCGTCAATTATCTCTACGGCGATACCAGGAAAATGTCCGGCAGCGCCGTGGGCGGGAACGATACCCTCATCGGCGGGGACACCAAGGCCAGCCTCATCCAAGAAAACATCGACTTCTTCTTCAAAACCGTCAACCATCTCTACGGCGATGCCAAAGAGATGAGCGGCAACAGCAAAGGCGGCGAAGATAATCTCGGCGGTGGCGCGGGCAGCCGCAGTCATCTTTACGGCGACGCCGGTATGATGTGCGGCAATACTGCAGGCGGGAACGATATCCTCACCGGTGGACCAGGCGTCGGCGGCAGCTGGCAATACGGCGAGGAAGATGGCGTGCTGCAAAGCTTTAACACTCTTCATGGCGATGCCGATAGGATGATCGACAACGCCAGGGGCGGGGACGACACCCTGACCGGCGGAGACAACAGCTACCAGAACAGGCTTTACGGTGACGCCCCCAGCATGTCCGGCAAGACAAAGGGAGGTGATGATGACCTCACCGGCGGAGCTGATAGCAAGAACAATCTCCTCTATGGCGATGCCTACCGGATGTCCGGCGGCGCAACCGGTGGGGATGACATCCTTACCAGCGGTGCGGACACTCCCCGTAGCCCGACAGAGGAAGGGTGGTGGGGCAGAAGCAACGTTCTCTACGGTGACGCCTACTCTATGTCCGGCACGACAGAGGGCGGTGACGACCGGCTGATCAGCGGAACCGGCACGGACCATCTGTGGGGCGACGCCGCTGTAATGAGCAAAGGCGCTACTGGGGGCCGGGACACCTTCGTCTTCCTGCCGAATAACGCCAACGACTTCATCTACGACTTCCGACAGGGAGAGGATGTGATAAAGCTTCGTGATCTGAGCACGAGCTTCAAGTCCTTGGATATCGAAGAGACGGGCGCTGACAGCGTCATCCATTTCGACGCAAATAACAGCGTCACGGTTTATGGCGTAACCGGACTGAGGGCTGACGACTTCTTCTTTGCATAATGGGTAGCCCACGGTGCGCACACCTATGCGCCGCGGGTTTCCCTGCTCCTGCGTTGCATTGGCCGGATCGATACAGCAATAGGCCAAGCCGCCGAGGGCGGGGTGCGTAAAGTCAGCGCCCCCAGCTAGCGCATCTCTTCCAACTCCATCCCCTTGGTTTCGTTGATGAAACTGAGAACGAAGATGAACGAGAGGGCGGCGAAGCCGGCATACAGGCCATAGGCGAGACCGACGCCCAAGTTGAAGGCGATCGGCGGAAACGTCGTCGATACCATGAAGTTGGCGATCCATTGCGTTCCGGCACCCAGGGCAAGGGCGGACGCCCGGATCTTGTTGTTGAACATCTCGCCCAGCAGCACCCAGACCACCGGCCCCCAGGAAAAGCCGAAGCAGAACACGTAGATATTGGCGGCCAGCAGCGCCACCGTTCCCGCGGTGGTGCTCAGCACCGGAAAGCCTTCGGCATTGACCGGCGAGGCGCCGAATACCCACGCCATCGTCCCCAAGGTGAGGACCATTCCGAGCGAGCCGAGGAGCAGCAACGGCTTGCGGCCGAACCTGTCGATGAAGGCGATCGCGATCAAGGTGGTGATGATGTTGGTCAGCCCGGTGATCATCGTGATCAGCAGGGCGTTCGATTCGGTGAACCCGACGATCCGCCACAGCGTGCTGCTGTAGTAGAAAATGACGTTGATACCGACGAACTGCTGAAACAGCGACAGGCCCATCCCGATCCAGACAATCGGCAGCAGTCCCCACCGGCCCCGCAAGTCGGCGAAACTCGGCTTGCGCTCGCGGCGAACGGTCTGGGCGATCTCCTCGACTTTTGCCGAGGCGCCGGAGCCGATGATCCGCGTCAGCACCGCCCGCGCTTCGGCGTGGCGGCCCTGGGCGACGAGGAAGCGCGGCGATTCCGGAATGAGCAGGGCAAAGACGCCGTACATCAACGCCGGCAGCACCTCGGCCCAGAACATCCACCGCCAAGCCTCGAAGCCGAACCATAGGGGCAGATTTGCAGAGCCGGCGAGCGACACGATGCCGTAGTTGCCAAGGAGAGCCGCAAAGATGCCGACGACGATAGCCAGTTGCTGCAGCGAGCCGAGCCGCCCCCGCATTGCCGCCGGCGAGCACTCCGCGATGTAGGCCGGAGCAATGACACTCGCCGCACCCACTCCGAATCCGCCGAGAAGGCGCCAGAAGATGAAGTCGTAGATGCTGAAGGGCAGTCCTGAGCCGATGGCGCTGACGGTGAACAGGACCGAGGCCAGGATCATGCAGCGGACGCGGCCGATCCGATCCGCCAGCGGGCCGACGACGAACGCGCCGGCGGCGGACCCCAGCAGCGCCAGCGACACCGAAAGACCGATGACCAGGCTGGAGGCTTCGAACTCGTCCCTGAGCGCGAGCACCGCGCCATTGATCACCGCGGTGTCGAAGCCGAACAGGAACCCGCCCATGGCCGCGGCGGCAGCGATGAGGATGACATAACCGGCGTTCGGGACATCGACGACGGTTTGCGCAGGCGACGTGGCCATTGGACGTCCCCCTTATGGATTGGCGAGTGCCGACATCATCTCCTACTACAGACGGAGCCCCCTTGTCGCTGGAAACAAGTGCGCCGTGAGAGGCGGAACCAACGCAGCAATCCAATGGGTGACGCCAGGCACCAAGGCATCCGAGCGGTTCTCTTGCGTGCCTCTTCGCACCAAGCGGCCTCTCAAGCAGCAGACGGTGATATCGAGGCGGTTAGAAAATCTGGGTCCTTCCCGAAACCAATTGATAGCTGATGTGTTAACCCATTGAGGTGTGTCACGGGCTCAGATTACGCGGCCCGGTCCAGGAACGAAAGGAGACGCTGTGGTCGCCATATCCGCCCCAGGTGCCCTAAGGCCGCTCCATCCCCTTCACGCAATTCTTCTCGCTTTTCCGTTTCCTCTGTTCCTGGGCGCGCTGCTCAGCGATCTCGCCTACTGGGGAAGCTTCCAGGTGCAGTGGGCCAATTTCTCGTCGTGGCTCATCGCTGGCGGACTGCTTGTCGGCGCATTTGTCTTGCTTTGGGCGCTGGTCAATCTGTTTCGCCGCGGAGCGGCACGCAAGCGGCGGCCGGCTCTCTATTTCGTCATGCTGCTGGCAATGTGGGTGCTCGGCCTCATCAACGCCTTCGTCCACGCGAAGGATGCCTGGGCGACCATGCCGG
Source organism: uncultured Rhodospirillaceae bacterium (assembly GCA_964603915.1). Classification (GTDB taxonomy): domain Bacteria; phylum Pseudomonadota; class Alphaproteobacteria; order Rhodospirillales; family Defluviicoccaceae; genus REEP01. The sequence goes on from CAZRWU010000002.1 coordinate 8,432, forward strand.
AGGGTCTCTATTTATCGGCGATAACGACGCTCCTGGCGCTCGTTGCAGCCTGGATCGGTTATTCCGGCTTTCGGACCGGAGAGGTGGCATGATGCGCTCGTTTCCTCTGATCGGCGTCCTGGCGATCGCCCTGTCCGCCTGCGGCAGCGAACCCGAGCCGGTGCAATACGGCCCCAGCCCGGATCTGCCCGAACCGCAGCGCGGCCTGTTGCCCGCCATGACGATCCCGAGACCGGCAAACTGGGGCGACGATCGCCCGACGGTGCCGCAGGGGTACACGATCGAACCGATCGCCACGGATCTCAAGATCCCGCGTCAGACCCTGGTCCTTCCCAATGGCGACATTCTGGTTGCTGAAGGATCGGGCGGCAACGCGCCTGCGCTCCGCCCCAAGGACATTGTCGCCGGCTTTATCAAGAGTTTGGGCAAGAGTTCGGTAGAGGGCGGCGATCGGCTGACGCTGCTGCGCGACGGCGATGGCGATGGCGTCTACGAAGCCCAAGGCATCTTTGCCGACAACCTCAACGCGCCCTATGGTCTCGCGCTGGTCAACGGCGCCATTTACGTCGCCAACCAGGATTCGCTGGTGCGCTTCGACTATCGTGACGGCCAGACCGAGGCGAGCGGGCCGCCGACGCAGGTCGCGGCGCTGCCGTCGGCGATCAATCATCACTGGACGAAGGCGATGACCGCGAGCCCCGATGGCCGCTTTCTCTATGTCGGCATCGGATCCAACAGCAACATCAGCGAGCGCGGGATGGCCGTCGAGGCCGACCGGGCGATGGTGTGGCAGATCGACGCCCAGACGGGAGCGCACAAGCCTTACGCAACCGGTCTTCGCAATCCCACGGCTCTCGCCATTCAGCCGGGAACGGGCCAGCTCTGGGCGGTTGTGAACGAGAGGGACGAAATTGGTCCCAACCTCGTTCCGGATTACCTGACGACGGTGCGTGAGGGCGGCTTTTACGGGTGGCCTTACAGCTATTGGGGTCAGACCGTCGATCCGCGCGCGCAACCGCAGGATTCAGACAAGGTCGCCTCGGCAATCCGTCCGGACTACAGCCTCGGATCGCATGTGGCGGCGCTTGGCTTGGCCTTCTCGATCCCGGCCATGGGCGCGGATTTCGCGGAAGGGGTGTTTGTCGGGGAGCATGGGAGCTGGAACCGCAGCGTGCCAGTCGGCTACAGGGTGATTTTCGTGCCGTTCCGCGACGGCCGGCCCGCCGGCGAGCCGATCGATTTCGTTTCCGGTTTCCTGAACGACGACGGCAACACACGCGGACGACCGGTCGGGGTGACGGTGGACCCACGCGGCGCTTTGATCGTCGCGGACGATCTGTCGAACACGATCTGGAGAATTACCGCGAACCCGTCCCGACCGACCGCGGCATCAGCACCGGCCGAAGGCCAGCCCGTTCGAATTCGCTGACGCCGCACGGCGGGCTCCCCGATGCGATCTCCTTCCGTCCTTATCAATGACACTCTACGCCGCGAACGGATTGCTGAACACCGCCGCCGCGCCCACCTCGCTCTCGATTTCCAGAAGCCGGTTATACTTGGCGATGCGTTCGGAGCGGCAGGCGGAGCCGGTCTTGATCTGGCCGCCACCCATAGCGACGGCGAAATCGGCCATGAACGCGTCTTCGGTTTCGCCCGAGCGGTGCGAGATGACATAGCTCCAGCCGGCCTTCCGGCACAGATCGATGGCCTCGATCGTCTCGGTGACGGTGCCGATCTGATTGAGCTTGATCAGCACGGCATTAGCCGATTTCTCGGCGATGCCGCGGGCGATGAAGCCGGTATTGGTGACAAAGATATCATCGCCGACGATCTGGATCTGCGGCGCAAGGGCGGCGGTATGCGCCTGGAAGCCGGCCCAGTCGTTCTCGTCGAGGCCGTCTTCGATCGAGACGATCGGATACGTGGCGACCCACCCCTGGTAGAGTTCGGTCATCTCGGCGCTGGACTTTTGTCCCTGGCCCGACTTGGCGAGATCGTAGGCGTTGCCGGCGAAGAACGAGCTGGCGGCGGGATCAAGCGCGATTGCCACGTCCTTGCCCGGCTCGTAGCCGGCGGCGTCGATCGCCTCGACGATCAGCTCGCAGGCCTCCTCGTTGCTCTTCAGGTTCGGCGCGAAGCCGCCCTCGTCGCCGACCGCCGTTGAATAACCTTTCTTCTTCAGAATACCAGCGAGCGCATGGAACGTCTCGGCACCGTAACGCAGCGCTTCGGCGAAGCTGGGCGCGCCAATGGGCATAGCCATGAATTCCTGGAAATCGACACTGTTGTCGGCATGCTTGCCGCCGTTCAGAATGTTCATCATCGGCACCGGCAACCGCCGCGCCCCGGCGCCGCCTAGGTAGGCGTAAAGCGGCAGGCCCGCTGCCAAGGCTGCCGCCCGCGCCGCCGCCATCGAGACACCGAGGATGGCATTGGCCCCGAGGTCGGCTTTGTTCGGTGTGCCGTCCAGCTCGATCATCAAGCGGTCGATCTCGCTCTGGCGGCTTGGGTTCATGCCGGTCAACTTCGGTGCGATCCGCTCGTTGACGTTGGCGCACGCCTTGAGCACGCCCTTGCCGCTATAGCGCTTTTTATCACCGTCACGCAACTCGACCGCCTCGTTCTCGCCGGTGGACGCACCCGACGGCACCGAGGCGGAAACGGCCGTCCCGTCGTCCAGGATGATATGGACACGCACGGTCGGATTGCCCCGGGAATCTAGGATCTCGTGGGCGTGAACGCTTTCGATGATCGGTTTCATGGTTATCTCCTCTCTACGATGGTGACCTTCTGGTGCTCGCGATACCGATCCATAAATAAGCGAGCGTTCGATCTCCCTTGCCTGTTTGCCATCTGCCAGTCTCGAAAATTCATGCCCCTCGTGGCGCTGTCCAGGATATCAGCCGGAAGAAGATCGGCAGCGCGGCTAGGTGCAGCAGCACCGCCACAACGGCGACGGAGAGCGGGGTCGTCGTGTCGTACAGCACCCGGCAGCGCGCTGCCGGCGGACGCGTTCGTTGGCCGTCCTTCATCATCGGCAAGGCCGGGTGTGTCTGTCGCTTCGCCACCGTCACCGTGCACGGCACGAGGTAGGTTGCCGCCGATGATCCGATTGTAAATCGCCGCCTGGCTCATGAAGACAATCACCGGACGAACACACGCCAGACGTTTTCCATGGCACACTCCTGCTGTCGCCACGAGGCGAGGCGGCCACAAAAAAAACCGCCTTGCGGCGGTTCTAAGCACAGACCTACCGCCTCAGTTCGCGGTAGGAGTCATCAGCCTGTTCGGCGGTTTCGGGGAACCCCATCCCCATCGTAGAAACGATACCGTCCCGGACTGCACTGGTCAACGCCGCGTTCGGAGCGCAAGCCGCCGAGCCGAGACTCGCAGGTGGCGGATGATCTCGTCTCGGCTGAGGACCGCGCTCAAGTCCCTAAGGCCGTCGCTGCGGCAGGATGTCTTGACCTGAGAGAGATCAAACGAGAGGGGAATGGCTACGAAGCCGACGATGCACATCCTTTTGCGTGTTGAACCCAGCGACAAGCGATGTTTCGCGCCGGGAAGGATATTCCCTCCCCGGCGCTGGAGCAGTGGCAGGCCAGCGTCAGGCGGAGAGAGCCGCCGCGGGAGCCTGCTTTTCGCGTTTGACCAGCAGCTTGTTCAGCGCGTTGACGTAGGCCTTGGCCGAGGCGACGATGGTATCGGTGTCGGCGGCTTGGCCGTTGACGGTGCGGCCGTTCTCCTCCAGCCGCACGGTCACCTCGGCCTGGGCGTCGGTGCCGCCGGTGATGGCATGGACCTGATAAAGCTGCAGCCGCGCATCGGTCGGAATCAGGCTTTTGACACAGCTGAAGGCGGCGTCGACCGGGCCGTCTCCGGTTCCCTCGCAGCTACGCGTTTCGCCGTCGATGCTGAGCTCCAGCTTCGCATGCGGCTCACGGGTCCCGCAGGTGATCGCCAGGGAGACCAGCGTGATGCGATCGTTGGCGCGCAGGATCTCGTCATCGACCAGGGCAACGATGTCTTCTTCGTAGACCTCCTTCTTGCGGTCGGCCAACTCCTTGAACCGGCGGAACGCGTCGGCAATCGCATTGTCGCCGAGTTCGTAGCCCAGCTCCTTCAGCTTCTCGCGAAAGGCATGCCGACCGGACAGCTTGCCGAGAACGATCTTCGAGGTGGTCAGGCCGACCGACTCCGGCGTCATGATCTCGTAGGTGGCGGCATGCTTGAAGAAGCCGTCCTGATGGATGCCCGACTCGTGCGCGAAGGCATTGGCGCCAACGATCGCCTTGTTGGGCTGGACGACGAAGCCGGTGATCGCCGAGACCAGCCGCGAAGCGCGGATGATGTTCTCGGTACGGATGCCGGTGGTGTATGGCATCCGGTCGTGCCGGGTCCGGAGCGCCATCACCAGCTCTTCCATCGCCGCGTTGCCCGCCCGCTCGCCGAGGCCGTTGATGGTGCACTCGACCTGCCGCGCCCCGGCCGCCACCGCGGCCAGCGAGTTGGCGACCGCCAATCCCAGATCGTTGTGGCAGTGGACCGAGATCACCGCCTTGTCGATGTTGGGCACACGGTTGCGTAGCATCGCGATCAGCGCGCCGTATTCCTCCGGAATGGCATAGCCGACCGTATCGGGAACGTTGATGGTGGTCGCACCGGCGTCAATGGCGGCCTCGACGCAGCGACACAGGAAGTCATGCTCGGAGCGCGAGCCGTCCTCGCAGGACCATTCGACATCGTCGGTGAACCGGCGGGCATAGGCGACACTGCGCTTGACTGCCTGGTAAACGTCGTCCGGCTCCATCTGCAGCTTGTACTTCATGTGCAGCGGGCTGGTGGAGATGAAGGTATGGATGCGTCGGCGCGGCGCCGGCCGGATCGCTTCGGCGGCAGCGTCGATGTCGCTGCTCACCGCGCGGCTCAAGGCGCAGACGGTGGACTCGGTGACGGTCTTGGCGATCGCGTTCACCGCCTCGAAATCGCCACGCGAGGAGATCGGGAACCCCGCCTCGATGACGTCGACACCCATTTCCTCAAGCATCTGGGCGATCCGCAGCTTCTCGTCCAGGTTCATCGAGGCGCCCGGCGACTGCTCGCCGTCGCGCATGGTGGTATCGAAGATGATGATGCGGTTGGGATCTCTGCTGGTACTCATGACACGTTGCTCTCTCGTCTCAGGTGGTGTGCACACGGGCTCGATCGTGGTTGCATCCCCTGAACCATCAACGCCCTTAGCGGCGGGATGCGTTCAGGGGCACCTAAGTCGAAGGGTCAGGGTCCCAGAGAGGTGCAGGGGCAAGCGGGTGGGCAGCGCCACATCGAGCCGAACTTCGGCCGCGCGTGCCGAGGATCCGTTTCGCTGAGGTGTCATGATGGCGTGTTCGTTCATCATGGTCCAAAAAAAACCGCTGGCGCTCCGTCAAGTCATCCCCTTGTTGATCGCGAAAGTCAACACCATTGACTCACGATACCGCGCTATGTGGGGGTGGCGGCACATGAATGCAACAGGACCGCCCGGTTCCGCATTCGTTTCAGGCGGTCGCCGCGGGACCGAGGGCGCCCGCGACAAGAGCGGCGTCGGTGGCACCGCGCGAGCGGATGTTCAGCCCGGCACTGGCGCCGTAGCATTCGATGCCTTCTGCGGTCAGGCGGACGAAGCCGGCGGCGACGACTTCGGCCGGCTTGAACTGTTGCGCCAGATACGCATGCATGAAGGCGGCCGAGAACATCACCGGCTCCTCGCCGCGCGGCGTCCGCACGACGAGGTACTTCATCGCCACCGGCAGCTCACAAACCCTCCGGTCCTCGCGCGATGGCAACGACACCGGTGCGCGCCACGTCGGTCAGCCCGAGCGGCTGCATCAGGCCGATGAAGGCGGTCAGCTTGCTGGTCTTGCCGACGATTTCGAACACGAACGACTCGTTGGTCGAGTCGACCACGCGGGCGCGGAAGATGTCGGCAATCCGGAGTGCCTCGACCCGATGCTCGCCGACGCCGCGCACCTTGATCAGCGCCAGTTCGCGCTCGACCTCGGGGCCTTCGTTGGTCAGGTCGCTGACCTTGTGCACCGGCACCAGACGACGGAGCTGGGCCTTGATCTGCTCGATGATCTGCGGCGTGCCGGAGGTGACGATGGTGATGCGCGAGACGTGCCCTTCCGGATCGGTCTCGGCGACCGTCAGGCTTTCGATGTTGTAGCCACGCCCGGAAAACAGGCCGATGACGCGGGCGAGAACGCCGGGTTCATTGTCGACGAGCACGGCGATCGTGTGTTTTTCTTCATGGCTGAAGTTGCTGTTCACGCTGATGGCTCCACGGGATCTTTATGGAAGACCCGGATACCGCCCGCGCTCATCGCGGCGTCGGGCGGACGGGATCGGGATGGCCTTGGCGACGGCGCCGGACACAGTGACGGGCGGCGAGGTCTTCGCATTGTCGTCGTTCCGGCGCCGGCGTCGGGACGGCTAGACGAGGACCATGCCCTCCTCGGAGATCGGCCGCTCGACCTGATCGGCCGGCCCCAGCAGCATCTCGTTGTGGGCCGCCCCCGATGGGATCATCGGGAAGCAGTTTTCGGCCTTGTCGACCCGGATATCGGCGATGACCGCCCGGTCGGTGGCGATCATCGCCTTGATCACGTCATCGAGATCGGAAACCTTTTCGGCCCGCAATCCTTTCGCGCCAAATGCCTCCGCCAGCGCCACGAAATCCGGCAGCGAGTTCATGTAGCTCTCGGAGTAGCGCCCGCCGTGGAGGAGTTCCTGCCACTGGCGGACCATGCCCATGTACTCGTTGTTGAGGATGAACACCTTGACCGGCAACCGGTACTGGGCGATGGTCGACATTTCCTGAATGTTCATCATGATCGACGCTTCGCCGGCGATGTCGACGACAAGCGCATCGGGATGAGCGATTTGCACGCCCATTGCCGCCGGCATGCCGTAGCCCATGGTGCCAAGGCCGCCCGAGGTCAACCACCGCCTCGGCTTCTCGAAGCCGAAGTGCTGCGCCGCCCACATCTGGTGCTGGCCCACCTCGGTGGTGATGAAGACGTCGTCGCGGCCCTTGGTCAGCTCGTACAGGCGCTTGATCGCGTACTGCGGCTTGATGATGTCGCCGCTCTGATTGAAGGCGAGGCAGTTGCGCGCCCGCCATTGCCCGATCTGCTGGTGCCACTGCTCGAGCGCCCTCTGGTCGAGCTTGTAGTTGTTCGCCTTCCAGACCTTGAGCATGTCCTCGAGGACGGAGGCGACATCGCCGACAATGCCGATGTCGACAAGGACGTTCTTGTTGATCGACGAGGCGTCGATGTCGACGTGGATCTTCTTGGAGCCCGGCGAAAAGGCGGCGATCTTGCCGGTCACCCGGTCGTCGAAGCGCGAGCCGATCGCGACCATGACATCGCAGTCGTGCATCGCCAGGTTGGCCTCGTAGGTGCCGTGCATTCCGACCATGCCAAGGAAGTTCGGATGCGAGGCCGGAACCGCGCCAAGTCCCATCAACGTCAAGGTGAAGGGCGCATTGGTCGCGTTGACGAGTTCCGTCAACAGCTCGGAGGCGCGATCGCCGGAGTTGATGACGCCGCCGCCAGCGTAGATCAAGGGCCGCTTCGCCGTGGCGAGGAGCGCCATCGCCTCCTTGATCTTGCCGGGATCGCCTTGCACGCGCGGCTTGTAGGTGCGATGGCCGGCATCGTCGGGGGGCGTGTAGCGGCCGAGCCCCTGCGAGACGTCCTTCGGCAGGTCGATCAACACCGGTCCGGGCCGGCCGCTGCGGGCGACGTAGAAAGCCTCGTGGACCACCCGGGCAAGATCGTCGGTTTTCTTGACGAGATAGTTGTGCTTGGTGCACGGCCGGGTGATGCCGGTGGTGTCGCATTCCTGAAAGGCGTCGTTGCCGATGAGATGGGTCGGCACCTGGCCGCAAATGCACACCAACGGCACGCTGTCCATCAGCGCGTCGGTAAGGCCGGTGACGGCATTGGTCGCGCCGGGGCCCGAGGTCACGAAAACGACGCCGACCTTGCCGGTCGACCGGGCGAAGCCCTCGGCGGCGTGCACCGCCCCGCCTTCCTGACGCACGAGGATGTGACGGATGGCGTTCTGCTGAAAGAGCTCGTCGTATACCGGCAGGATGGCGCCGCCGGGATAACCGAATACATCGGTGACGCCCTGATCCATAAGCGCCTGGAGGAGTATTTTCGCGCCACTGATCTGTTCGTCCGCCATTGTCTTGCTCTCTCTGTTCGTGTTTGTGTTCAAGACGGCTTGCCTGCGCTAGCCCGCCGATTTCAGAAGCTCACCCGGCCGACGCCCGCCTCGGCATCGAGATGAGAAAGAAGGCCCGACTGGATCAGCCGGGCCCTGTCGTCCGCCCCCATTTAATCGCTCATGAGCCGGTGGTCAATAGGAACTGGCGAATGAATGTGAAGATTTTCTGCTCAATCCTTTCCGAATATTGCGCGGACACCACGAAATCGGCGGCAATCTGGGTGCGAAGCCATGTCCTCTGGCGCTTGGCGAAGCGGCGGGTCGCCGCCTTGGCCGCCGCCGTCGCTTGCTCAAGAGAGCACTGCCCGCGCACGTAGGCGGCAAGTTCGTTCACGCCGACCGCTTTCATCGCCGGCCGCGAGGGATCGAGACGGCGGGCAAGGAGCGCCCCGACTTCGGCGACCGCCCCCGCCGCGATCATCGCATCGAGGCGGTCGTCGATGGCCCGGTTCAGCGTTTCCCGTGGCGGGTCGAGCACAAGGGTGGCGAAGCGCGCGCCGGCGAGCGGCGGTCGCGGCGGCGCGCGCAGCCAGTCGGACAGGGAACGGCCCGTCGCGGCGGCGACTTCATAGGCGCGAACGAGCCGCTGCGTATCGCCGGGCGGCAGACGCGCCGCGCTTTCGGGATCGAGGGCGGCGAGCCTTTTGCGGAAGGCGTCGCCGCCGATTTCGGCGTGCAGGGATGACGCCGCGGCGCGAACCTCGGGTGGAATTTCCGGGATGGGCGCCAGTCCCTCGACCAGGGCCTTGACATAGAAGCCGGTGCCGCCGACGACGATGGGCAGCCGGCCGGCATTGGCGACGGCGGCGATTTCGGCGGCGGCCATGGCGGCCCATCGTCCCGCCGAGCACGCCTCCTCGGCCGCCAGAACGCCGTAGAGCCGGTGCGGCGCGCGAGCCTCATCCGCCGCCGACGGCCGCGCCGTCAGCACCCGCAGCTCACGGTAGACTTGCATGCTGTCGGCATTGATGATGGCGCCGGCGAACGTCTCGGCGGCGGCCATGGCGAGGCGCGACTTGCCGCTGGCGGTCGGGCCGGCGACGATCAGCACGGGCCGACGGGACTGATCCGCCACGCTCATCTCGATCCTCGATCTCCCGCCACTCCCGCCGCCCGACCGCCTTGCGACGAAGAATGCTTGCACAACTTGCCCGCCGGGTTACCTAGAAGCAGGATCCCCATCGTTCCAGGCGTTTGACCTCTTTCGCCGCCGCCGCGCCATCGTGATTTCTTGAGAAGGCTGTCATTCATGTATGAAGGCCCATCACCCGACGCTCCCACCGCCGGGCCGACGCCGGCCGAAACCCGCTCGAATGCGGGAGAGACCGACGCGCCGGCGACGCGGCGGACCTTCGCCATCATTTCCCATCCGGATGCGGGAAAAACGACGCTGACCGAGAAACTCCTGCTGTTCGGCGGCGCGATCCGGCTGGCGGGGCATGTCAAGGCGCGCGGCGAGCGGCGGCGCACCCAGTCCGACTGGATGGAGATCGAAAAGACCCGCGGCATTTCCATTTCGAGCTCGGTGATGACGTTTGAGCGGGGCGGCATCACGTTTAATCTGCTCGACACCCCCGGTCACGAAGACTTCAGCGAGGACACCTACCGCACGCTCACCGCCGTCGACTCCGCGATCATGGTGATCGACGCGGCCAAGGGGATCGAAAGCCAGACGCTGAAGCTGTTCGAGGTCTGCCGCCTGCGCAACATCCCGATCATCACCTTCGTCAACAAGATCGACCGCGAAGGGCGCGATCCGTTCGAACTGCTCGACGAGATCGAGAGCGCCCTAGCCCTCGACGTTTGCCCGATGACGTGGCCGGTCGGCATGGGCGTCGATTTCCATGGCTGCTACGTGCTTCGCGGGCGACGGTTCCTCACCTCCGACGGCGGCGCCGGCGCGCCGTTCGACCGCGCGGTCGCATGCGGGACGGACGACGGAGAACTTGCCGCCCGGGTTCCGGCCGACGTTCTCGCAAGCTTCAGCGAGGGGCGCGACCTCGCCCTCTCCGCCTATCCCGAGCTGGATCTGCAAGCGTACCGCGACGGGCACATGACCCCGGTCTTTTTCGGCAGCGCGCTGAAGGATTATGCGGTCGGCGAGCTGCTTCAGGCTCTCGCCGACATGGCGCCGTCGCCGCGCCGTCAACCGGCCGAGCCGCGCGGCGTCGATCCCGAGGAGACGGGCGTCGCCGGCTTCGTCTTCAAGGTGCAGGCGAACATGGACCCCAACCACCGCGACCGGATCGCTTTCCTGCGGCTATGCTCGGGGCGGTTTCGCCGCGGCATGAAGCTGAAGCAGGCGGCGACGGGGCGAACGATCTCGGTGCACAACCCCATTTTCTTCTTCGCCCAGGAACGCGAGCTGGCCGATGCGGCGGTGGCCGGGGACATCATCGGCATTCCCAATCACGGCACCCTGCGGGTCGGCGACACGCTGACCGACGGCGAGAGCTTGCGCTTCACCGGCATTCCCAATTTCGCGCCGGAAATCCTGCGCCGGGTTCGCCTCGACGATCCGATGCGGGCCAAGCAGCTCCGCCGCGCCCTCGAGGATCTCGCCGAGGAGGGCGTCACGCAAGTCTTCCGTCCGGTGTCGGGGGCGCCGTGGATCGTCGGCGTCGTCGGTCAGCTTCAGCTCGATGTGCTGCAGTCGCGGATGGAAAGCGAGTACCGCATCGCCGTTGGATTCGAGACGGCCCCCTACGAGACGGCGCGTTGGATCAGCAGCGACGACGCGGCGGCGCTCAAGCGTTTCCTCGATCGCCACCGCGACACCGTCGCCGAGGACCGCGACGACGCCCCCGTCTTTCTCGCGCGCAACGCCTGGGCGCTCAACCGCACCATGAACGACTGGCCGGATATCGGTTTCGCCCTCACCCGCGAGCGCTCCTAGAAGATAAAGCCGGGAAGAAGAGCCGGCGACAGGCGCGCCCGACCGGGCTTCAGAACTTCATCCGCTGTTCCGATGGCGCCGCCACTACCTGTTGCTCGCCGACGCGGCGTGGCCAGGACTCGACGACCGCCTGCACCACCGAGGCAAGCGGCACCGCAAAGAATACGCCCCAGAAGCCCCAGATGGCGCCGAACACAAGGATGGCGACGATGATGGCGTTGGGATGCAGGTTGACCGTCTCGGCCAGCAGCAACGGCGCGAGGACGTTGCCGTCGAGGGCCTGGATGACGCCATACGCGGCGAGAACCCAGAGCAGATCGTTGCTGGCCCCGAACTGGAAGTAGGCGACGAGGGCGACCGGCAGCGCGACCACGAGCGCGCCGACGTAGGGCACGAGGACGGACAGGCCGGTCGCTGTCGCCAGCAGCACGCTGAACTGCAGGCCGAGGGCGAGAAAGACGAGGTAACTGACGACGCCGACGATCACGATCTCATAGAGCTTGCCGCGAACATAGCCGCCGACCTTGACGTCGACCTGCCGCCAGACCTGGTTGACGAGGCTCCGCTCGTCCGGCAGAAAGCTGACGAACCATTGAAGAATGCGCGCCTTGTCCTTGAGAAAGAAGAAGACCAGAAGCGGCACCAGCACGGTGTAGATGCTCAACGAGACCAGGGTCGGCAAGAACGCGACCGAATAGGCGAGAAGCTTCTGGCCGACGATCAGCATCTCGAGCCGCAGTTGCTCGACCATCTCGACCGCCTGCTCCTCGTTGACCAGGTCGGGGTACATCTCCGGCAGACGCAAGAGCTGCTCGCGCAAGGCGGCGACCATCGCCGGCAACTGCTGGGCAAGTTGCGCCACCTGCCCCAGCAACAAAGGGATGAGCACCAGGACGATCCCGAGCAGCAGGGCGAGGAAAAGAAAGAAGACCACCAGGACAGCGACAAGACGCGGCACGCCGGCGCGCACCAGGGGCTGGATCATTTCTTCCAGCAAGTAGGCGATGACGATGCTGGCGATGACGGGCGCAAGAATGCTGCCGGCAAGCATGATGACGGCGAACGACAGCAGCAGCACAACCGCAAGGATGACCACCTGCGGATTGGAAAAGTGTCTCCGAAACCAATCTTCCACCAAGTTCATGCTGGCTCGTCCGCGCAAAGCTGATGAATGGCGTGATGGAAGGGACGCGAGGCGCCGCGATTGCCTTCCTTCGCGCCGCCATCGGCACGATCAAACTCGAACCCTATCATAACCATATGATCATCGCTGTGCTGGCGGCATCTTTAGTCGTCATGGCAAGCGCCGCCAGGGTTGTCCGGCGCGGCGCGACTTCCACATGAAGAGTTTCGACCATAAGACCCGCTCGCAATCAAAGGATAGGAAACGCAAGGAATGAGATGGAGATATTCTTTGGCCATCTTCCCGGCATTCGCCCTCGCCCCGGCATTTGCCCTCGCCTTGGGTATTTTGCCCAACTCGGTGGAGGCGGAGGAGCGAGTCATCGACACGGAGACCGGCCCGATCAAGGTCGAGATTGTCGCCCGCGACCTCGAGCATCCTTGGGCGCTCGCGTCCTTGCCGGACGGGGGCATGTTGGTCACCGAGAGAGCGGGCCGGCTCCGCGGCGTTTCGCCTGAAGGCGAACTCTCGGAGCCGCTTTCTGGCGTGCCGGAAGTTCTGGCCAGAGGTCAGGGCGGCTTGCTCGACGTCGCGCTCGATCCCGATTTCGCTTCGAACCGCCTCGTCTATCTGTCCTACGCCGAGCCCGGAGAGGACGGCGCTTCCACCGCCGTCGCCCGCGGCCGGCTGAACGAGTCCGTCACCGCGATCGAGAATGTCGAGGTGATCTTCCGCCAGCAGCCCAAGGTCAGCGGCAACAACCATTTCGGCTCGCGGCTCGTCTTCGCGCCGGACGGCGCGCTCTTCGTCACGCTCGGCGAGCGCTTCAAGTTCGACCCGGCCCAGGATCTTTCCAGCCACCTCGGCAAGATCGTCCGCATCAACCCCGACGGAACGGTCCCCTCCGACAATCCCTTCGTCGGCCGCGACGACGCCAAGCCGGAAATCTGGTCGTATGGCCACCGCAACGTGCAAGGCGCGGCGCTGCATCCGGAAACCGGCAAGGTGTGGACCCATGAGTTCGGGCCGCGGGGCGGCGACGCGCTGAACATTCCCGAGGCGGGCCGCAACTACGGATGGCCGCTGGTCAGCTTCGGCGAACATTACACCGGCGAGGACATTCCCGATCCGCCGACCCGGCCCGATCTGGCGCAGCCGGTCCACCACTGGACTCCGGCGATCTCGCCATCGGGCATGATCTTCTACACCGGCGATGTCTTTCCGGAATGGAAGGGAAACATCCTGATCGGGGGCTTGTCATCGGAGGCGCTGGTGCGCTTGACCATCGACGGGCAGCGCGTGACGGACGAGGAACGGATCGACATGGGTGATCGTATCCGCGACGTGCATCAGGGCGCCGACGGCGCCGTCTATCTTCTCACCGATCGATCAAATGGCCAGATTCTGCGCTTGACGCCAGCGGATGGCGACGGCTGAGAGATCGTCCCGATCGGCGGGACGAGCGTGACCGCTATTCCGCGGCCCGGGAGGCGCCGTCGTCATCGGCATGTTCGAGCACCTCGCGCGCTTCCTCGACCTCCTGTTGCCGGCGCCACATCGCAGCGTAGGCGCCGCCAAGAGCGAGGAGCCTCAGGTGGCGGCCGCGCTCGACGATGCGACCGTCATCCAGCACCAAAATCTCATCGGCGTCGACAATCGTCGATAGGCGATGAGCGATCATCAGCGTCGTCCGGCCGGCCGAAACCTCGCGCAAAGACGCCTGGATCTCCTTTTCGGTGTGGGTGTCGAGAGCGGAGGTGGCTTCGTCGAAGAGCAAAATGCACGGATCCTTGAGAATAGTGCGGGCGATCGCCACCCGCTGTTTCTCGCCGCCGGACAGCTTCAGCCCGCGCTCGCCGACCGTGGTGTTGTAGCCGTCCGGCAAGGCGATGATAAAGTCATGGATCTGCGCCAGCCGGGCGGCGCGCTCGATTTCGCCAGGAGTGGCCGAGGGCCGCCCATAAGCGATGTTGTAATAGACGGTATCGTTGAACAGAACCGTGTCTTGCGGAACGATGCCGATAGCGGCGCGCAAGCTGGATTGCGTCACGTCGCGAATATCCTGGCCATCGATCGAGATGCGCCCCGCCGAGGGGTCGTAGAACCGATAAAGCAGACGCGAGATCGTCGATTTTCCCGCGCCGCTCGCGCCGACGATGGCAAGGCTGCGGCCCGGGGCGACCGTGAACGAGACGTCGTCGAGCACGCGGCGGCGCGGGTCGTAGGCGAAGGACACATTCTCGAAAACGATCTCACCCCGGCTCGCGACAAGATCCGTCGCCCCCGGCGCGTCGGCGACTTCGGCCTTCTCGTCGCGCAGGCTGAACATCGACTCCATGTCGATCAGCGAGCGCTTGATCTCCCGATAGACGAAGCCGAGGAAATTGAGCGGCATGAACAGCTGGATGAGATAAGAATTGACCAGCACGAAGTCGCCGACGGTCATGGCGCCGGCGACGACGCCGGAGGCCGCCATCACCATCAGCACGATCAGGCCGATGGCAATGATCACGCCCTGGCCGATGTTGAGCAGGCTGAGCGAAACCTTGCTCTTGACCGCGGCGCTTTCATAAGCCTGCAAGGCCGTATCGAACCGGCGCGCCTCGTGCGCCTCGTTGCCGAAGTACTTGACGGTTTCGAAATTGAGCAGGCTGTCGATCGCCCGGGTATGGGCGGCGTTGTCGGTCTCGTTCATCTTGCGGCGGAACTTGGTTCGCCACTCGGTGATCGCCAGAGTCCAGGCGACGTATCCGGCGATGCAGCCGAACGTGATGAGCGCGTACCAGCCGCCGAACCACCACCATAGGATGCCGCAGACGAGAGCCACTTCGAACAGCGTCGGCAGCACGTTGAACAGCATGAAATTCAAGAGAAACTCGATGCCGGCGGAGCCGCGCTCGATGGCGCGGCTGATCTCGCCGGTGCGGCGGTCGAGATGAAACCGCAGGCTCAAGCCGTGGAGATGACGAAATGTTTCCAAAGCCGCCTTGCGGATCGCCCGCTGCGCCACCTTGGCGAACACGGCGTCGCGCAGCTCGCCGAAAGCCTGAGCGAAAACCCGCGCGACGCCATAGGCAACCAGGATAAAGACCGGGACGGCGACGATCGCGGCGCCGCCGGGAGGGGTCAGGGCGTCGACGGCGCCCTTGTAGAACCACGGGACCGCGACATTGACCGCCTTCGCCGCGACAAGGAGCACGACCGCGGCGACGACGCGAATGCGCAACTCAAGATTATCCCTTGGCCACAGGTAGGGCAGCAGCGTGCGGATGGTCGCGATATCGGTGCGCTTGAGCGTGCGAGGCGTCGC
The DNA here is from genome assembly GCA_964603915.1 of uncultured Rhodospirillaceae bacterium. Lineage (GTDB taxonomy): Bacteria > Pseudomonadota > Alphaproteobacteria > Rhodospirillales > Defluviicoccaceae > REEP01. The sequence goes on from CAZRWU010000002.1 coordinate 24,038, forward strand.
AGCGGGATCAGCCATGGAGCCCAATATGGCCGCGCCTTCCCTTGGCGTCAAAAATCATGTGGGTGCGCCGGGGGAAACATCCGGAACTTCATCCTTGTCGGGCGCGTTACTGTGCCTGTTCATCGCGGCGTCTTCGATAGGGGTGAGAAGGGGGAAATTATTATGGGACAGGCGGCAAGCGAAGAGGGGCGCGGGCGCGGCGCGACACGCCCGCGCGACATTCCGAAGAGCGGCTGGCGCGACATCGCCCTTCGCGTCAAGGACCAGATCAGCGAGGACAATATCGACATGATCTCGGCCGGCGTCGCATTCTATCTGTTTTTCGCGATCTTCCCCGCGTTGCTTGCGGCCTTGTCGATTTACGGCCTGTTCGCGGACCCTGCCCAGGTGGTGCAGCAGATCGACGCGCTGACCGCCTACCTGCCGGCCGAGATCCATGACATCATTGGCGGCCAGTTGACCCAGATCGCCGACGCCTCGGGAGAGGCGCTGGGCTTCGGCGTCATCCTGGGTATCGGGATCGCCCTGTGGAGCGCGATGAAGGGCGTCAAGGCGCTGATGACGGCGTTGAACGTCACCTATGACGAGGATGAAAAGCGCGGTTTTATCAAGTTCAATCTGATCGCGTTCGGACTCACCTTGTTCATCCTCGTCTTTGGCGTTGTCGCATTGCTGTTCGTCGCCGTTGTTCCCGCTCTGTTCGCGGCCTTTGGCTCCGGCATGTGGACCGAATGGCTCATATCCCTGGTGCGCTGGCCGATCCTGTTCTTGCTCGTGATGGTCATTCTCGCGTTTCTGTACCGCTACGCGCCGAGTCGAGATGAACCGCAGTGGCGCTGGGCGACACCGGGGGCTTTCCTTGCCACGTTCCTGTGGCTGATCGCGTCGCTCGCCTTCTCGTTCTACATCACCAATTTCGGCGACTACAACGAGATGTACGGAGCGGTTGCGTCCATCGTCATCTTTTTGTTCTGGCTCTACATCTCGGCGTATGTCGTGCTGCTCGGCGCGGAGGTCAACAGCGAGATGGAGCGGCAGACCCGGCGCGACACCACGACGGGCGAGGAAAGGCCGATGGGGCAGCGCGGAGCTTATGCCGCCGACACGCTCGGCAAGACGCCGTAGGCGGTTTGCGTCAATCGACGGCGAGTTCGAACATCATCAGCAGTGTGGTCTGGAGCGGGCTGTAGTTATCGTCGGAGACGACATAAAGGTAGGTCTTGCCGTCCGCGCCCCGCCGCGCGTCGATCCCTTCCATATTGTCGACGGTGAGGCTGCCCTCCAGGCGGGCGATTTCCGGCCCATCGAGAACCGCGCCGGGCTTGATCGTCTCGGGCGCGATCCGACGGAACCGGGCGCCGACCGGAAGCCATCGCCGCTCCAGCACCAAAACACCGCCGTCGGGGAGCGTCGTGGCGCCCGTCGGCCGGAAGCCGCCCCCGGTCTTCCAGGTCAGCCGGTCCCAGCCGCCATCGAGGTTCCTCAGCCAAGCCACCATGCCGCCTTGCGTCTTCAAGCCCTCCGAGAACGCAAGGAGGCGGCCGTCGGCAAGCGTTGTCAGCGCTTCCACGCCCTCGCCCAAGGGCTGATCGGCAAACGCGGCGGGCGTCTCGACCGGTTCCGGTATATCCCCGGGCAAATCGTAGCGCCAAATGCGGTGATCTCGCTCGAAGGCGACGAAGATGCCGCCATCCGGCGCTCGGGCGAGAGCTTCGGCATCACTCTCCCTGCCCCAGCGAAGGCGGTGGCCGTCGAGAGCGCGCATCGGCGTGATCGTGACGTCGGCAACGTCGACAAGATCGCCGTTCCTATCGTGGACCAGGTTCGCGCCGATCCAGTAGCCGTTGTCTGACACCACGATCATCGAACCGCCGTCGCGGCTGACGAGAAGGCCGGAGAGACCGCCGAAGCGCTCGTCGGTGGAATGCAGAGCAAGGCCGCCGCGATATCGCAAACCGCCCACGGCGTCGCGCGCCGGCCCGGCGGTATCGAGAGGCGCCGCCCGCGCTTCGACGATCACCGCGTCCTCCTTCTCGATGGCGCCGCCCGGCGGATTGCTGCATGAAACGACAGGAAGGGCAAGAATGAGAGCGGAGACCAATGCCGCCCGGGAGCAGAACGCCCAGCGCCAGCGCAGCCGGCCCAGATTTCGGATGTGGCGCACGATGATGTCTTTCAATTCAACCCCCCTGCCCGCAGCCACGCACATGGATGTTGTCCAAGCCGGAGGCAAGGCCACGCCATCAATCTTCCCATGCCCTGCGTCGGCCTTTGGCTGCGTCAGCCGGGTCATGGGGCGCATTTGCATAGGACATTGCACGATGCGGAGGAACCCGCTATCGGCGCTTTTCAGAACACCCCTTGAGGAGGCACGGTGATGGATTTCGGAGTCGGCGGCGGCTTACTTGGTCTTATTGTCCTGATCCTTAACATTTACGCGATTGTCAAGATCGTGCAAAGCGGAGCAACGACAGGCGCCAAGATCATATGGATTATCGTCATCCTCATTTTCCCGGTTCTCGGCTTCATTCTGTGGCTGATCTTCGGCCCGCGGTAACGAGACCATAAACAAGAAGACGCAGCGGCCGGTCGGCCGCCGTCAGTCGCGCGGTCAGTCCTGATCCCACGGCTGCGGCGGCGCCGGCGCGCACAGCGTGGCGAGAACCAGCCGAACAGCCCGCCGAGTGGCGGGATCGAAAGCGACCCCGAGACAACGCTCATCCGACCACGCGACGCGACCGGTAAAAATTCCGACACGGTCGATGCGAAGTGTGACATCGCAGCCCGGCTCGATGGTCTTGTCGACAAGCACATGCACGCCCGACACGGAGATGTTGCGGATCTTGCCGCTCAGGACATAGCGGTCGAACTTGCCTTCGGCGGTCACCAACGCCGACCAGAGAACCGGGTAGCGGGAATGGCGGCGATCGTTGCGCCGCATCATTGCCAGCTTGTCTCGTCTCGACAACCGCATCGGTGACCTCCACGTTGTTGCGCCGCTCCATGCAGCGCCGCGCAGAGGATTTTTCTAGCAGAGAGGAAGTAAACCTTTTGCTAACGGCGGCATTTCAACAAATGATGGAACAGGGTGAACGGGAACGACCGCTCACGGTCGCCGAGGCGATTCTTGCGCGGCCGCGACCTCAGTTGCCGCCGCGGAGACGATGCCAAATGCGCATCACCCGGGTGCGATACTGAAGGTTTCTCCCGTAGACGGAAGCATGATAACGCGCCACCGCGCCCGCCCACGAACCGCTATCGCGAAACAGCCCGGCAAGAAAACGCGCCGCGTAGTCCGCGTTGGCGACGGGATCGAGCGCTTCATCAAGACTGTCGAAGGCATGGGGATGGTAGTGCAGATTGACCTGGAGACAGCCGACGTCGATGTTGCGGATGTTGCGGTCGCGCAACGCGCCGACGGCGGCAAGGGCCTCGGCCTTGGTCGTAAGAAAGCGCCCGCGTCCTTCGGCGGTCACGGTCCACGGCCACGGATGTAAGGAGTCGCCGCCATCATGACGCCGTCCCGACTCGGCGAGAGCAATGGCCTTGAGCAGATGAGGCGGCAAACCGGCTTTGCGCTCGGCGGCGGCGATGGCCTCGCCGCACACCCGCCAGAGGTCGGGTTCCGCGGGGGCTGTCGCGGCGCCCCGAGCGCGCTCCGGCGTCGACAGGACGGCAAGCGCCGCGAAAAGCAGAACGCAAGATCGAGACGCTTGCATTACCGGAGATACGCCTTTTCACGCACGTCGAGACGCCGGCGCTCAGCTGCCATGGCCGTAAATATCTTCCCGGCAGTATGTGACCGAGGCATAGCGCACGCACTCCTGGAATCGCGGACTGCCTTTCTCCCAGGGCAGGGCTGCCTGACGCGCATCCCCTGCGGCGCAGCCGGCGAGCACGACCGCGAACATCACGAGCGCAAGACGGTGCATGGCTTTCTCCTTTCCTCGATCACATCTTCATTTGGGTTTCATTGAACGAGGTGGGGGAATTCGACCTGGTTGCAACCGGTCGCGCCGCCATCGGCGGGCCATGACAAGCCGGGATCGCGGCGGAAATCCATTCATGAGCGGCGCGGGCGACAGCAAGCGAAGGAAGGGCGAACAGACCATGGCGCGGCTGGATTTCTCGCGGCGCGCGGCGACGCCGGAACTGATGGACAGCGAACAGACGAGCTATGGCGATTTGCGCGCCTGCCTCGAGAATCTGGCGCGCGTCAATCGTCTCACGCTCGCGTATCGCCCGACCGTCGCATTCCTCGACGCCGTTGTCGCCGCGGGGCGGATGCCGCAAGGCCGACCGCTCACGATCCTCGACGCTGGCTGCGGTTTCGGAGACACGCTGCGCCGCCTCGATCGCTGGGCCCAGCGCCGCGGCGTTCCTGTCCGCCTGACGGGCGTCGATCTCAATCCTTACGCCATTCGCGCCGCCGCCGAAGCGACCGCGCCGGGACGACCGATCGACTGGGTCGTGGCCGATCTCGCCACCTTCCGAGCGGAGGCCGGCATCGACCTCGCGATCAGTTCCCTGTTTACGCATCATCTCGACGACCGCGCCCTGATCGGCTTCATCCGCTGGATGGAAGCGACGGCGCGCATTGGCTGGTTCATCAACGATCTGCATCGGCATCCGCTACCATACCACGTTTTTCGCCTGTGGTCCTACACGGCAGGATGGCATCGCTTCATTCGCCACGATGGACCGGTTTCCATCACCCGCGCTTTCGTCCGCGCCGATTGGCAGCGCCTCCTTGGCGAGGCCGGCATTGCCGAAGGTTCCGCCGCCGTCCGCTGGTGGATGCCATTCCGGCTGTGCGTATCGCGGCTGCGCACGACGAACGGCGGCGTTTCTTGAGCGAGGCGGCCGAGGCGCTCGTCATCGGCGGCGGGCCGGCGGGGGCCGCGGCGGCGGCGACTCTCGCCGCGGCCGGACGTCGCGTCGTTCTCGTCGAGCGCGCATCGCAGCCGCACGACAAGGTGTGCGGGGAATTCATCAGCGGCGAAGCGGCGCTTTACCTCAACGCCCTCGGCGTCGATGCCGTTGGCCTCGGCGCCGAGTCGATCGAGGCGGTGCGCCTCAGCGCCGGCGGTCGCGTTGCCGCCGCCGCCCTGCCCTTCCCGGCGCTCAGCCTGTCGCGGAGGGTCCTCGACGAAGCGCTTCTGGCGCGCGCCGCGGCGCTGGGCGCGCGTCTTCGCCGGGGGATACGGGTGCGCGCGCTGGAGCGCCATGCCGATGGCTGGTTGGCGCGCCTCGACAACGGCGAGAGGATGGCGAGCCATGCTGTCTTCCTGGCGACCGGCAAGCACGATCTGAAAGGATGGCGGCGGCCGCCCGGCCGCCACCCCGACCTCGTCGCCTTCAAAATGCACTGGCGGCTGGCCGCGGAGGAAGCGGCGGCGCTCGCCCGCCACGTCGAGCTCATTTTGTTCACCGATGGCTATGCCGGCCTGGAGCCGATCGAGAACGGACGGGCCAACCTCTGCCTGTTGGTGCGCCGCCGTCGGCTGGCCTCGGGAGATGCGTCGTGGCCGCGGCTGATCGCCGCGATCCGCGCCGAAAGCCCGCTGCTCGACCGCAGGCTCGCCGGCGCGACCCCCTGCTGGCCGCGTCCGCTCGCCATCGCGTCGATCCCTTACGGGTATGTCCTGGCGGCGGCGGACGGTCCCTTCCGGCTGGGCGATCAGGCCGCCGTCATTCCCTCGTTTGCGGGCGACGGCCTCGCCATCGCCCTGCACAGCGCAAGCCTTGCCGCCCATTGCTACCTCGGCGGCGGCGGGACCGCCGACTACCGCGATCGACTGACGCGGGATCTCGGCCCGGGCGTGCGATTTGCCAGTCTTCTCTCGCATTTGCTTGTACGCCGAACGGCCCAGCGTATACTGGCATCGGTTGCCCGGCTGCAGCCACGCCTGATGGCGGTTGTCGCAGGCGCGACGCGCGTGCCGGAAACTGCCCTTCGCCGCGCCGGTCTGGATCATCTCTCCTTGAACCGAACAGTATCGCACGAGTAAAGGCGCGGCCCTGGACCGGCCGACTTGCGCCGTTCGCCGTCGTTTTCGTGAGAATAATTGTTAATCATAAGAAAAAGTTGGCGGGGCGGGCTTGACCGACTGAAAGATTTTTCTCAAGCACCCCCTATTGTGCGCATGCGAACATTGACACCTTGCGGCGCACGGTCCTAATCTTGTTTCCATGACCATTGTAGAGATTTAAACGACAAGAAGAGTCACTCCATGTCGCCCATCAACCGTCCGCTATCTCCGCATCTGCAGGTCTACCGACCGCAGATCACGTCGGTGCTCTCGATCCTGCACCGCATCACCGGGGTTGCGCTGACCATCGGCACCATATTGCTGACGTGGTGGCTGGTCGCCGCGGCCTATGGCCCCGAGCAATTCGCCAATGTCCAGGGCTTCCTTGGCTCGCTGTTCGGGCAAGTGCTGCTCTGGGGCTTTACGTTCTGCCTGTTCTACCACTTGTGCAACGGCATCCGGCATCTGCTGTGGGACTTCGGCTGGGGCTTCGAGATTGCCCAGGTGCGTATGTCAGGCATCGTCATGGTCGCCGCCGCCGTGGTGCTCACGGTGGTGACGCTGATCGCCGCATACATGGCGGCGGGAGGGTGATATGGAACTGCGCTCGTCCTTGGGCCGCGCCCGCGGCCTCGGCTCCGCCAAAGAAGGCGTGCATCACTGGTGGGGTCAACGGGTATCGGCCATCGCGCTCGTGCCGCTGTCTTTGTGGTTCGTCATCTCCGTCATCGGGCTGCTGGGCGCCGATTGGCTGGAATTCCGCGCGTGGATCGGATTGTTCGGCAACGCCGTGCTGATGATCGTGCTGGTCGCGGTGCTGTTTTACCACGCCTTCGCCGGCATGCAGGTCGTGATCGAGGACTATGTCCACCATGAGGGGGCCAAGGTCGTCACCCTCGTTTTCGTCAAGTTCGCGCTCGCGATCATGGGCGTTTCATGCATCTTGGCCGTCGCGCGCATGGCCATGGGAGGTTAGACAACTATGGCCACCAACTCCTACCCGCTCATCGATCACAGCTACGACGTCCTCGTCGTCGGCGCCGGCGGCGCCGGGCTGCGCGCCACCATGGGGCTTGCCGCGTCCGGGCTGAAGACAGCATGCATAACCAAGGTTTTCCCGACTCGCAGCCACACCGTCGCCGCGCAAGGCGGCATCGGCGCCGCCCTCGGCAACATGGCCGAAGACAGCTGGGAATGGCATATGTACGACACCGTCAAGGGGTCGGACTGGCTGGGCGATCAGGACGCCATCGAGTACATGTGCCGCCAGGCGGTGCCGGCGGTGCTTGAGCTTGAGCAGTTTGGCGTGCCGTTCTCGCGGACACCGGAGGGGAAGATCTACCAACGCCCGTTCGGCGGCCACATGCGCAACTTCGGCGAAGCCCCGGTGCAGCGCGCCTGCGCCGCCGCCGATCGCACCGGACACGCCATCCTGCACACGCTCTACCAGCAATGCCTGAAGCACGAGGCGCAGTTCTTCGTCGAATACTTCGCCATCGATCTGATGATGGACGACTCCGGGGCCTGTCGCGGCGTCGTCGCCTGGAACCTCGACGACGGCACGATCCACCGCTTTCAGGCCCACACCACGGTCCTCGCGACGGGCGGCTACGGCCGCGCCTATTTCTCGTGCACCTCGGCCCATACCTGCACGGGCGACGGCAACGCCATGGTGCTGCGCGCCGGCCTGCCGGTCCAGGACCACGAGTTCATCCAGTTCCACCCGACCGGGATCTACGGCTCGGGGTGCCTGATCACCGAGGGAGCGCGCGGCGAAGGCGGCTATCTCACCAACTCCGAAGGCGAGCGGTTCATGGAGCGGTACGCCCCGACCGCCAAGGATCTCGCCTCGCGCGACGTGGTCAGCCGCTCGATGACGGTCGAGATCCGGGAAGGCCGCGGAACCGGCCCCGAGCGCGACTACATCATGCTTCATCTCGAGCATCTTGGCGCCGAGGTTCTCCATCACCGCCTCCCGGGCATCACCGAGACGGCAAAAATCTTCGCCGGCGTCGACGCGACCAAGGAGCCGATCCCGGTTCTGCCCACGGTGCACTACAACATGGGCGGCGTCCCCACCAACCTGCATGGCGAGGCGCTGCGGCCGACCGAGAAGGATCCGGACGCGGTGTGCCCGGGTCTGATGGCCGTCGGCGAATGCGGCAGCGCGTCGGTCCACGGCGCCAACCGCCTGGGCACCAACTCGCTGCTCGACATCGTCGTGTTCGGTCGCGCCGCGGCGATCCGCTGCGCCGAGAAGATCAAACCCGGCTCGCCTCACCCGCCGCTGCCCAAGGACGCCGCCGATCTCGCCCTCGCGCGTCTCGATCGCTTGCGGCACGCCAACGGCTCGATGCCCACGGCCGACATCCGCCTCAACATGCAGCGCAACATGCAGAACAACGCGGCCGTGTTCCGCACTCAGGACGTGCTCGCCGAGGGATGCGAAAAGATCAGCGAGATATGGAACAGCCTGACCGAAATCCGGCTCAGCGACCGCTCGATGATCTGGAATTCCGATCTCGTCGAGGCCCTGGAGCTGGAGAACCTGATGGCCTGCGCCATAACGTCGCTGCATTCGGGCGAGGCGCGCAAGGAGAGCCGGGGCGCTCATGCCCGCGAGGACTTCCCCGAGCGGGACGACGAGAACTGGATGAAGCACTCGCTGGCTTGGCTCGATGAAAAAGGCAAGGTGACGCTCACCTATCGTCCGGTGCACGCCTACACGCTCACCAACGAAGCCGAGTACATCAAGCCGCAAAAGCGCGTGTACTGACGATTAAGGAGGATACCTCCCATGGTGGAGTTCAATTTACCGGCAAACTCGAAGATCAAGGAAGGCAAGACCTATCCCGCGCCCGCCGGCGCCAAGAAGGTCAAGCGCTTTCGGATCTATCGGTACGATCCGGACAGCGGCGCCAATCCGCGGATCGATACCTACGACGTCGATCTGGCCACGTGCGGTCCCATGGTTCTCGACGCGCTGATCAAGATCAAGAACGAAATGGACGCGACGCTGACGTTTCGGCGGTCGTGCCGGGAAGGCGTGTGCGGGTCCTGCGCCTTCAACATCGACGGAGTCAACACGCTTGCCTGCATCAAGGCCATCGACGAGATCAAGGGCGACGTTAAGATCTACCCGCTGCCGCACCTGCCGGTGGTGAAGGATCTGGTGCCGGACCTCTCGATCCCCTATGCGCAGTATCAATCGATCAAGCCATGGCTGCAAGCCGACACGCCGCCACCGGCGCGCGAGCGGTTGCAAAGCCCGGAAGAGCGCGAAAAACTCGATGGCCTTTGGGAATGCATCTTGTGCTTCTGCTGCCAGACCAGTTGCCCGAGCTACTGGTGGAACGGCGACCGTTACCTCGGCCCGGCGGTGTTGCTCCAGGCGTATCGTTGGATCGCCGACAGCCGCGACGAGGCGACGGGCGAGCGTCTCGATCAGCTCAATGATCCTTACCGGCTCTACCGGTGCCACACAATCATGAACTGCACCGCGACCTGCCCGAAACACCTCAATCCTGGCAAGGCCATCGCGGAAATCAAGTCGCTGCTCGTCAAGCGGCTTTAACGCCTTGGAAAAGGAGGAAAGCCGCCGAGTCAACTCGGCGGTATTTCTTTCCGGCCTGTGACGCTCGCGTCGCGGTCTTGCGTCGCCCCCGCCAGCTTTCTTGACGCGCAACCGTCGGTTTACGATACTGACGGAGGAATGACGCAAGGGGGCGCAAGAAACGGTGGTCTCGTTCGGCGACGTGTGGTCTGCCAACACTTCCGCAGCCCGGCGAGGCGCGCTGTCGTGCGCCGTTCTTCTTTTCTACGTCGCCGCCTTCCACGGGCTGTTCCTGTTCTCAGGGACATTCGAGATCGATACTCACGCCAGCATCTGGTACCCGCCGGCGGGCCTGCGGCTGGCGGTTCTGCTGATGCTCGGCTGGCGCTTCGGCGTGCTTGTTTTCTGCGCCGAAGCGATTTTCGGCGTTGTCGACGGGATGCTCGACACCTGGGGGTTGACCAGCACGCGAGCATTGAGCCTGCCTCTGATCGCAAGCCTCGTCGCCGCGATCGCCATCCCACCAGCCTGTTACACGCTGGCCGCCTTTGTTCTTGAGCGGCGAAGGCGAGCGGAAGCAGACGCCGATCCCTTTACCGGGATTCTCTTCTTTCTGTTCATCGTCTGCCTTGCGGCGGCGGCGAACGGCATGCTCGGCTGCCTCAATCTGGTCGTCAACGGCATGATGCCATGGTCCGAATTCCCAGCCGCGGCGGCGGCGCGGGCCATCGGAGACGCAATCGGCATCCTCACCTTGACCCCCGCGTTCCTGCTCATGGCCAATTATGCCGCAACGCGCTGGACGATCTTCCCTCTTCGTCCGCCCGGCATGGCCTGGATTTCGCGGGCGGCGCTCACCGCCACCGACACTTCAACGAGAAGAGCGGTGATCAAGGGGGCGGCCGTTTGCCTTTTCGTGTCCGCGGCGACAATTGCCGCCGGCGCGCACTCCGAGCACGCCCACCACTCCGGCGCCGCCCACTGGTATCCGTTCCTCTTCCCCGTTATTTGGCTGGCGCTGCGCTTCGGCCTTCCCGCAGCCATCGTCGGCACGTTCTGCATGAACATCGCCGCCGCCTTTGCAGCGTCCTTCGGCGAGGTCAAACCCTTTCAAGACGCGGAGATCTTCATGGTCACGCTCAGCGTCACCGGCCTTTTGATGGGAAGCGTCGTCTCGCAACTATGGACCGAAAAGGCGACGCTCGATTTGAAGGTGCGCAGCCGGACACGCGAGTTGTCGGACGAGATCGATCGCCGCCGCCGCGCCGAGCACGAGGCCTTGCGCGAAAAGCAGCGGGTGGAAAGCTACCTTCTTATCGCTCAGCCGGTGATCATCGCGGTCGACGCGGACGCGCGCATCACCCTCGTCAACAACTCGGCGATCCGCCTGCTCGGCTACCGGCGGGAAGAACTCCTCGGACGGGATTGGGCCGACCTCGTCGCCGTGCCGGCCGAGCGACCGCACCTGCGTTCGATGCACCAGGCTCTCATCGCGGGCGAGGCGGCCGAGGTCACGACCTTCGAGACCCGGATGCGCGCCCGGAACGGCGATCTGCGGGTGCTCGACTGGCGCAGCGCCCTCATTCGCAGCGAGGACGGCACGATCGTCGGCATCCTATGCTCTGGGGACGACATCACCGAGCAGATCGCGGCGGAAGAGAAGCTCCGCTATCTGGCGAGCCACGATCCCGTTACCGGCCTCAACAATCGCAACTGGTTGCTCGATCACTTTCTCGGCGCAACGGCGCGTTCCCGCCGCCACGGCAAGCTGCTGGCGATCCTGTTCATCGACCTTACCGGCTTTAAGCAAATCAACGACGTCTACGGGCACGCGCACGGCGACCGCGTCCTCCTTGCGATCGCCCAGCGTCTGAAGCAGTGCGTCCGCGAGAGCGACGCGGTGGTCCGGCTCGGCGGCGACGAGTTCGTGGTGGTGCTCGAGGATGTCGCCGAGCCAGCGAGCGCAGCGCAGGTCGCCGAGAACATGCTGCAGGCCATCGCCGAGCCGCTCGCCATTGACGATATTGTGGCGGCGGTGGGGGCCAGCATCGGCATCGCGTTCTATCCCCGCGACGGCAAGACGGCCGAGGAGCTGCTAAGCCGGGCCGACGCCGCCATGTATCGCGCCAAGCGCGACCAAGCCCACGGCTATCGCGTCGCGCCGGAAGCCGAGACGCTCGCGATCGTCGGCGAGTCGTCGGCGTCTTCGCGAACAAACGGCTGAACGAGAAGGCGCGGCAGCCACCGCTGGCGGGACGAGCGGAACGCGGCGAGACCGATCGTCATCCCGGCGTGGCCATCCCGCGGCTGGTCGCGATAGGTTCCGAACAGGCGATCCCACAGCGCGAGGCAGAACCCGAAGTTGCTGTCGGTTTCGTCGCGGTGGATCGAATGGTGAACCCGGTGCATGTCCGGCGTGACGATCACCCGGCGCAAGACGCGGTCGACACGGGGTGGGATGCGGACATTGCCGTGGTTGAACAAGGCGGCCGCGTTGAGCAGCACCTCGAACGCGATCACGGCAACGGCGGGCGCGCCGAGCGCGACAATGACGGCGATTTTGATCATGAGCGACAACGCAATCTCGATGGGATGAAAGCGCACGCCGCTGGTGACGTCGAGATCGACATCCGTGTGATGGACCCGATGCAGCCGCCACAGCAACGGCGCCTTGTGAAAGACCACGTGCTGCGTGTAGATGGCGAGATCGAGAACAATGATCGCGACAAGGACGGCGAGCCACTCCGGGACGAAGGATAGCGCGTTGAACAGACCCCAGCCCCGCTCGGCGGCCAGCGCAGCGGCGGCGACCGCGGCGATCGGCGCCATCAGCCGGAGCATCAGGGCGTCGATGGCGACAATGCCAAGGTTTGACGACCACCGCTGCCAGCGCGATGCCGAAAGCCGGCGGCGCGGCGCGGAAAGCTCCCAGAGGATCATCGCGCCAAGGACGCCGACGAAGCCGCCAAAACGCAGGATAAGCTCGTTGGCGAGGATGAATTCCATAACCATGCCACGGTCGCCCATGCGCGAGAGATAGTCACGCAACCGGGCGATCGCTACGGCTTTACACGAGCCAAGGCGGCGATTACTCTTATTCGCAGATGCAGCATCGAACGCGAACCCATGACTGAAGGGCCTCTCGCTCACTATCGCAGACGGCTGGCGGACGGCGAGATCCGGCCGGATCCGGCCCAGGAACTCGCCGCCGAGAAACTCGAGAGCCTTCACCACGCGCTTGCCGGCTACGAGCCGGCCACGGGCCGCAGCGGCTGGAAGGAGCGCTTCGGACTTGCCCGGCGCCGGGTGGAGCCCCCGCAAGGGCTCTACCTCTATGGCGGCGTCGGTCGCGGCAAGTCGATGCTGATGGATATGTTCTTCCGCACCGCGCCGGTCCAACGCAAACGGCGGGTTCATTTCCACGCGTTCATGCAGGAGGTTCACGGCGCGCTGAACAAGCAGCGCCAACGCGAAGCCGACGACACCTTGAAGGGTCGCCCGCGCGCCAAGCCGCGCGCCGCCGACGACGTGATCGAGGAGACCGCGCGCAGGTTCGCCGCCGAAGCCTGGCTGTTATGCTTCGATGAATTGCAGGTTCAAGACATCGCCGACGCGATGATCCTCGGGCGTCTCTTCGCGGCCTTGTTCGAGGTTGGCGTCGTCATGGTCGCGACTTCGAACCGGCCGCCGCGCGATCTCTACAAGGACGGGCTGCAACGCGAACTGTTCGTGCCGTTCATCAAGCTGATCGAGGAGAAACTCGATGTGCTGCATCTTCAGGCCGCGCGCGATTACCGGCTGGAGAGCATGCAGATGATGGATGTCTATCTCACGCCGCTCGGCGCCGACAGCGATGCGCGTCTCGAAGCCTATTTCCGTCAGCTCACCCGCGGCGCCGACGTCGGTTCCGAGACGCTGATCGTCAACGGCCGCAAGCTGGAGGTGCCGCGCGCGTCCGACGACATCGCGTTCATGTCGTTCAAGGAGTTGTGCGAGCAGCCCCTCGGGCCGGCCGACTATCTCGCCCTGGCGCAACGATACGACGTTCTCGTGCTCTCCGGCATTCCGCCGCTCAAGCCCGAACACCGTAACGAGGCCAAGCGCCTGGTCACGCTGATCGACGCGCTTTACGAGCACAAGGCGAAGTTGATCTGCTCGGCGGCGGCGCCGGCGGAGCAACTTTATCCCGCCGGCGACGGATCGTTCGAGTTCGAGCGCACCATCTCGCGGCTGCACGAAATGCGCAGCGAAGCCTATATCGGCACACAGCACCTCTCGTGATCATACGCCGGGGTTCTCCCCTTTCCCTTGCCCTTGCAGGGCGATCGCGTTAGTTAATCGTGCTGCGTTGCGAGATGCGGCGCACTATTTCGCGCCGTTCGCACCAGTGAATGTTTTTTGATCGCATAACTCCAAAAGGGGGAGGAACTATGGCAAGGAAAAAAATCGCTCTGGTCGGCGCCGGCAACATTGGCGGCACGCTTGCGCATCTGATCAGCTTGAAGGAACTCGGCGACGTTGTCCTGTTCGATATCGTCGAAGGCGTCCCGCAAGGAAAGAGCCTCGACATCGCGCAATCGGCGCCGGTGGAAGGAGTCGACAGCGCGCTGCGGGGCGCCAACGACTACGCCGATATCGCCGGGGCGGACGTCGTCATCGTGACGGCCGGCGTGCCGCGCAAGCCGGGCATGAGCCGCGACGATTTGATCGGCACCAACGTCAAGGTCATGAAGGCGGTGGGCGATGGCATCAAGACGCATTGTCCGAATGCGTTCGTCATCTGCGTCACCAATCCGCTCGACGTCATGGTCTGGGCGCTGCGCGAGATTTCCGGGCTGCCGCACAACATGGTGGTGGGCATGGCCGGGGTTCTCGACTCGGCGCGGTTCCGTCATTTCCTTGCCGAGGAATTCAATGTCTCCGTGCAGGATGTGACGGCGTTCGTTCTTGGCGGCCACGGCGATACGATGGTTCCGCTGGTCCGTTACTCGGCCGTGGCGGGCATTCCATTGCCCGATCTCGTCAAAATGGGATGGACCACGCAAGACAAACTGGACGCCATCGTGCAACGGACCCGCGACGGCGGCGCCGAGATCGTCGGCCTGCTCAAGACGGGCTCGGCATTCTATGCGCCGGCGACGTCGGCGATCGCCATGGCCGAGGCGTACCTCAAGGACAAGAAGCGCTTGCTGCCTTGCGCGGCGTGGTGCGACGGCGTCTACGGCCTGCAGGATACCTATGTCGGCGTGCCGGTGATCATCGGCGCCGGCGGCGTCGAGCGCGTTGTCGAAATCGAGCTGAACAGCGACGAGAAAGCGATGTTCGACCACTCGGTGAACGCCGTCCGCACGCTCGTCGACGTCGCCAAGGGGCTCATGTAGGCGTGTTCTGGAAACGGCGCTTCGACGCGCGTCCGGCGCAACGATGTCCGCGGCGGATAGGGATGGCGGATAAGGACAAAGAGGGGATCTTATGAACATTCATGAATATCAGGCCAAACAACTGCTGGCCAAGTACGGTGTCGCAGTGCCTCGCGGCAACGTCGTCTACACCAAATCCGAGGCCGAAGCCGTGGCCAAGGAGCTTGGCGGGCCAGTTTGGGTCGTCAAGGCGCAGATCCATGCCGGCGGCCGCGGCAAGGGCGGCGGCGTCAAGGTGGTCAAGTCGATCGAAGACGTCGTTGCGACGACGTCGAACATGCTCGGCATGACGCTGGTCACGCATCAGACCGGGCCGAAAGGCAAAGAAGTCAAGCGGGTCTATGTCGAGGAAGGCTGCGACATCAAGCGCGAACTCTACATGAGCATCCTGATCGACCGGGCGAAGTCGCGAATTACGATCATGGCCTCGACCGAAGGCGGCATGGACATCGAGCACGTCGCCGAGACGACCCCGGAAAAAATCCTGAAAGTCACCATCGACCCGGCCATCGGCATCCAACCCTTCCATGCCCGCAAGGTTGCCTTCGGGCTCGGCCTGGAAGGCAAGCAGATCGGCTCGTGCGTCAAGTTCATCATCGGGATGTACAACGCCTTCACCAGCCTCGACGCCAGCCTGGTCGAGATCAACCCGCTGGTCGTCACCGGGGCCGGCGACGTCATCGCCCTCGACGCCAAAATGAACTTCGACGACAACGCGCTGTTCCGCCACAGGGATGTCGAGGAATTGCGCGACGAGTCCGAAGAGGACCCGGCCGAGCTGGAAGCGGCGCGCCACGACCTCAACTACATCCGCCTCGACGGCAACATCGGCTGCATGGTCAACGGCGCCGGTCTCGCCATGGCGACCATGGACATCATCAAGCTTCATGGCGGCGAGCCCGCCAACTTCCTCGACGTCGGTGGCGGCGCCACCAAGGATCGGGTGACCGAAGCGTTCAAGATCATCCTCCGCGATCCCAATGTCGAAGGCATTCTCGTCAACATCTTCGGCGGCATCATGCGCTGCGACGTCATCGCCGAGGGCGTCGTCGCCGCCGCGCGGGAAGTCAGCCTCAACGTTCCCCTCGTGGTCCGGCTCGAGGGAACCAACGTCGAACTCGGCAAGAAGATTCTCAAGGAGTCGGGCTTGCCCATCGTCTCCGCCGATGACCTCGGCGACGCCGCAGAAAAAATCGTCAAGGCCGTGAAGGAGGCCGCGTGATGGCCGTTATCGTCAATTCCGAGACCAAAGTCATCTGCCAGGGGTTCACCGGCGCTCAAGGCACGTTCCATTCCGAACAGGCCATTGCTTACGGCACCAAGATGGTCGGCGGGATTACCCCGGGCAAAGGGGGAACGACCCACCTCGACCTTCCGGTGTTCGACACCGTGGAGGAAGCGGTCAACGCGACGGGGGCGAACGCGAGCGTCATTTACGTTCCGCCGCCGTTCGCCGCCGACGCCATGCTGGAGGCGATCGACGCCGAGATCGAGCTTGTCGTCTGCATCACCGAGGGCATTCCGGTACAGGACATGCTGAAGGTCAAGCGGGCGCTCCACGATTCCAAGACACGGCTGATCGGCCCCAACTGCCCCGGCATCATTACGCCCGGACAGTGCAAGATCGGCATCATGCCTGGCCACATCCACGCCCCCGGCAAGATCGGCATCGTCTCGCGGTCCGGAACCCTGACATACGAGGCCGTCGCCCAGACCACCGTCACCGGCCTCGGGCAGACGACGTGTATCGGCATCGGCGGCGATCCGCTCAACGGCACAAATTTCGTCGACTGCCTGGAAGCGTTTCTGGGCGACGAGACCACGGAAGGCATTGTGATGATCGGCGAGATCGGCGGCACCGCCGAGGAAGAAGCCGCCGACTTCATCAAGCAATCCAAGACCAACAAGCCGGTCGTGGGGTTCATTGCCGGATTGACCGCTCCCCCGGGCCGGCGGATGGGACATGCGGGCGCCATTATCTCTGGCGGAAAAGGTACGGCTGGGGATAAGATCGAAGCTTTAAAAAGCGCGGGCATCCGCGTCGCTGACTCGCCGGCGACAATCGGCAGCACGATGGTGGAGGCGATGCGCGGATAGGCATCAACACGGGGAGAGGCGCGGCCGCCGAAAAAGCGCCGCGCCTGAAACGTCACCATGGGAAGCATACAAGAAACGTTCTTATCGGGAGCAAACGCAAACTACGTCGCCGAACTTTACCGCCGCTACGCCGACGACCCCGGCTCGGTCGACCCGAGCTGGGCGTCTTTTTTTCATCAGCTGGGCGATGACAGCCGGTCGGTCATCGCCGAGCTGAGCGGTCCGAGCTGGGCGGCGCCGGCGCGGCCGCCCGCCGCGGATGCAGGCGTGGAACCCCCGCCGGCGCGGCTTGGCCCGGCGGCGGCGACCCCCACCGACGCCGAGATCCGGCGCGCCGCCCTCGACTCCATCCGGGCGCTGATGCTCATCCGCCTCTACCGTGTTCGCGGCCACCTGATCGCCAACTTCGACCCGCTCGGCCTTGAGGGACGCAAATACCATCCGGAACTCGACCCCAAGACCTGGGGCTTCACCGACGCCGATCTCGACCGCCCGATTTTCATCAATAATGTGCTCGGCCTCGAGACCGCGACGCTGCGGCAGATCCTCAAGATCCTGCGCGAGACCTACTGCGGCTCGATCGGCGTCGAGTTCATGCATATTCAGAATCCCGAGGAAAAGGCCTGGATCCAACAACGGATCGAGAGCATCCACAACCAGACCCAATTCACGACCAAGGGCAAACGGACGATACTCGAGCGCCTGATCGAAGCCGAGGGCTTCGAGCAATTCCTTCACTTGAAATATACCGGCACGAAGCGCTTCGGTCTCGACGGGGGCGAGGCGATGGTGCCGGCGCTGGAGCAGATCCTCAAACGCGGCGGGCAACTCGGCGTCAAGGAAGTCGTGCTCGGCATGCCCCACCGCGGGCGCCTCAACGTCCTCGCCAACATCATGTGCAAGCCCTATGTCGCCGTTTTCGCCGAGTTCCAGGGCTCGCCCGCCAGCCCGGAGGATGTCCAGGGCTCCGGCGACGTCAAATATCACCTCGGAACCTCGGCGGACCGGGTGTTCGACGGCAACGAAATCCATCTCTCGCTGACGGCCAATCCGTCCCATCTGGAAGCGGTCAATCCGGTGGTGCTGGGCAAGGTCCGCGCCAAACAGACGCAGCGCCAGGACCACGAGCGCAGGGCGGTTCTCTCGATCCTGATGCATGGCGACGCCGCGTTCGCCGGCCAGGGACTGGTCGCCGAATGCTTCGGGCTCTCCGAATTGAAAGGCTACCGCACCGGCGGCACGATCCATTTCATCGTCAACAACCAGATCGGCTTCACCACCAGTCCGGCGTATTCGCGCTCCTCGCCCTATCCGTCCGATGTCGCCAAGATGGTTCAGGCGCCGATCTTTCACGTCAACGGCGACGATCCTGAAGCCGTCGTGCACGTCGCCCGCATCGCGACGGAGTTCCGTCAGGAGTTCAATCGCGACGTCGTCATCGACATGTTCTGCTACCGGCGCTATGGCCACAACGAAGCCGACGAGCCGTCGTTCACGCAACCGATCATGTACAAGGCGATCGCCCGGCATCCGACGACGCAAGACATCTACGCTAAGAAGCTGATCGACAGCGGAGAGATGACTGCCGACGAGATCAAGGCGATCAGCAGCGGTTTCCGGACGCGGCTGGAACAGGATTTCGAGGCGGCCAGCAGCTACAGGGTCAACAAGGCCGACTGGTTGCAAGGCAAGTGGGGCAGCATCAAGACGGTGACGGGCGAAGAAGAGGCGCGCGACACCGACACCTCGGTCTCACTGGAACTGTTGCGCACCGTCGGCGACGCCATCGCGCGCGTCCCGGAGGGGTTCAACGCCAACCGGAAAATCCTGCGGCTGCTTGCCTCCCGGAAAAAGATGGCGGAAACGGGCGAGGATATCGACTGGGCCATGGCCGAGGCTCTCGCCTTCGGCTCGTTGCTCGCGGAAGGCGTGCCGGTTCGCGTCTCCGGGCAGGATTCCCGGCGCGGAACGTTCTCCCAGCGTCACGCCGTGCTGATCGACCAGGAAGATGAGCACGCCCACATCCCCCTCAACCATGTCAGCGACGGGCAGGCGATGCTGGACATCATCGACAGCCCGTTGTCGGAAGCGTCCGTTCTTGGCTTCGAATACGGCTACTCGCTGGCCGAACCCGACGCCCTGGTAGTCTGGGAGGCGCAGTTCGGCGACTTCGCCAACGGCGCGCAGGTCATCATCGATCAGTTCATTTCCTCGGGCGAGTCGAAATGGCTGCGGCTGTCGGGGTTGGTCATGCTGCTGCCTCACGGCTACGAGGGACAGGGACCGGAACACTCGTCGGCGCGGCTGGAGCGCTTCCTGCAGCTTTGCGCCGAGGACAACCTGCAGGTCGTCAGCTGCACCACGCCGGCGAACTATTTTCACGCGCTGCGCCGGCAGGTCCGCCGCAACTACCGCAAGCCACTCGTTGTGATGGCGCCGAAATCGCTATTGCGGCATAAGCTTGTCGTCTCGACCCTTGCCGACATGGGTCCGGGAACGCGCTTCCGCCGGGTCATTCCGGAGATCGATTCCCTGGTCGCCGACAACGAGGTGAAGCGGGTGGTGCTGTGCAGCGGAAAGGTATACTACGATCTTCTGCAGGAGCGGCGGGAGCGCGGGATCGACGACGTCGCCATTGTCCGGGTGGAGCAGCTTTACCCATGGCCGCGGCAGTCCGTGCTCGAACAGATCGAACGGTACGGCAATGCGCAGGTTATCTGGTGTCAGGAGGAGCCGGCGAACATGGGATCGTGGACGTTCATCCTGCCCCGGCTGACGAACATTCTGGAGGAGCTGAAGCGCAAGGCCATTTTGCCAGTCTACGTCGGCCGCAAGGCGGCGGCATCGCCCGCGACGGGGCTGTTCAAGATCCATGTGCAGGAGCAGACGCGGATCGTCGAGCAGGCCCTGACGGTGGATCTGGCCGCGATCCCGCAGCCGTTCCGGCGGGTGGCGCGCTAAGGGCCCGTCGGCTTGACGAGGAGTAAGGCGACGAGCGGCGCGCGCCGCCGCGGTCGTACAGTTCCACCCCGGCGCGCCGGAACCCGGCGCGTCGTCTCGGCGTCATGCCGAAAATGAGAACCATCGAGGGATAGGCAAAGAGGGGGCGATGACGACCGAGATCAAGGTCCCGACACTGGGTGAGTCCGTAACCGAAGCGACCGTAGCCAAGTGGTTCAAGGCGGAGGGCGACTCCGTGGCGATGGACGAGCCTCTGGTCGAGCTCGAGACGGACAAGGTCACGCTCGAGGTCAATGCGCCGGCGGCGGGCGTTCTCGAGCAGATCGCCGCGCCGGAAGGATCGGAGGTTGAGGTCGGCGGCTTGCTCGGCCTGATCGCCGAGGGCGAAGGCGCCGGCGCGGCTCCGGCGGCGAAAAGGCAACCCGAGACGCCCGCTGCGCCGGCGGAAGCGGAAAAGGCGCCGGATAAGGAACGGGAGTTGGCCCTCGAGCAGGAATCCCGGGAAGAACCCCGGCCCCGCGAACAACCGGCGGCCGCGCAAGCGCCCGAGCCTGCCGGAGCGCTGTCGCCGGCCGTCCGCAAACTCGTCGAGGAACACAATCTCGATCCTGGCGCGATTCCGGCGAGCGGGAAGGATGGCCGGTTGACCAAAGGCGACGTGCTGGCGTTCGTCGCCGGCGGCGGCAAGGAACAACGGCGTGGCGAGCCGGCGCCGAAACCGGCGGCCGAGCCGAGCGCCGCCGGCGAACAGCGGCAACCGGCCTCGGTCTTGCCCTTCCCCACCCGACCCCCGGGACCCCGGGAAGAGCGCGTGCGCATGACCCGTCTGCGCAAGATGGTGGCCGCGCGCCTGAAGTCGGCGCAGAACACCGCCGCCATGCTGACCACCTTCAACGAGGTGGACATGACGCAGGCCACCGCGATGCGCAACCGCTACCGCGACGCCTTCGAGAAGAAGCACGGGGTCCGCCTCGGCTTCATGTCGATCTTCGTCAAGGCGGCGGTGGTCGCGTTGCAGGAGTTTCCCGCCGTCAACGCGGAAATCGACGGGGAAGACATCGTCTACAAGAACCATTACGACATCGCCATCGCGGTGTCCTCGCCGCAGGGGCTCGTCGTTCCGGTGCTGCGCGACGCCGACGCGCTCGGCTTTGCCGACATCGAGATCAAGATCGGCGAGTTCGCCAAGCGGGCGCGCGAGGGCCGCCTGACCATGGAGGAGATGCAGGGCGGCACCTTTACCATCACCAACGGCGGCGTTTTCGGCTCGTTGATGTCGACGCCGATTCTCAATCCGCCGCAGTCGGGCATTCTCGGCATGCACAAGGTGCAGCAGCGGCCGATGGTCATGCCCGACGGGACAATCGCGGCGCGGCCGATGATGTACGTTGCGCTCAGCTACGATCACCGCATCGTCGACGGACGCGAGGCGGTATCGTTCCTGGTGCGGATCAAGGAATGCGTCGAGGATCCGCAGCGGATCCTCCTGGCGACGTGATAATGGCTTGGTTCAAGGCCAAACGTCTTTGCGGACAGGGAGAAGCGGGGAGACCATGACCGACAGCTATGACGTCGTCATCATTGGCGGTGGACCGGGCGGCTATGTCGCGGCGATCCGGGCGGCGCAGCTCGGCCTGCGCACGGCCTGCGTGGAGAAGCGCGGCGCCTTGGGGGGGACCTGCCTCAATGTCGGCTGCATTCCGTCGAAGGCGCTTTTGCAATCGTCCCACCTCTATGAAATGGCGGACGAGCTGGCGCCCCACGGCGTCAAGATCGGCGGCGTCGAGCTGGACCTTGCGGCGATGATGACGCGCAAGGACGAGGTTGTTCGCACCCTGACCAGGGGCGTCGAGGGGCTGTTCAAGAAGAACAAGGTCGATTACGTGATCGGCGAGGGGAGAATCAGCCAGCCCGACGAAGTGACGGTCCAGCCTTCCGACGGCGGCGACGCCCGCACGCTGAAGGCCGACAACATCATCATCGCCACCGGGTCGGACATCGCGCGGCTTCCCGGCATCGAGATCGACGAGGAGCGCATCGTCAGCTCGACCGGCGCGCTCGATCTGAAGACGGTTCCGGGAACGATGGTGGTGATCGGCGCCGGCTACATCGGGCTCGAGATGGGATCGGTGTGGCGCCGGCTCGGCGCCAAGGTGACCGTCGTCGAGTTCCTCGACCAGATCCTCCCGGGCATGGACGGGGAGGTCGGCAAACAGATGCTGCGCATCCTGCAAAAGCAGGGCCTCGACTTCAAGCTCGGGATCAAGGTGACGAAAGCCGAGCCGAGCGACGGCGGAGTCCGCCTGACGTTGGAGCCGGTTTCCGGTGGAGAGGCGCAAAGCCTGGAAGCCGACGTCGTTCTCGTCTCGGTCGGCCGGCGCCCCTATACCGAGGCCCTTGGCCTCGAGGAGGTCGGCGTCGAGAGGGACAACCGCGGCTTCATCAAGGTCGATCATCAGTTCCAGACCAACGTCGCGGGAATTTTCGCCATCGGCGATGTCATCGGCGGCAAGATGCTGGCGCACAAGGCCGAGGAAGAAGGCGTGGCGGTCGTCGAGTTGATCGCCGGTCAGGCCGGCCACGTCAATTACGAAGCGATTCCGGGCGTCGTCTACACGTGGCCGGAAGTCGCCTCGGTCGGCCGCACCGAGGAGCAGCTCAAGGAGGATGGAATCGAGTACCGCATCGGCAAGTTTCCGTTCACCGCCAATTCCCGCGCCCGCTGCAATGCCGATACCGACGGCTTCGTCAAGATCCTCGCCGACGCCAAGACCGACCGCATCCTCGGCGCGCATATCGTCGGACCCCAGGCCGGCGATCTTATTCAGGAACTGGTGGTGGCGATGGAGTTCGGCGGCGCGGCGGAGGA
>CAZRWU010000003.1:0-45473 GCA_964603915.1 uncultured Rhodospirillaceae bacterium
TTCGCGCGCCCGTGCGACCCAACGTGTGCTCCGAGCCGCCTCGGCCCGTTCCCTATCGACGCCCTCTGCCCCCGGTGGTGGAATCTCGGTGGGGCTTCCAGGCTCGATCTCGGGCGGCTGGAACGGCTCCGCGGGCGTGCGTTCGGGCTGCAACGGTTCTTCGACGGGCGCGCGGTCCGGATAAGGCGGCAATTCGACGGGCCGTTCCAAAGGCGCGTCGGGGGCGCCAGGCTCGGGCGTTGCCGGTTCCCGATCGGGCACGACCTCCGGCTCATGCGGAGGCGTTACGCCCGGATCGACAGGTTGAGCCGGCGTCGGCTCCTCGGTCGGCGGCGTCACCTCCGGGACCTCTTGAGGCGGCGTCTCCGGCGGCGCGTCCGGCTCGATGTCCGGTCGGTCGGCTGCCTCCCACATTCGTTTCAGCCAGTCGTTCTCTCGCTCGTCCATTGTCTGGTCGTGGTGTTCGCCGCCATTGGCGTTCATGACGCGCTCGCTCCTAACAGATAATCGTTCGTGGCGTCGGCGATAGAGACGGGGACAATGTCGCCAGGCGTGGCATCGAACAAAAGGCTGACCGGAGCGTAGTCGGGGCAGCGTCCGGCCCTCTCTCGCTCGACCAGGACCATCGCCGTCTTGCCGATCCGGGTGTTGAAGTATTGGCGTCGGGCGCGCGCGCCGATCTCGCGCAGCCGCGCTCCCCGCGCCTTGCGAACCGCCGCGGGCACTTGCGGCATGCGCGCCGCCGGCGTGCCGGCCCGTGGGGAGAAAGGAAAGACGTGGAGATAGGTCAGGTCGAAATCCGCGATGGCGGCTGCCGTGTTGGCGAACATCGCCTCGGTTTCGGTCGGAAAACCGGCAATCAGATCGGCGCCGAACGCCACATCCGGTCGTGCTCTCCGCACCTTCTCTACCACCGCGCCGATCGTCGCCCGATCATGCCGGCGTTTCATCCGCTTGAGCACCATATCGTCGGCCGCCTGAAGGCTGAGATGGAGGTGCGGCATCAACCGCTCTTCCTCGACGAGAGCCGTCAACAAGCTGTCGTCGACAGCGGCCGGATCAACCGTCGAGAGGCGCAGGCGGGGGAGGCCGGGAACCCGTCTCAGAACGATGCGCACGAGATCGCCCAACCGCGTCCGCTCCGGCAGGTCGCGGCCATAGGAACAAATATCGACGCCGGTGAAGACGATCTCGCGATAGCCCCTGCCGACGAGCGCGCCGACCTGCTCGACGATCCGCTCGACCGGCACGCTGCGGTTGGGGCCGCGCGCGAACGGGATGATACAGAACGTGCAGCGGTGATCGCAGCCCTGCTGCACCTGGACGAAGGCCCGCGTGCGTCCTTCGATCCGATCGATCCGGTGATCGGCCGGCTCGGCGCGAACCGTGATATCGGAGACGACGACGCGCCGGCCATCGTCGACCAGATTGAAACCGGTCATTTTTTCGGCATTGCCGACCACGCGGTCGACCTCGGGCATGGCGGCGAACGAGCTCGGCTCCAGTTGCGCCGCGCAGCCGGTGACGACGATACGGTCGTTCGGGCGCTCGCGGCGCAGCCGCCGGATCGTCTGCCGCGCCTGACGGACCGCCTCGCCGGTGACGGCGCAGGTGTTGACGACGATCGTATCCGAAACGCCGGCCGCCGCCGCCTCCCGGCGCACGACCTCCGATTCAAGGGCGTTGAGGCGACAACCAAGCGTGACGACGGTGGGAGCGGTCATGGCGCCTTCTTGATTCATCAGGCATGCAACAACGATGCATCGACCGTTCGGGTGAAGCTGACGGCGACGGGACCGGTAATCGCGATATGACGGTTCTCCAGGCAGGAAATCACAAGGACGCCGCCATCGAGAAAAACCTCGACAGTCGAATCGAGCAGGCCGCGGCGGGCGCCCGCCGCGACCGTCGCGCAAGCGCCGGTGCCGCAAGCCTGGGTTATGCCAACCCCGCGCTCCCATACCTTGAGGCGCACCCGGTCGCGCGCCAGCACCTGGGCCGCCTCGACGTTCGTCGCCTCCGGGAACAGCGGGTGACGCGCGATGGTTGGGCCGGCTTCCTGGAGATTCACCGCCGCCAGATCCTCGACGAAAAAGACGGCATGCGGATTGCCGACATTGACGGCCACCGGATCGCGCAGCGGGCCGGCGCCAATGCCGAGATGCAGCGTATCCGCAGGCTGAGCCAAGGGAATGCGCCGCCAATCGAAGCTGACCTCTCCCATGTCGACGCGGATCGTCCCTCTGTCCGCCGCCTCGGCGTGGAGGACGCCCGCCGCGGTCTGTATTCGGGCGTCCGGACGATCGGTCTCGCGCATCACCATCGCCGCCACGCAGCGCGTGGCGTTGCCGCACGCGCCAACCTCGCCGCCGTCGGCGTTGCGGATGCGCATGGAAACGTCGGCGCCCGGATCGCCGGGCGGCTCGACGATGATCAGCTGATCGCAGCCAACGCCCGTATGCCGATCCGCCAGTTTGCGCACCTGCGCGGCGGAAAGCGCAATGCGCCTCCGGCGCGCATCGATGACGACGAAGTCGTTGCCGAGACCATGCATTTTGATGAAGGAAAGCGGTTCCATGGTCGCGACTTATATGGCGTCAATCGGGCTGAAGTCTACCGCGCCGCCGCTCCCTGCGTTCGGGGAGGGCCGTGGGCGGCGAGGAACGCGCGCATGTGAAAGCGCGCCTGTCCGGGTTCGTGGCGAAAGTCGGCGCCGATCGGGCAGGCCCGCCGCGCCCGGCAGCCCAAGGCAAGGCAGTCGGCGCCGTCCTCGGAGCGAAGATGGGCGATGCAGCGATCGACGTCGTAACCGTCCTCGCCGATGGCGGCGACGGGACAACCCGTCGCGCACGGTTTTCCGAAACAGCCTTCGCATGGACTCGGCGCGCGCGGCTTCGCCGGCAGATCGACCCGTTCGCCGAACACGAAGGCGCCGCGGTAGGCTTGCCACAGTCCATGGCGGGGGTGAATGAGCGGTCCGATCGGCGATGGCGTCAGCGCTTCGGCCCGCGCCGCCCAGCGCATGAACGGGTGGAATGGCGGTCCGTCGAAGGGGAACAGCGCCCGCGCGTTTAAGCGCCGCGCCGCTTTCGTAAGAACGTCGCGGGTCCATCGGTCGAGCCGGTTCGCTCCGCTTTCGCGCTCAAACACGCTCGCGGCGAAGACGCGCCACATGGCGGAACCGACGTTCCCGATCAATATCACCGTGGCTGCCGGCGCTTCGATCCCGTCCTCGGGCAGCGGATGGAATCCGCCGCAACAGATCATCCCGGCTGGCGCAATGGCCTCGCTGATCTCTGAGAAAGTCACCCGCGATATCTGGGCCCGCCGCCGAACGCGGTCAAGGCAGCCGCGGTTGCGCAGGCGCGATGATCGAGCCGTCAATTGCCGTCATTCTGCCGTGCGGCAATTGACTTGATCAACCTGATCACCAATCGGCGCAGGTGGGCGTTGGGCAGGCGGCTGAAGGCGTGCGCCAGATGCTGGCCTTCGGCGACGAGGCGCGGGCTGGCGTGCGGCGGCTCTTCCTGCTCGAGCGCGCTCACGTTAGCGGGGTTGGCCGGTTGCTCCGCCGTCTCTTCGGCGAAAAAGTAAGGGATGTCGACGTTGAGCGCGTGCCCGAGCCGGAACAGATGCGCCGCCGCAATCTTGCGCTCTCCCGCCTCGAACCGTTCAACCGTGCCGGGAGCCTCGCCAATGACGATGTCGAGGATGGCGGGATCGATTTGCAGCTCCCGCCGGCGCTGACGGAGCCTCGCCGCCACCCGGAGGTCGATCGCGTCGAGGGGCCGTGGGCGATCGTGTGGATTCCGATCGTGTGGGCTCATGGATGCGCTACTCTTGTGGTTCCGCCGGCGCCCGGATTGCGCTGTGCAAATACTACTATAGGTTTGTTCTTAAATTTCTATAAACCCCCAAAGTGGTTATCAGCCCTTCTGTTGACTTGCTTCTGCGCTGGCCATACATTGCTGGCGAGCCGCAGTCCTTGAAAGCGGGCTTGATCTTGCTCAGGTCAGGTCCCGGCGGCGAGCCAGTCCGCGAGTTTCGCGCACTGGCTTTTTTGGCGTTCATATTGAGCACAGCGGGAGGTTTCAGGCGCGTGTTCGACGGCCTTAGCGGCAAACTAGCCGAGATTTTCGAGCGGTTGAAAAAGCGCGGCGCGCTGAGCGAAGCGGATGTCGGCGAGGCTCTGCGGGAGGTGCGTATCGCGCTCCTGGAGGCTGACGTTGCCCTTCCTGTGGTCAAGTCGTTCATGGCTCAGGTCCGCGAGCGCGCCGTCGGCCAGGAGGTGCTGCGTAGCGTCACGCCCGGTCAGATGGTCGTCAAGATCGTCCACGACGCCCTTGTCGAGATGCTGGGCGGTGGGGAGGAAGACGAGGCTCAGCCTTCCCGAGGTAGCGGAATCAGCCTCGCCGGGGCGGCGCCGGTAAGTATTCTTGTTGTTGGATTGCAGGGTTCAGGCAAAACGACCACATGCGCCAAGCTGGCGGTGCGCCTGCACAAGCGGGACAAGAAGCGCGTCTTGATGGCGTCGCTGGATATTTATCGGCCGGCGGCGCAGCGACAACTCGCCGTGCTTGGCGAGCAGACGGAGACGGCGACCTTGCCGATCGTATCGGGGGAAGAGCCGCTGGCGATTGCCCGACGCGCGATGGATGTCGGCCGACGCGAAGGCTTCGATGCCGTTATTCTCGACACCGCCGGACGGTTGCACATTGATGCGGAAATGATGGCGGAAGCCGCGGCGGTCAAGCAAGCGGTCCACCCGGTGGAAACGCTGCTGGTGGCCGACGCCCTCACCGGTCAGGATGCCGTCACCCTGGCGCGCGAGTTCAACGAGAAGATCGGGATAACCGGGATTATCCTCACCCGCATGGATGGCGATGCGCGCGGCGGCGCGGCGCTTTCCATGCGGGCGGTCACCGGCAAGCCGATCAAGCTGATCGGCGTCGGCGAAAAGATCGACGCCATTGAATCATTTCAAGCCGATCGCATCGCCGGCCGCATTCTCGGAATGGGAGACGTGGTTGGCCTGGTGGAGCGGGCAGCCGAGGCGATTCAGCAGGAAGATGCCGAGAAGCTGGCGAAAAAGCTGGTGAAAGGCGAGTTCACCCTGCAGGACATGGCCAACCAGTTCGCGCAATTGCGCAAGCTCGGCGACGTGAAGGGCCTTTTGGGCCTGCTGCCCGGGATCGGCAAGCTCAAGCAGCAGATCGCCGACGCCAAGATCGACGAGAAAATGATCAGTCGGCAGGAAGCGATCATTCTGTCCATGACGCCGGAGGAGCGGAACAATCCCAAGCTGCTCAACGCATCGCGCCGGCGGCGTGTCGCGGCCGGATCCGGGACCAGCATCCAGGACGTGAACCGGCTGCTGAAGCAGCACCAGCAGATGGGTAAAATGATGAAGCAGGTCGGCAAGCTGGGGCGCAAGGGCAAGGGGATGTTGCCCGGCGGCGCGCTGCCGCCCGGATTGTTGCCGCCAGGCATGCTCCCGCCGAACAGGTAGAGACGCGCGGGCGCTCGGCGGCGGAAGAACGTGGATCGACGAACAATGAAGGAATCAGCACCATCATGACCTTGAGGATTCGCTTGTCTCGCGGCGGCGCCAAGAAGCGCCCCTATTATCGCATCGTGATCGCCGACTCGCGCAGCCCGCGCGACGGGAGGTTCATCGAGCGGGTCGGAAGCTACAATCCGATGGTGGCCAAGGACCATCCCGACCGTATCAAGATCGAGGAAGATCGGGCGAGACACTGGTTGCAGGCCGGCGCCCAGCCGAGCGACCGGGTTGCGCGTTTTCTCGCCGATGCGGGAATCATGGAACCGCGCCCGCGCCCGGAGCAAACGAAGAAGCCGCAGCCGAAGGCAAAGACGCTGCAGCGGATGAAGGAAGCGGAAGAGCGGGCCAAGGCGGCCGCTGAACAGCAAGCGGAACAGCCGGCCGGCTAGGCTCAACCTTTGGGTTAGGATCAAATGGCGCTGGCGATGGGGCCGGAGGGCGGAAAGTTGGTTTGCGTAGGCGTGATCACCGGCGCGCACGGGACCGGCGGCCATGTCCGGATCAAGAGCTTCATGGCGGAGCCCGATGACGTTGCGCGGTATGGTCCGGTTTATGACGCGGGCGGCGGATCGCCGCTGCGCCTGTCGGTGACGGGCCGCAGCCGCGACATGATTCTCGCCCGTATCGCCGGGATCGGCGACCGCGATGCCGCCGAAGCGTTGCGGGGGCGCAGGCTGTTCGTTCCCCGCAGCGCGTTCCCGCCGCCCGCCGCCGACGAATTCTACTACGCCGACCTTGTCGGGCTGCGTGCGGAACTCATCTCCAATCCGGACGTGGATCCCGCCGATGTCCAGCATCGGCGCGAGACGCTGGGGACCGTTGCGGCGGTGCACGATTTCGGCGGCGGCGACATCATCGAGGTGCAGACCGGGCCGGGAACGACGATCATGGTGCCGTTCACCCGCGAGGCGGTGCCGGAAGTGAATCTCGCCGAGGGATGGTTGCTGATCGCCCGCTTGCCGGGCCTTGTCGACGACGCGGCGACGGATCGCGCGAGCGAGGAGTCCGTCCCTGTCGCTCAAGAGCTGTAATTATGAGCCTCCAGCCTCCTTGGACCGCTCGCGTCGTCACGCTGTTTCCCGCGATGTTTCCGGGACCGCTGGCCCTTTCGCTGGCCGGGCAAGCCCTGACGCGCTGCATCTGGCGGCTGGAAACGGTGGACATCCGCGCGTTTGCCGGCGATAAACACGGCAGCGTCGATGACGCGCCGTTCGGCGGCGGCGCCGGCATGATCATGCGCCCGGACGTCGTCGACGCGGCCATCGCAGCGTCGAGGGAATTGGCGGCGGACGCGTCTGCGCCGGAGGCGGCGCGATCACCGGCCTTGCCGCTGATTTTTCTGACCCCGCGTGGTCGCCCGCTTGACCAGAAGCGCGTGCGCGAACTCGCTGCCGGCCCCGGCGTCGTGCTCTTATGCGGCCGCTATGAGGGCATCGACGAGAGGGCGCTAGAGGTGTGGAGGCCGGAAGAAATCAGTCTTGGCGATTTCGTATTGTCGGGAGGCGAGCCAGCGGCGCTGGCCCTGATCGACGCCTGCGTGCGGTTGTTGCCCGGAGTCGTCGGCAAGGCGGCATCGACAGCCGACGAGAGCTTCGAAGCGGGGCTGTTGGAATATCCGCAATACACGCGCCCGCGCGCGTGGCGCGGAAGGGATGTCCCGGCGGTTCTTGTTTCCGGTCACCACGAAATGGTTCACGCGTGGCGGCGGCGCGAAGCGGAACGCGTGACCAGGGCGCGTCGACCGGATCTTTGGGCGCGCTATGTCGCGTCCGTCGGGAGCGGCGCCAGCAACGGAGATTTGCGAACCCCTGAGCGGGGTCCGACGGAAAAAAAGGAAAGCGTGCCATGAACATCATCGAAGGGCTGGAACAGGAACAGATCGTTCGGCTGACCGGAGAAAGGCCGGTTCCCTGGTTCGCCCCGGGGGACACGCTGCGGGTCAAGGTGAAGGTCGTCGAGGGTTCCCGAGAGCGCTTGCAGGCGTTTGAGGGCGTATGCATCGCGCGCCGCAACAACGGCCTCGGCTCATCGTTCACCGTGCGCAAGATCTCTTATGGTGAAGGCGTCGAGCGGGTCTTTCCGCTCTACTCGCCCGTCATTGCGGAAATCGAAGTGGTGCGCCGGGGCGATGTGAGGCGGGCGAAGCTCTACTACTTGCGCGAGCGGCGCGGCAAGAAGGCGCGAATTGCCGAAAAGACCGACGGTTTCGCCGCCAAGGTCGTGGCCGAGGAAAAGAGGACAGCGGCGGAAGCCAAGGACACCGCAAGAAAAGATCAGGCGGCGCTAGGAAGCAAAAAAGCCAAGAAGGCGGCCGCCAAGGAACAATCTTAAGGACGGATGAGAGCGGCTGCCTGGCGCACGGGCGGGCGCTCTTCTTAGAAGGAGCAAGAGATGGCCGAGCCGCGGACATTGTTCGACAAGATCTGGAGCCAGCATCTCGTCGATGTCCAGGAGGATGGAACCTGCTTGCTGTATATCGACCGGCATCTGGTCCATGAGGTGACCAGCCCGCAAGCCTTCGAAGGCTTGCGCCTCGCCGGGCGTCGGGTGCGGCGGCCGCAAGCGAGCCTGGCTGTGGCTGATCACAACGTCCCGACCACGGATCGATCGCAAGGCATCGCCGACACGGAGTCGCGGATTCAGATCGAGACTCTCGGCCGCAATTGCGCCGAGTTCGGCATCCCGTTTTTCGCGGTTTCCGATATTCGTCAAGGCATCGTCCATATCATCGGGCCGGAACAGGGGTTCACCCAGCCGGGCATGACGATCGTCTGTGGCGACTCGCATACCTCGACGCACGGGGCATTCGGCGCGCTTGCCTTCGGCGTCGGCACGTCGGAGGTCGAGCACGTCCTGGCGACCCAGACTTTGCTGCAACAGCCGGCGAAGAACATGCGGATCACGGTCAACGGCCTTCCGGGCATCGGCGTGACCGCCAAGGACTTGATCCTCGCCATCATCGGCGCGGTCGGCACGGCCGGCGGCACCGGACACGTCATCGAGTACGCCGGCGAAGCGATCCGCGCTCTCGGCATGGCGGGGCGGATGACCGTCTGCAACATGTCCATCGAGGCCGGCGCGCGAGCCGGACTGATTGCGCCCGACGAGACTACGTTCGCCTACCTTGCGGGCCGGCCGATGGCGCCCAAAGGCGATGCCTGGGACGCGGCCGTCGCCTACTGGCGGACGCTGCCCTCGGACGAGGGCGCCCGTTACGATCGAGAGATCGCGCTCGACGCCGCTTCGGTGCCGCCGCAAGTCACTTGGGGAACCAGCCCCGAGGACGTGGTGCCGGTGACGGGCGCGGTGCCCGATCCGGCCGAGGCGCGTGACGCCAACAAGGCGCGCGCCATGGAGCGGTCCCTGGAGTACATGGGATTGAAGCCCGGCATGCGCATCCAGGACATCGCCATCGACCGGGCGTTTATCGGTTCGTGCACCAACGGCCGAATCGAGGATCTGCGGGAGGCGGCGCAGATCGTGCGCGGGCGCAGGGTGGCGGACCATGTATCGGCGATGGTCGTTCCCGGTTCCGGCTTGGTCAAGAAGATGGCGGAGGAGGAGGGCCTGGACCGCATTTTCACTGAAGCGGGATTTGAGTGGCGGGAGCCGGGATGCTCGATGTGCCTCGCCATGAACGCCGACCGGCTGCAGCCGCGCGAGCGTTGCGCCTCGACCTCCAATCGCAACTTCGAGGGTCGCCAGGGCAAGGGCGGCCGCACGCATCTGATGAGCCCGGCAATGGCCGCGGCGGCGGCCGTGAGCGGCCGTCTCACCGACGTTCGCGAGTATCGGTAGACATGCAGCCCTTCACCGAGTTGACCGGCGTCGCCGCGCCGCTGCCGATGATCAACGTCGATACCGACATGATCATCCCCAAACAGTTCCTCAAGACCATCAAGCGAACGGGTCTTGGCAAAAGCTTGTTCTTCGATTTGCGCTACCGTGACGACGGCGAGGAGGATCCGGACTTCATTCTCAACCGTCCCTCCTACCGTGGCGCCCGCATCCTGATTGCCGGTGAAAACTTCGGCTGCGGCTCATCGCGCGAGCACGCCCCCTGGGCGTTGCTCGACTTCGGCATCCGCTGCGTGATCGCGCCCGGTTTTGCAGACATCTTCTTCAACAATTGCTTCAAGAACGGCATTCTGCCTATCGTGTTGCCGGCGGACGAGGTCGCGCGCCTGACAGAGGAAGCCGAACAGGGGCCCAATGCCGCTTTCAGCATCGACCTGCCCATGCAGCGGGTGACGACGCCGCAAGGGCGGATTGTCGCTTTCGAGATCGATCCGTTTCGCAAGCATTGCCTGCTTCACGGTCTCGACGACATTGCCCAGACGCTCGAGAAAACGGCGTCCATTCAAGCGTTTGAAGAAAGGCAGATGGCCGAGCAGCCCTGGCTTTATCGTCAATGAAGTCGCCCTTGGGCATCGTGCTCGTCGCTGCGGCGATCGCATTTTCTAATGAGGCCGGAGAAAGATGCCCGATCAAAAAAAGCTGCTGATCTTGCCGGGTGACGGTATCGGCCCCGAGGTCATGGCCGAGGTCCTGCGCGTCATCGATTGGCTTTCGCGCCGTCGCAAAATCTCGTTCGACGTCACCGAGGGAATTGTCGGCGGCGCCGCCATTGATGCCGGCGGCCAGCCGATTTCCGATCGCACGATGGCCGATGCGCTTGCCGCCGATGCCGTGCTGCTCGGCGCCGTCGGCGGGCCGAAATGGGATCATCTTGCCTTTGAGCTGAAGCCTGAGCGGGGTCTGTTGCGGCTGCGCAAGGAAATGGAGCTGTTCGCCAACCTGCGTCCGGCCATCGTTTTCGGAGCGTTGGCCGATGCGTCGACGCTGAAGGCGGAGGTGGTCGCGGGGCTCGACATCATGATCGTGCGCGAGTTGACCGGCGGCGTCTACTTTGGAGAACCGAGGGGCATCGAAACGCTGCCCGACGGCGGCAGGCGCGGAGTCAACACCCAGGTCTATACGGACGCCGAAGTCCGCCGCGTCGCCCGCGTCGCCTTCGAACTCGCGGCCAAGCGCTCTCGCCGGGTCTGCTCGGTCGACAAGGCCAACGTCATGGAGAGCGGGGTTCTGTGGCGTGAGGAAGTGCAAAACCTCCACGATCGGGAATACCCCGAGATCGAATTGACCCACATGTATGCCGACAACTGCGCCATGCAGTTGGTCCGCAGGCCGGCTCAGTTCGATGTCATCGTGACCGATAACCTGTTCGGCGACATTCTCTCGGACGAGGCGGCGATGCTGACCGGTTCCCTCGGAATGCTGCCCTCGGCGTCCCTTGGCGCCGCAGACGATACGGGTCGGCGGCGGGCTCTCTACGAGCCGGTGCACGGCAGCGCCCCCGATATCGCCGGCAAGAGCACCGCCAATCCGCTCGCCGCCCTGCTCAGCTTTGCGATGTGCCTGCGCTATTCCTTCGACATGGCGAGCGAGGCGGATCTGCTCGAGGCCGCCGTCGGCAGCGTTCTTGACGGCGGCTTGCGCACGGCGGACATCATGCAGCCGGGAAAGGCGCGGGTATCCACCCGCGTGATGGGCGAGGCGGTTATCAGCAGCCTTGACAGGCTGACCTGAATGGCCGGCGCGCGATCAAGCCGCGAGGCGACTCAGAACACGAGGCGGTAGAGCAGCGGCAGGAGCACCGCTGTCGCAAGCCCGTTCAATCCCATCGCCAAGCCGGAAAACGCGCCCGCCGTTTCGCTGATTTGCAGGGCGCGCGCGGTGCCGATGCCATGCGAGGCGACACCGATGGCAAAGCCTATCGCGCGTTCGTCGCGGATACGAATCAATCTCAGGATCATCGGCCCGAGAGCCGCGCCAGTGATGCCGGTGAGGATGACCAGCACCGCGGTCAGCGAAGAAATGCCGCCAAGCTGTTCGGAAACGCCCATGGCGATGGGCGTCGTGGCCGACTTCGGAGCGAGCGACAACAATGTTTTCGTCGAAGCGTTCATCATCCAGCCGATCGCGACGGCGCTTGCCGCGGCTGTCAGGCATCCGACGAGGAGCGCGGCGGACAGGGCGAGGGCGGACCGCCGCACTTGGTCGAACTGGCGATAGAGCGGCACGGCGAGGGCGACCGTCGCCGGCCCCAACAGGAAGTGAACGAACTGCGCGCCTTCGAAGTAGACCGGGTAGGGGGTGCCGCTGGCGTGAAGCAATCCGGCGAGAACGCAGATCGCGATGAGCACTGGGTTGAAAAGCGCGAAGTTGTTGCTCTTGCGGTAAATCCACAGGCCCGCTTGGTAGGCGAGGAGGGTGAGGGTCAGGCTCGTGAGCGGGTTGGCGGCCAGATAAACCCAGATTTCCGACGTCCGGTCCGTCATCTTTTGCGATCCTTGCCGGTCCACCGCAGAAGGCCGCTGACCACCGCCGCGGTCGCCGCGATGGTCAAGACGGTGCTGGCGATGAGCGACGTGACGATGGCCGGATACTCTTCCGCGAGCAACGGCAAATGGGCCATCACGCCGACTCCCGCCGGGACGAACATCAAGGCGAGGTGATCGAGCAAGCCCGCCGCGGCGACGCCAAGACCGTGCGGGACGCCGCCGTTGATCGCCATGCCGGCAAACAGGATGACCATGCCGATGACCGGTCCCGGAATCGGCAGACCGGCCGCAAGGACAAGCACCTCGCCGGCAAGTTGGCACAAAAGCAGAATGGTGAGGAATTTAAGGATCATGCAGACCTCTGCAGTATTACTTGAAAATTTCCCGCAACGAGGTTAGGTGAAGCCGCGAAGAGGCTCCCGTCACACGCTGGAGGCAGACAATCCATGGGTTACAAGGTCGCGGTGGTTGGCGCCACCGGCAATGTCGGTCGCGAAATGCTCGCGATCCTGGCGGAGCGGGCATTTCCCGCCGACGAGGTCGTCGCGCTGGCGTCGGAACGCTCGGTCGGCAAGGAAGTTTCATTCGGCGAGAGCAAGATCCTGAAGGTCCAGGACCTTGCGACGTACGATTTTCGCGGCACCCACATCGTCCTGTCTTCGCCCGGCGCCAAGGTGTCGGCGGTCCACGCGCCGCGGGCGGCGGCGGCGGGCGCCGTCGTCATCGACAATACGTCGCACTTCCGAATGGAGCCGGACGTGCCGCTGGTGGTTCCCGAGGTCAACCCCGCGGCGATCGCCGGCTTTCGCAAGCGCGGCATTATCGCCAACCCGAACTGCTCGACGATTCAGATGGTGGTGGCGCTGAAACCGCTGCACGACCTCGCCCGGATTCGGCGCGTGATCGTTTCAACCTACCAATCGGTGTCCGGCGCCGGCAAGGCGGCGATGGATGAATTGTTCACCCAGACCCGTGGCGTTTATGTCAACGAGCCTGCGCGGGCCTCGCAGAAGGTGTTCACCAAGCAGATCGCTTTCAACGTGATCCCCCACATCGACAAGTTCATGGATGACGGGTCGACCAAGGAAGAGTGGAAGATGGCGGTCGAGACGCGGAAGATCCTTGACCCGGACATTCTGGTGTCGGCGACATGCGTTCGCGTTCCGGTGTTCATCGGCCATGCCGAAGCCGTCAACGTCGAATTCGAGAGCCCGATCGGCGAAGAGGAGGCGCGCGCCGCCTTGCGCGCGGCGCCGGGGGTGACCGTTGTCGATTTTCGGGTCGACGAGGGCTATGTCACGCCGGTGGAGTCGGTCGGTGAGGATCTTGTCTATGTCAGCCGGATACGCAAGGACGCTACGGTGGCGAGTGGGCTGAGCTTCTGGGTGGTTGCCGACAACCTGCGCAAGGGTGCGGCTCTCAATACGGTTCAGATCGCCGAGGAACTGATCCAATCCTACATGCCCGTGCCGGCGTAGCGCCGGGTGCGGCGGCTGGCGAACCGCTCACGTATCGGTGCGGCGGCGGTCGGACCCGGAGAAGGCGACATCGCGGAAACGGCGGTCGGGGCCGACATAGGTTGCGCTGCGAATGAAAGGTCGCGGGTTCGCGATCACCTCGACGACTTTCGCGCCAAGCTGGAGGGGTGAAACCGGCTTGGTTATGAACGCGTTGATGCCAGCGTCGCGGGCTCTGCCGGCTTGCCCGTGGTCGCCGTTGGCCGACAGCATGATGATGGGAACGATCTGAAACGGCTGTCGCTCGGACGCCCGCACCCGCCTTGCGAATTCCAGGCCCGCCATCGGCCGCATTTGCCAGTTGGTGAGGATGATATCCGGCAGGAAACTCGACAGGATGGCCAGCGCCTCGCTGCCGTCCGCCGCCTGCCGCACCTCCTGCGCCCTCAATGTTTCCAGAATCTTGATGAGGATCCGGCGCTGCAAGGGATTGTCTTCGACGACAAGTACGCGAAGACCGGCGAGGTCTGGATGGATCATGGCGTCGTGTAACCGTGGTTGCGGAGGAAAAAGCTCTCTGCACGAAGCTACAACCCATAACTTAATAATAATATAAAAATCCTATTTTTAGTTGTACTGATGGCAAAGTCGGATCGCGCCCGCTGCAAGATCAGGCGATCGGTTGAGCGGAAAACACGTGTGGCGGATCGACCAGTTCATTCTGCGCCGCCACCAGACACAATTCGTTCGCGCCGCTCTGCGCCGTCGCCGCGACGACAGCGAACACCGACGAGACCGCCGCCGCGAGCGCATCGGGCACGCTCGGCAGATTGAGCAGCCGCGCGAACAAGAGGGCGGCAAGCATGTCGCCGCATCCCTTGGCGGCGAGCCGCAGACGCGGCGTCGTCACGAGCCACGCGCCGTGCCGCGTGACGGCGACGTTGGCGATCGCCTCGGCGCCCAGTTCGGCGGCGGCGACAGAGGTTACGATGACCGCTTGTGATCCTTTTTCAAGGAGTTTGCTGGCCGCCGCGACGGCCGACCGGACGCTTTCGATCCGAACGCCGGTGAGAAGTTCAAGCTCGAAGCTGTTCGGCACGAGAATGTCGGCGGCCGGCGTCGCCGCGTTTCGGAAGAAATCGACAATCTTCGGCTCGACATAAACGCCGGGCCCGTGATCGCCCATCACCGGATCGCAGCACCACAGGCAGGAGGGGCGCGCGCGTTTCAAGTCTTGCGCCGCGCTCAGAATGATCGCGCCGGTCTCCGCCGAACCGAGATAACCCGACAACAGGCCGTCGAGGCGCGCAAACACGCCGATTTCCCTCAGTCCGTCGATGATTTCCGCGATCTCGACGGCTGGCCGAACCCGGCCGGCGGATCGGCCGTATCCCGGATGGTTGCTGAACGCCACCGTATCGACGGGCCAGACGTCCACGCCGCTACGGCGCAGGCAGAAAACCGCCGCGGCGTTGCCGACGTGGCCGTAGCTCACCGACGATTGCACGGAGAGGATGGCGCGGGGTTCTGGTCGCGGGCGGACAGGCACGTTTTCATCTAGCCTGCTGGGGAAGCCCTTGCAATAATGCCTTCTCGCAAATGCGAAAGCGCAATCTGGTGGATCGATTGTTCAACCTTATGGGAGGAGAAAAACGCGATGGCTACCACTGCACGTCCGCGTCGCAGCATCCTTTACATGCCGGGATCGAACGCACGGGCGCTTGACAAGGCGAGAAGTCTGGCGGCGGACGGTCTCATCCTCGATCTGGAAGACGCCGTGGCTCCCGACGCCAAGGAGACGGCCCGTCGACAGGTTTGCGAGGCGGTTCTGGAAGGCGGCTACGGCATGCGAGAGTTGCTCATCCGCGTCAACGGGCTCGCGACACCTTGGGGTTACGCCGATGTCGTCGCGGCATGCAAGACCAACGCGGATGCGATCTTGCTCCCCAAGGTTGAAAGCGCCGACATGATCCGCGGCGTGGAAGCGATCATGGACGCCAACGGCGCGCCGGATGACATGGCGATCTGGGCGATGATGGAAACGGCGCGCGGGATGTTGGCAGCCCAGGAGATCGCCACCGCCTCGCATCGTCTTGCCGGCTTCGTGATGGGCACGTCCGACCTCGCCAAGGAGTTGCATTGCGCCCATACCCGCGAGCGCTTGCCGATGATCACGTCGTTGGGCCTATGTCTGCTCGCCGCGCGCGGCTACGGCCTCGCCATCGTCGATGGGGTCTATCTTGATCTCAACGATGACGAGGGCTTCGAATACGCCTGCCGCCAAGGCGTGGAACTCGGCTTCGACGGCAAGACCCTTATTCATCCGAAAACCATCGACGCCTGCAACCGCATCTTCTCTCCTCAGCCGCAAGAAGTCGAATGGTCGCGCAAGATTATCCTTGCCCACGAGGCGGCGACGAAGGAGGGCAAAGGCGTTGTCGTGGTCGATGGCAAGCTGATCGAGAACCTTCACGTCGAGAACGCAAGGCGCCTCGTCGCGATGGCGGAAGCCATCGAAAAGATGGGCTCGTCTCTCGCGGCGTGATTGCGCCGCCGGGCGACACCCGGCAGCGCGCCTATTGCGACAGAACAGCGGTTGCCGTCATCGCCGTTTCGCCGGCGGGTCCATGGGCTTGCATCTGCACATGACCATCGGGAGCGGGGATGGCGGCGACCCGGAACGGCGCGAGGTCGAAAAGCGGCGCGTGCCCCCTGAACTCGAAGGCCCGGACGAACCCCGAGGCGCGCCGGCGCACCAACTCCATCAGTAAAACGGCGATCAGCGGGCCGTGAACGACCAAGCCGGGATATCCCTCGACACCGGCCGCATAGGGACGGTCATAGTGGATGCGATGGGCGTTGAAGGTGAGCGCCGAGAACCGGAACAGCAACGTTGGCGTCGGCATCACCATCTTCGACCATGAATGCTCCGGGAGCCGCGGCAGAGGGGCGGGTGTCGGGGCGGGCGCGGGCGCGCCGAGGTCACGAAAAACGATATCCTGCTCTTCCTCGATACAGAGCGCGCCATCCTGGAGGTAATCGTAGCCGATGGTGACGAAGGCCAAGGGCCCGCTGCGCCCATCTTTTTGCGCGATGTTGCGAACGACGCCATGCCGCTGCGCGGGGTGGCCAAGGCGGAGAGGGCGGTGAAACCGCATGCGTGCGCCCGCGAACATCCTCCGCGGCAGCGCGATAGGGGGCATGAAGCCACCGCGCTCAGGATGCCCGTCAGGGCTCAGTTTTGCCTGGAGGGCTCGGGGCAGGAAGTAGAACCACTGCCAAAGCGGCGGCAACGGCGAGCCGCGCTCGGTGCGGATCTCGCCGTCGTCGAGAGTCGCCGCCGCCGCCATCGCCGAGGCGACGGCGAGATCGTCGAAAGTGGCTTCGGTTGCGCCGATCCAGGTTTCGACCGCGCCTGCCGCATCCCTCGCTTCGGCGCGCGGTGCAGCTCCCGGAGCGTCTCCGACCTGTCGTTGACGGCCCGTCACAGCCCCAACGTGCGCGCGTCCTCCTCCGGCTCTCGCCGCCGGATGTGGAATGGTGCAGCCTCGGACGTTGCCGCCGGTACGGCCGGGTCAAGAGGCTGGGAAGCCGAGGCGGTTTCCTCTGCCTCCGGCGCTTCGGCGCCAGGCGGCGAGGGATGAAGCGGTTCACTGCGGATCGACGGCTCAAGCATTCGAAACATCGCCATCGTCGCCGTTTCCATCTGGTTCAGCACCTGCCGTTCCGCCGCCAGCCAGAAATCGAGGCTGTTGGCGCTGGCCTGCCGGCCGGCATTTTCCCACATGTAGTAAGCCGCTGTGCGGATGGCGTTGAGGTACGTCGCTGGGGAAAACTGATCGAAGGGCGATTCATCGCTTACGTCGGCATCGGCGGACGGGTTTTTCGCGGCGGACGCCATCATCATCGTCATTACGTGGCGTTCGGCGGCAATCCAGTAGTCCATGGCGCGGCCGTATTGCGCTCCGGCCGCTTCCCACATCAAGTAGGCCAGTTCGCGCACCTGTTGCGCATAATTCGCCGCCATTGCCGGCGCCTTCCGCTCAACGGCGACACTGGCTTCCGCGACCGAACCGGAGAGCCGCGCCGAACCAACCACCAGTTCCCAAACCATCTGCTCGGCCATGTTCCAGAATTCGAGCGCCCGCCCGTATTCCCGGTCTGCCGAAACCCACAAATGGTAAGCGAGGCTGTTGATTTGGTGGTTGATTTTCATGTCCATAACCAGGTCCGTCCCTCCCGACTCGGCATATTTTGATTTTTTGCGTTTATTGACAGGATACTCCCACCGACGCAAAAACTCACGGGAAAACGGGATCGAGTCGAAACGGTTGATGGGTTGATAAGAGAGGTTGATTGGCTCCCCTGTCTTCCGCGTTGAGGTTGTTTCGCCTCGTCAACCTTCTGCATATCCTTACATCGACGGCTTGAACGAGTTGGCGATGGCGACGAGGTGACGAAGCCGCTTTTCGTTCATGGAACGAATTTCCGTATAGTACCATATGCCATCCACATTCTGCAACCGGAACACGAAATACTGCCGGAACGGCCCAACCTGATAGGTGCATGCCAGCTCGCGCAACGCTCCAGATGCGTTGTAGGCGGTCGTCGGGCCATCGCAAAAGCGCAGCGGCAGTTTCGACAGCTCCTGGAGGCCGGCGAACAGCTGCGGAATGGCATCGCGCACTACGTCGAACATGGGATCGGCAAACGGGCTGTCGGGACTCTTCAGCACGTCCTCGATCGTCTCTTGTCCGGCCATGTCGATGGTGATGCGTCGCTCCAGCCAGACATCCGGTTGTTCGACGTCGCCGACCACTTGACGAAGATTGACCTCGCTCAGATCGGAGAAAGGCCCTGGTTCTGGACGCACCGTGACCAGGTTTCGCCACTCTTGCGTGGCCGGCGGCTGACGCTCTTGACTGACGACAAAGCCTTCAGGAACATCGAGCCACTCGGCTCGCGCCGGTGACGTCGCGAGCAGGAGCATCGCGGCGCACGGCGCCAGCATCAGGGCGCGCCACCGTGCCGGGATTCCGAACTCCGGTCGCGCAATGCCTCTCCTTGTCATGGCTGCTCTCCTGGCCGGGACTTCAGGCCACCTTGAGGGCGATCTTGCCCCGCACGCGCTGCGCCTGGCTCAACCGGTGCGCTTCGGCCGCTTCTTCCAACTTCATGACCGTGACCTCCGGCGGCTTGACGAAGCCGGCCTCGATCAGCCGGCCGATCTCGCGAAGCTGTCCGCCATTGGGCTCGACGAAAACATAGGCCGCACTGGCGCCGACGGCTTTCGCCGCATCCTCGTCCGGCTGGTCGACAATAGAGACGAGGGTTCCGCCAGGCTTGAGCAGGGCGTAGCTGCGATGGTGCGGCTCGCCGCCGATATTGGCGTAGACGACGTTGACGCCTTCAGTCGCGCGGGCTCTCACCGCGGCTGCGACGTCCGTGTTACGGTAATCGATGAGCACGTCGGCGCCGAGGGCGCGCAGATAGGCGTGGTTGGCGGCGCTCGCGCAGGCGAACACTGTCGCGCCCGCATGTTTGGCGAACTGAATGGCGAGGCTGCCGGTGCCGCCGGCGCCATTCAGGATCAGGATCGACTGTCCGGCTTCGAGGCGTGCGGCGTCGAACAGGGATTGCCAGGAGGTCAGCCCGACGAGAGGGATCGCCGCGGCCTCCGCGAAAGACAGAACCTGAGGCAGCGGCGCAACCGCCGCCGCGGACATCGTTACGTATTCCGCATAGGTGCCCCACTGCACCAGAGGCTTTCGGCAGTAGGCATAAACCATGTCGCCGACGCTGAACTGGTGGACGTCCGGTCCCACCGCGGCTACCGTGCCGGCGGCGTCCCATCCAGGGATGAGCGGAAATCCGTGCGGAAACAGCGACTGAAGCATGCCTTC
Source organism: uncultured Rhodospirillaceae bacterium (assembly GCA_964603915.1). Taxonomy (GTDB): domain Bacteria; phylum Pseudomonadota; class Alphaproteobacteria; order Rhodospirillales; family Defluviicoccaceae; genus REEP01. The sequence goes on from CAZRWU010000003.1 coordinate 19,268, forward strand.
GCGGATCTTCCAATCCACCGGGTTGACGCTTGTATATGCGATCTTGATCAGAACTTCCCCGGCGGCTTGCTCCGGCGTTTCGATCTCGGCCAGATGGAGCTGTTCGGGGCCGCCGAACCGATCGATGACTATCGCCTTCATCCTACCCTCTTTTGCTCTTGTGACGCCGTTTGGCCAGCGCGTCAGCGCGGGGTCCGGTCTCAAAGAAGTGTAGCTTGTTCACTGCCCGCGTCCAGCCTCGCGCATCGCATCCGGCGTCGAGGCGACCGCAGGATCTTTCGGTAGGGCCAGTCCATCCACAAATCGTGTGGAAAAGTCTGTGGGTGGCTTTGCATCATGTTCGCCATCATGCGGAGACAAAAGCATCCCTTCGCCGCTGCCTGAAATGCGGGCAGACGATAACGCGCTGCACCACGCTTGTTTTCGATGCCGTTCTCCTTAAAAGTACATTCGGGGAACCAACCGCGCCGCTTCCGGTTACTGAAATTCAGTCGCTGTAGCACCCTGTGCGCAAGTCGATCACCGCGAAACCCGGTGGAGCCGTTCCGCCGGAGCGTCGAAACAGTGAAATGTACCTCTCATACCCTTGCAGCGTGATCACCATGCAGCTTTGTGCGTCGCTGTTTGTGAGTGAAAGGGCGAGCGACAGCCGCGCGCCGGCCAGGGCCCGCGCCGACTGCCTCGGTGCAGGAGGCATGCGATTGAACGGCGCCGCCTCCGGTTGCGGATGACGCCGTGGCGGCGTTGACGGCGCGGCCTCTTGCGCACTGGCTGCTGCTCCTCGCGCTCGTCGTGATGTGGGGCAGTTCCTTCATGTTCACCGCGCTTGCCGTCAGCGCCTTGCCGCCGGCGACGGTGGTTGCGGCGCGCCTGATCATCGCCGCGGTCGTCCTCGGCGGCGCCCTCGTCTTCGCGGCGCGGCGGTTGCCGGGGTCTGGGGCGCACTGGCGCTTTTTCGTGATCTCGGCGATCGTCGGCAACGCGCTGCCGTTCTGGTTGATCAGTTGGGGCCAGCAACACATCCCGAGCGGGCTTGCCGGCATCCTTATGGCGGTCATGCCGTTGACGACTTTGGTGCTCGCTCACGTCTTCGTTGAAGACGAGCGGCTGACCGGGATCCGGCTCCTTGGCTTCGCCATCGGCTTCTCCGGGATCGTCATTCTCATCGGGCCGAACGTCTTGCTTGAGGTGGGCGGACATGGCTCGCTGCTGCTGGCCGAACTCGCGGTGCTTGGCGGCGCGATCTGTTACGCCGTCAATGCGATCATCGCGCGGCGCCGACCTCCCACCGCACCCCTGGAAGCGGCCACGGGAGTCGCCATTGCCGCCAGTGTGCTGATGGCCCCGCTCGCCGTTGTCATGGATCAGCCGTGGCGGCTATCGTTGACAGCCACGGCGGCCGTCGCGGTGGGATTCCTTGGCGTCGTTTCCACCGGTATCGCCACGGTCGTCTATTTCAGGCTGGTCTCCATTGCCGGCCCCAGTTTCCTTTCCCTGATTAACTACCTCATTCCGATCTGGGCCGTGGTTGTCGGTGTCGTCGCCCTCGGCGAGCAGCCGGAGTGGACGGCTCTCGCCGCCCTCGGCCTTGTTCTGTCGGGTATCGCTCTAAGCGAGTTGAGAATGACGGGGAAAGGCGGAGGACGGGCGCCGCCCGCCTGACCTGGCGGCGCGCCGCAGGAGCAGGCGGTCGCGAGGCGTCGCCGCGGCGTCGATCGGCGCCGCCGAAGCGAATGCAAATACTCCCGCGTTGGCCAGCGGAAGGATCTTTTTCCACATCCCTTGTGGAACAACCATAAATTGATATGCTTTCGATGATGCTTGTAAAAGAAGATCATTAGCTTTTGCATTGTTCCCAAATGCGGCCTCCGCGTGCCCGCCAACTGCCTGATATGCGTGAACTATCAACCAGTTAAGGAATTGCCGCTTTTTCGGGCACGGCGAGGAAAACCTGTAGCGCGTCGAGCGTTAACGCTGGTTCACGGATGTTTTCAACAAGGTTTTCCACAAAGGTCGGGGACGATCCCAGCAGCGCGTTGTACTCTGCCTGAATTGGGTTCTGCCTGTACCCAGAACCTGGATGGGAGTCCGTCCGGTCGATGCGCTGTTGCGGCCGACGATTGACCCGCCGTGCATGCCTGTCCACCTTGAGCGGAAGCGATCGGGCAACGCGGTCCGACTCGGCACGTGGCGGCAAGGGAATGATAACGGCAAGGTCTCTTTGCTCCGCCGCTTGCGAAGCGCAACGATGGAGACATGGGAACATGGCTCCGGCGCCATCCTTGATGCTGTTCTATTTCGTGGACCCGATGTGCTCATGGTGCTGGGGGTTCCTGCCGGTCGTTCGCGCGATCGGCGCGGCCGCCAGAGATCGGGGGGCGACGCGGCTGGTCGTGGGCGGCTTGCGCGTCGGCCAGACGCAGCCACTCGATGAAGAGGCAAAAGCCGTCATCCGCCATCACTGGCGGGAAGTGGAAAAAACGACGGGCCAGCCGTTTTCGTACGCGTTTTTCGAGCGCGAGGGTTTTGTCTACGACACCGAGGCGGCGTGCCGCGCGGTCGTGGCGATGCGCAGTTTTGCTCCCGGGGCGACGTTGGCCTATCTCGAAGCCGTGCAGAAAGCCTTTTATGTCGACAACCGCGACGTGACCGATCCGTCAGTTCTCGCCGACATCGCCGCGACATTCGATGTCGACGTCGGCGCGTTCAGCGCTCTTTTCGCGGCGCGGGAAATCGTTGACGCGACTCGCGCCGATTTCCAGGCGACCGCATCCGTCGGCGTCACCGGCTTCCCCACCGTCATCTTGCGAAAAGGCGAGGCGTTTTCATTGCTCACCGCCGGTTACCAACCTTTCGAATCCCTCAAGCCGCAGCTCGATCGCTGGCTTGCCGCGGACGAGTAACCCGCTCATGGCGTCCGCAAAAGCATGAGGGCGCGGCCGCCAATCGCATGCGTTAGGGCCGGCGGCGTGAAGGCGCCCTTGCCCGAAGGCGGCGGCGCCCTATACTGCATCGCTGGTTCTTCCACTCTCGGCACGGATCAATACATGAGCAGCACCATCGGCAAGGTCGTGCTCGCCTATTCGGGCGGTCTCGACACATCGGTCATTCTGCGCTGGCTGAAAGACGCCTATCGCTGTGACGTGGTCACTTTCACCGCCGATATCGGCCAGGGCGACGAACTGGAGCCGGCGCGGCAGAAGGCCGAAATGATGGGCGCGAGCGAGATTTTCGTCGAGGATCTGCGCGAAGAGTTTGTCCGCGACTACGTGTTTCCCATGTTCCGGGCCAATGCGCTTTACGAAGGCACGTACCTGCTTGGAACGGCCATCGCCCGGCCGCTCATCGCCAAGCGGCAGATCGAGATCGCCAACGCCGTTGGCGCGGACGCGGTGGCCCATGGCGCGACGGGCAAAGGCAACGATCAGGTGCGATTCGAACTTACCTATTATGCCCTGAAACCCGATGTCCGGGTCATTGCGCCGTGGCGGGAATGGGACCTTACCTCGCGCTCGCGCCTGATCGAATACGCCGAGCGGCACCAGATCCCGATTCCGAAGGACAAGCGGGGAGAAGCGCCCTATTCGATGGACGCCAACCTGTTGCACATCTCATACGAGGGCAAGGCGCTCGAGGACCCGTGGCAGGAGCCCGACGAAAGCATCTTCTTGCGCACGGTCTCGCCCGAGGCGGCGCCCGATCAGGCCATCGTGGTGGAAATCGATTTCGAGCATGGCGATCCCGTCGCCGTCGATGGCGAGAGAATGTCTCCAGCGGCTCTCCTCCATCGCTTGAACGATCTCGGTGGCGCGAACGGCGTCGGCCGCGTCGATCTTGTCGAAAACCGCTTTGTCGGCATGAAGTCGCGGGGAGTCTACGAAACGCCTGGGGGAACGATCTTGCTTCATGCCCACCGCGCTCTCGAGAGCCTCGCTCTCGATCGCGGCGCGGCGCACCTCAAGGACGAGTTGATGCCGCGCTACGCCGAACTCATTTACAACGGTTTCTGGTTTTCTCCGGAACGCGAAGCCATCCAAGCGGCGATCGATCAAACCCAGGAGCGTGTTTCCGGCGCCGTGCGGCTCAAGCTGTATAAAGGCAACGTCATCGTCATCGGACGCCGCTCTCCGAACAGCCTGTATCAGCAGGATGTCGCCACCTTCGAAGACGATAGCGTCTACAACCAGCACGACGCGGAAGGCTTCATCAAGCTCAACGCGCTGCGCTTGCGCCTCGCCAAACGAGAGTCTCGCTGAGCGCAGCTCACTCCTTTTGCCGTGGCGGGCGAGCCATGTCATCCGCCCGCGGGTCTCCCTCCTCGGCGGCTGGAGCGGAGCGGCAACGCCGGTCTCCACCGGCGCGGCGGTCCTCGAAACTGCGGAAGTGATACTTCCTCACGGTCTGCGGGGCGCAGACGGTTTTATCCGCAACCGCATCGGCTGCCGTGTCGTCGGATCGGCGATCGGCGCGCCGGCGAGGGGCGGGCGCCCTGCGGTCGAGGCCGGAGCGTCGCCCGGCGCCTTCCGCTCCTTGATCCGTTGCTCGCAAGCGCTCACTCTCGTCGTCCATCAACACGGTCCTTCGCTCCGCAGCATTGACGCGCATCTTATACTATAAGTAGTAGTGTGATCAATTGCGATCGCATTACGTTATGCTATCGGTTCCGCATCGCCGCGGCGCGCGTTGCGCCGTCAAGGCGGTTTGACCTTGATCTCCGCCCGGCGATCACGATGATGATCGTGCCCTGCGCGTTCCACGGTCCGTCATTGCACAACACGCCGCTCTTGGAATGCGCCGGATGCGCATCCGGCCCCGCCGCGAAGGAACCGTCATGCCGTACACGACCAACTCGCTCGCCAACCAGTGGATGCCGTTTACGGCGAACCGGGACTTCAAGAGCGATCCGCGCTTGCTGGTTCGCGCCGAGGGCATGTGGTACTGGACTCATGCGGGCCAGCGCATTCTCGATGGCGCGTCCGGCTTGTTCTGCTGCGCCGCCGGCCATGGCCGGAAGGAGATCGCCGAAGCCGTCGCCGATCAACTCGCGTCTTTGGACTACGGACCGTCCTTTCAGTTCGGCCACCCGATCGCGTTCGAGTTCGCCAGCCGGCTCGCCCGCATCACGCCGGGCGACCTCAACCATGTTTTCTTCGTCAACTCAGGCTCGGAGGCCATCGACACGGCCCTGAAAATCGCCATGGCCTATCATCAGGCGCGGGGGGAAGGTCAGCGCCGCTACTTCGTCTCTCGCGAGCGCGCTTATCATGGCGTCAATATCGGCGGCACCTCCTTGAGCGGGATCGTGCGCAACCGCGAGGCGTTCGGATCGCAGCTTCCGCATGTCGTCCACATGCGGCACACGTGGCAGCCGGAGCATCGCTTCGTCCGCGGTCAGGCGGATGACGGAGCGCATCTCGCCGACGATTTGCAGAGGTTCGTCGCGCTGTATGGGTCGAAGACGATCGCCGGGTGTTTCGTCGAACCGATTGCCGGCTCCACGGGCGTGCTCGTTCCGCCCCGGGGCTACCTGCCGAGGCTGCGCGAGATCTGCGACGCCCACGGCATCTTGTTGGTCTTCGACGAAGTGATCTGCGGTTTCGGACGCACGGGTCGCGCCTTCGGCGCGGACAGCTTCGGCGTCGTTCCCGATATGATGACGATGGCCAAGGCTCTGACCAATGGCGCCCAGCCGATGGGTGCGGTGGCGGTGCGCGAGGGCATTTACGAGACGATCACGCAGCAAACGCCAGTGGGGGGCATCGAGCTGTTCCACGGTTACACCTATTCGGCCCACCCGGCGGCCTGCGCGGCGGGCCTCGCCGCCCTCGACATCTATGAGCGGGACAAGTTGTTCGAGCGCGCCGCTTCCCTGACCGACGGCTTTCTCGATCGCATCTTCAGCCTTGCCGACCTTCCCATCGTGACCGATGTGCGAGGTTACGGTATGCTCGCGGCGCTCGACCTCACGCCCGCCTCTGCGCCGGGCGTGCGCGGCGCCGATGTCTTGAAGCGCCTTTATGCCGCCGGGCTGCTTGTCAAGGTCACGGGAGACACGGTCATTCTCGCGCCGCCGCTCATCGCCGAGGCGGCGCATCTCGACCAGATCAAAGACATTCTTCGCGACGTTCTGGCGTGTTTCTCGGGTTGATCGCATCCCGCGGCCGGGATGCCGTGCCGGCTGACTCAGCTTGACCCGAAATAATAGATATGGCGGCCGATTTGCGTCGCCTGAGTCATCCGGCGCGACCATGGTGGATTGACGTAATCGGCATGGTAGAAAAGGGCTCCGCGGGTTGGGTCGCGCGGTCCGCTGAACAAGACGGCGTAGGCCACCTGTTGGGCGCGCCGCCATGCGGCGGCGTGCTGAGGCCGGTCGCTCTTGCCGTCACAATACCAGGAAAACTGGCACTGGTGCTTCGGCCTCGGGCCTCCCTGCCGCACGACCTCGCAGATCGTTGTCGGAAATCGCGGATTGGCGACGCGATTTAACGTGACCATCGCCACGCCGACCTGGCCCGCCCACGACTCCGACCTGGCCTCCCAATAGATGTTGAGCGCGAGACACTGGAATTCCTCGCCGAGGTGCGGCCCGGCGTGCGACGGCATGAACAGACGCTCCGGCATCGGCGCCGCGACGGCTCCGGATAGCAGCTCTGGCGGGAGAGTCGGCGCGCGCACGGCGCTTTGCGGTGCTCGATCGGGTACAACTCCAAAGGTTGCCATGACAAGTACAGCAACCATGACGGACCGGTGAAAATTCGAGCGTCGCATCGTTCTACTCCGCATGAAAAAGCCGACCGGCACGTCCGCTTTCTCATCACCTATCCACTTCTTGTTTCTTATTTTACTTGGAGACCGCAATCTCGATTGCTATTTATGATGGGAGGATTTTAACGATTTGTCAACCGTTTAGGCTTGTCACCGAACATGCCGAAGAGGCTTCGGATACCGGCCACGCGGTCGCTAAAGGATCTCAGCCTGCCTTGCCGAGTGGCGGCCAATGATGTTCCATGCATGCGCTTTTGCCCCTTTGATGCTATGAACGTGAAATTTCCCCTCGCCGGCGTAAGGGGTCTGACGAGGGACGTGACCTGCGGACTTAAGGACAGATGAGGCTGCGACATCCTTATCTTTTGTTTGTCGGCGATGCCCGCGATCAACTGGCGGCGAAAACGGCTGTCGGGATTGTGCAGTGGCGACGGGAATGGTGTGTGGGCCAGGTGCGCCTTGAGGGTTGCCGGGCGGAGTTGGACATTCCGGTCATGACGATTGCCGAGGGCGTCGCCGCTGGGGCGCGGACGCTCATCGTCGGCGTGGCCAATGCCGGCGGCGTCATTCCCGAGAGCTGGATCGAGACGCTGGTGTTGGCTCTTGAGGCCGGGCTCGACATTGCCAGCGGGTTGCATGATCGCCTTACCGATATTGCCAGTGTTCGGGAACTTGCGAGCGCCACGGGCCGATCCTTGTTCGATGTCCGACACCCGACGCGCGTGTTTTCCGTCGGCACCGGCGAGCCGCGAGAAGGCAAGCGGCTGTTGACCGTCGGCACCGACTGTTCCGTTGGTAAGATGTACGCGTCCCTCGCGCTGACGGAGGAAATGCGGGCGCGGGGGATGAACGTCGACTTTCGCGCAACCGGCCAGACCGGCATCTTCATTGCCGGCGAGGGAGTCTCGGTGGACGCGGTGGTGGCCGACTTCATTTCCGGGGCGACGGAATGGCTGACGCCGGCGAACGCCCCCGAGCATTGGGACGTGGTCGAGGGGCAGGGGTCCTTGTTCCATCCATCGTACGCCGGAGTCAGTCTCGGTTTGCTGCACGGCGCTCAGCCGGACGTCTTGGTGATGTGCCACGAGCCGACGCGAACCCACATGCGCGGTTTGCCGAAGCGCGGCTTGCCGTCCTTGAGCGAGTGTATCGCGGCGAACGTTGCCGCGGGCCGACTGACCAATCCGGACATCCGCTGCGTCGGCGTCGCGATCAACACCCGCGCCTTGGACCCGCGCGATGCCGCGCGCTATCTGGCCGAACTGCAAGATCAGTTGGGGCTGCCGTGCGTCGATCCGCTGACTACCGGCGTCGTCGCTCTGGTTGATCGCCTCGGCTGTTGATGATCCTTTGATGATCCGCACGCTGGCCGTGCGCACGGAAGTCTGGCCGCTTGCGCGCCCGTTTGCGATCTCGCGCGGCGTCAAGACTGCTGCGGAGGTTGTCGTCGCCGAGGTCAGCGCCGCCGGTCAGGACCGCCGGATCGCGGGACGCGGCGAATGCGTTCCTTATCCGCGCTATGGGGAAACTGTCGACGCGGTGGTCGCGTCATTGCGCGCCGAGGCCGATGCCGTTGCCGCCGGCGTCGAGCGGGACGAGTTGCTGAATCGGATGCCGGCGGGGGCGGCCCGCAACGCCCTCGATTGCGCCTTGTGGGACTTCGAAGCCAAGCAGACCGGCGTGCCGGCATGGCGGCGCGCCGAGGTGGCCAAGCCCGCTCCCGCGGTGACGGCGCAGACGGTGGCGCTGGCCCCGCCTGAAGCGATGGCCGACGCTGCCGCGGAGTTGCGCCATTGGCCTGTCCTTAAGCTCAAGCTCGGCGCCCAGGCCGTTGTCGCAAGCGTCGCGGCGGTCCGCCGGGCGGCGCCGTCGGCACGGCTGATCGTCGACGCCAACGAGGGCTGGAATCTCGATTTGCTGAAACAGGTGACGCCGCAGCTGGCCGCTCTCGGCGTCGCCCTGATCGAACAGCCGGTTCCCGCCGGAGCCGACGCCGGGCTGGCGGAACTTTCATCGCCGGTGCCGCTGTGCGCCGACGAATCCTGCCACAGCCTGGAGGACTTGGCCAAGCTGGGCGGCTACCAGGCCGTTAACGTCAAACTGGACAAGGCCGGTGGCTTGACGGCGGCGTTGACGCTCGCCCGGGCCGCGCGCGATACCGGATTCGCCGTCATGGTCGGGTGCATGGTCGGAACCTCGCTGGCGATGGCCCCGGCGATGCTGCTCGCCGGCCTTGCGGACTTTCTCGACCTTGACGGTCCGCTGTGGCTGGCGCGTGATCGCAATCCTCCGCTGCGCTTTGCGCGCGGCTTTGTTTATCCCCCCGATACCGCCCTGTGGGGCTAGCGTTCGCAACCGACGCCGCCGCGCCGCGATGGGTTCGGCCGCCGAAACATGACTTTGACCCGAAGGAGATGACGCCGTGAGCGACCCCATCCCGTTCATCGACCTTGCCGCGCAGAGGCGGCGTCTCGGGAGCCGCATCGACGCGGCGATTGCTCGCGTCCTTGAGCATGGGCGCTACATTCTCGGGCCGGAAATCGACGAGCTGGAAACGGCGCTGGCGCGATTCTGCGGCGCGCGGTACTGCGTTTCGTGCGCGAGCGGCACCGATGCCCTGGGCTTGGTCCTGATGGCGCGGGCGATCCGCCCGGGGGACGCCGTCTTCGTGCCGGCCTTCACGTTTGTCGCCACCGCCGAAGTCGTGGCATGGCTTGGCGCCACGCCCGTTTTCGTCGATGTGTCGCCGGACACGTTCACCATGGATCCGCGAAGTCTCGAAGCGGCCATTGCCGATGCGCCGCGTCATGGACTGCTGCCTAAGGCGGTCATTCCCGTCGATCTGTTCGGGCAGCCCGCCGACTACCGCCGCCTTGAGCCGATCGCCGCCGCGGCCGGCCTGTTCGTCCTTGCCGACGCCGCGCAAAGCTTCGGCGCCGTTCTCGACGGCCGTCGCGTGGGAACCTTCGGCGGGGCAACGGCGACCAGTTTCTTTCCCGCCAAGCCGCTCGGCTGCTACGGCGACGGCGGCGCCGTTTTGACCGACGACGGCGATCTTGCCGAGCTCCTGCGGAGCTTGCGGGTGCACGGCCAGGGCGCCGACCGGTACGACAACGTGCGCATCGGCATGAACGCGCGGATGGACACCCTGCAGGCAGCCATCCTGATCGAGAAGCTGGCGATTTTCGCGGACGAGATCGCGGCGCGCCAACGCCTTGCCGAGCGCTACAGCCAAGCGCTGTGCGGTGTGGCGCGCGCGCCGGTTGTGCTTGGCGGAGCCACGTCCGTCTGGGCGCAATACACCATTATCGTCGACGACCGGGACGCGGTCGCCGCGGCGTGCGCGGCGGCCGGCGTGCCCACGGCGATCTACTATCCGTTGCCGCTGTCGCGGCAGATGGGCTACCGGCACTTCCCGAGCGCTCCGGGCGGCGTGCCGGTATCCGAGGCGTTGGCCGGTAAGGTGCTCAGTTTGCCGATGCACCCCTACCTCGACGAGGCGACGCAAGACCGCATCATCGGCGCGGTCAACGCAGGATCGGCGTGAGGCCAAAGCGCGCGTTCCGCCGCTCGCCTCCGCCCGTCTGTTCCTTTCACCTCGCCCGATGCCACGGGCGATCGGGGAACCGCGACCGCCGCGCGCCTGTTACCTTCCTAACGGATCGGTATCGGAGCCGAACCAGAAGCCATTGAAAGAATGAAGAAACATCATCCGCTCCAGCGGGAGCGCGATCGGGTGAGAGGGAAATGCTGCGGGCGTGGGCCGGAATTGTCGCGGGAGCCGCCTATCTGGGAGCGCGGGCGGGCAGGCTGAGGCCGGGCGAAGCGGTTCCCACGCACGAGCGACTGCGCAACATACCGACAAGCGATGCGCCTGTCGCCCGTCCCGTGCGGATCTTCTGGAACGAGCATCAGGTGCCGTTCATCGAGGCGGAAACCGATCGCGACCTTGCCGTCGCCTTGGGCATTATCCACGCTCATCTCCGTCTGGCCCAGATCGAATTCATGCGACGCGCGGCGCGCGGTCGTCTTGCCGAGGTGCTTGGGCCGGTGGCGCTGGAGATCGACCGGTTCTTGCGCACCCTCGCTCTCGATCAGGCGGTTCCGCAGATGATCGCCACCCTGCCTCAAGACACGCGGGAGTGGCTCGAAGGGTTCGCGGCGGGCATCAACCATATGATCGCCCGGGCGCCAAAGCTTGCTCGCGAGCTGGATGTTCTCGGCATTCGCCCGACGCCGTGGAGTGTGGCGGATGTTCTTGCCATCGGCCGTCTCGCCGGCGCCGATTTCACGTGGCGGATGTGGTTCGGTCTGCTGCGTCATCGCTCGCGGCCGGAATGGATGAAGCTTTGGCAGCGGATGATGAGCCCAAGCGCCGCGCCGTTGCCGAGTTTTGCCGGCGGCGCCTCCCCTGGAAGTCCGGTCTGCGCATGGGCCTTGGCGATGCTGGGCCGCGCCGGAAGCAACGCCGTCGCGGTGTCGCCTGCCCGCAGCGCCAGCGGCGGCGCTCTCATGGCAAGCGATCCCCACCTTCCCATCGTTCTTCCCAATACCTGGCTGATGGCCGGCTACCGCTCGCCGAGCTATCACGCCGTGGGTCTGATGATCCCCGGCGTGCCGGCGATGGCGCTCGGGCGCAACGCGCGCATCGCCTGGGGCGGCACCAGTCTCCACGCCGCGAGCAGCGAGCTGTTCGATATCGGCGACATGCTCGGCGCCGAGCCGATCACCGCGCGGCGGGAGACGATCCGGGTGCGGTGGTGGCGGGACCAGCACATCACCATCCGCGAGACGCGGTTCGGGCCGATCCTGACCGACTCTGCGGTATTCCGCGCCCCCCAGGACAAGACCCTCGCCTTGCGCTGGGTCGGCCACCGTCCAAGCGATGAAATCAGCGCGCTGCTGCGGATCAATCGGGCCCGGAACTGGAGCGCGTTCCGCGATGCGCTGGAAGGGTTCGCGGTGCCGGCGCAGAACATGGTCTACGCCGACGTCGACGGCGTGATCGGCCAAGCCATCGCCGCGCACCTGCCTCGCCGTCCGCCCGGCGCGCCCGTCGACATTATCGCGACCAAGGACAGCCACCTGCATTGGCGAAGTTTCGTCACCGCGTGCGATCTTCCCGCCGCCGTTAATCCGCCGGAAGGCTTCGTTGCCTCCGCCAACAACAGGCCGGCGGGAGCCGATGTGCGGGTAGGGGTTTTCTTCTCTCCCGATGACCGGATCAGCCGGCTGCGGGATCATCTCGCCTCGTCCACCGCCATCTCCGTCCCCGATTTGATCGAGATGCAGCACGATGTCCTGCTTCCCTCGGCGTTAGCGGTCCGCGATGCCCTCCTTGCCATCATCCGAGCCTTGCCAAGGGCCGTTCGCGACGATCCAGCCGCGGCGCGCGTGCTTGCCGTGGTCGAGCGCTGGGACGGGCGCTATGACGCGGTCTCGCGCGGCGCACTCGCCTTCGAGGTCTTGATCTACCATTTCATGCGCGAATTGAACGGCGAGGAGAATCTCGCCGTCTATGCCGCGTTCTCCGATCCATGGCTGCTGGTGCGCCAGGATCTTGAGACGACCGAAATGGCGGCGATGACCGCGGCGATGGCGCGAGCGGTTTCCCCCGCCGCCCGGGCGGTGGCGCGATATGGAACCTGGGGAGCCATTCACCGGCTCCGTCTTTCTCATGTTCTCGGGCGTTTTCCTCTCATTGGCCGCCGTCATATCCACGCCGACGCGCCGGTCGGCGGAAGCAACGAGACAGTGATGAAGACCGCTCACGGGTGGTCCGCGGAGCGCCACGCGGTTCGCTTCGGCGCGAACGCGCGGCATATCTCCGATCTTTCCGACCTCGACCGTAACTGGCTCGTGCTGCTTGGCGGCCAGGATGGTTGGATCGGCAGCAGCACGTTCATCGACCAATTCGACCTCTGGCAACGGCGCGCCCTCGTGCAGATGCCGCTTCGCCCGGAGACCGTCCATCGCTCGTTTCCCCACTGCATGGAGATCACGCCGTGTCACCCGTCAAGCGCGAAACCGTAACCTTCCCGACCTTCAATCCGGTTGTCCTCAAGGACATGAAACCGCCTGGCGTCGACGACCGGCGGATCGAGGGGCGGGGCCTGCTTTTTGTTCCCACGGGCGCTGTCGCTGCGCCGCGGCCGGCGGTGGTGCTCCTGGAAGGTCTGGCCGGCCTCAAGGAGGAGAGGGAGATCGCCTATGCGGAAGATTTGGCCGAGAGCGGCTATGTCACGCTTGCGGTCGATACCTTTGGCGCGCGCGACGCCGGCTCAAGCGAAAACTGGCGGGCTCTCACGGTTACCGAGTCGATGATGCTCGCCGACGCCTATGCCGCCTTGCGCTTTTTGAGCGCGCATCCGGCCGTCGATCCGGATCGGATCGCGACCATGGGCTTTTCCTATGGCGGCATGATCAGCGTGCTTGCCGCGTACGAGCAGATGCGCCGGCTGTTCGCGAGAGGGAACGAGCGCTTCGCCGGCCATGTCTCCTACTACGGTTGCAGCGTGCCGCGCCTGGGCGATCCGACAACGACGGGCGCGCCGGTCAAGATCATGGTCGGCGCGCGCGATCTGAACGTTTCGGTGGAGCGCACGCACCATATTGCCGACGATCTGCGCCAGGGAGGATCGGATGTCGACGTCGTCGTCTTTGCGGATGCCTACCACCAGTGGGACTCCGACTACCGGGAAAAGCGCCCGGTGACCTTTTCGTTGTGCGATATCCGCATGATCATCGACCCTGACGGGACCATGCGCGACGAATCTACCGGCATCGTGATCGGCGATCGGTTGACGAGAGGACTGGCTCTCGTCTGCGGCGTCCACTGGTCGGGATATCACATGCTGGCGGACGAGGAGGCGACACAGGCGTCAACCGGCGAACTGCACGCCTTCCTTGACCGGATATTAACGCAATCCGCGCCGCAGGCCCGGGTGCGCGCCTAGCGGCCCAAGGCTTGGCGGCAATGCCCTCTCGTGCGCATCAGCGGGAGTAGAACTCGATCACGAGATGCGGCTCCATCTGCACGGGGTATGGGACATCCCCCAGTTTTGGCGTCCGCACGAAGGTTCCCCGCGTCTTGCTCTGATCGACCGTCAGGTAGTCGGGAATATCCCGCTCCGGCGAGTCGACCGCCTCCAGCACCAGGATATTGTCGCGCGACTTCTGCTTGACCTCGATGACGTCGCCCTCGTTGACCAGGTACGACGGGATATCGACCCGCTGACCGTTGACCAGGATATGGCCGTGATTGATGAACTGGCGCGCGGCGAAAGGCGTCGGCACGAATTTCATCCGATAGACGACGGCGTCGAGACGGCGCTCGAGCAGACCGATCAGGTTCTCCGAGGTATCGCCATGCCGGCGGACCGCTTCCGCATAGTATTTGCGGAACTGTTTCTCTCCGATGTTGCCGTAGTAGCCGCGCAACTTCTGCTTGGCCATGAGCTGCTCGCCGAAGTCGGTCGGCTTGCGTCGGCGCTGGCCATGAACCCCGGGGCCGTATTCGCGCTTGGTGATGGGGCTCTTCGGCCGTCCCCAGAGGTTGACGCCGAGACGGCGGTTGATCTTGTACTTCGACGCGACGCGTTTGGTCATGAGCGTATGATCCGTTCGTCTGGTGGTTGTTGTTGTCCCGGTAGGCCCCTTCCAACAGGGGCGTGGCTGATCGGCCCGCGTTCCCAGGAATGCGACCGCACTATAGCGATCCCGGCGCGCGTGTCAAAACAGCAGGCGCAAGCCGCGTCATGCGGTATCGAGTTCGGTGTCCCAGTAGAGAAAATCGCGCCAGCTTTCATGGAGATAGTTGGGCGGAAAGGCGCGGCCGTTTTCCTGCAGTTCGTAGGCGTTCGGCTCGTAGGGCAGGCGCAGCGGGTGGATGCCGCTTTCGGCGGGAAGACGATGCCCCTTGCGCAGATTGCACGGCTCGCATGCGGTAACGACGTTGGTCCACAACGTCCGGCCGCCGCGCACCCGCGGCGTCACATGATCGAACGTCAAGTCCTCGGTCGGCAGCGACTTGCCGCAGTACTGGCAGGTGAAACGGTCGCGCAGGAACACGTTGAAGCGGGTGAAGGCGGGACGTCTCGCCATCGGCACGTATTGCTTGAGCGAAATGACGCTGGGCAGGCGGATTTCCAAAGTCGGCGAGCGCACCAGGCGATCGTACTCGGAGATCACATTGACCCGCTCGAGAAACACGGCCTTGATGGTGTCCTGCCAGGACCATAAGGACAACGGGAAGTAGCTGAGGGGCCTGAAGTCGGCGTTCAGAACCAGGGCTGGATAGCTTTCAAGTCCCATCAAAAGCAATTCCCGTTCCGATACGGGCCGAGCCTACACCATTGGACAGGTTTTCGCCAAATCCCCCGTGCATGAAGTTTCGATGAAGACGGTGTCCGTCGCGCATGCGCCGCCGCAACCCGCTGTTACGGCGCGGCGATGCCGAACACGGTGGCGAGAAAACGCAGATCGAGACGAATGGTCGCCTCGTCGATGCCATGGCCAAGCCCCGGCATGACGTGCGCTTGCACGGGCACGCCGGCGGCGCGCAGGGTGCCTTCGGCGACGGGCAGCGCCTGAACCGGCAGCACCTCGTCGATGGCGCCGTGGGTCAGCAGCACCGGCGGCCGCGAGCGGATCTCGCTGGCGAGGCGACTCTCGCCGACCAGCATGCCGGAGTGGGAGATGATTCCGGCCAAAGCCTTCTCCCGCCTCAGGCCGACGTGCAGCGCCATCATCGCGCCTTGCGAGAAGCCGATGAGGACAAGCCGATCCTCGCTGAGGCCGAGCCGGGCAAGTTCGGCGTCGATGAAGGCCTCGAGCGCCGGCGCCGCTTGACGCACGCCGTTCAACCTCGTGCTGGATTGCATGTTCTGAATGCTGAACCACTGATAGCCGAACGGCGCCATGTCGAATGGGTATGGCGCGTTTGGCGCAACGAACAGCGCGTCCGGCAGAATGACTTGATAGAACGGCGCCAGTCCGATCAGGTCGTTGCCGTCGGCGCCGATTCCATGCAGCAGGATCACGAGCTGCTTTGCCGCGCCGCCACCCTTGGGAACCAGGCTGGGGCCGCCAAGCATCGGAGTTTCCACGCGATCGCCCTTGTTGACTGGTTATGACCTCTAGCCGTGGCAACACTAACGGATTTGGTGGAGCGTCGCCACCGTCTGCCGAGGCGATGCCGCCCGCCCACGCCAAGCTGCGGGAAAGCCTATGGCTGACCCGAGCGCAAGCCTGCGACGAGATCGAGGTAATCCGGATGCTCCGGCGCGATCAAGCCGTGCCGGATCAGAAAGTCGATGACCACCAGCGCGCAGTTGAACTTGAATTCGACGCTCGTTCGCACGCATTCGATCACGTCGTCGATGGGCATGAGCGCGAAGCCGCTCAATTCGCCGTCCGTGTTGCGCGGCGTGAAATCTTCCTCCAGCTCCAGGTCGTAAACGAACAGAACGTCGTTGCGCAGCCCGTCTTCGCGTTCGGTGCAGTAGGTGATCGCGCCGACCGGAACCGCCTGTTCGGCGAGGGCGCGCGGGATCGCGGCTTCCTCGGCGGCTTCCTTGATCAGGTTTTCCCGCAGCGAAATACCCGCTGGCTGGCCGCCGGCGACAAGTTGATCGAGCTTGTTCGGCGCCATCCGCTTGGTCGGACTGCGCCGGCCAATCCACATGTGCAATCGCCCCTCGCGCCGGACATAGCCGTTGAGGTGGACGCCGTAGCCGCGAACGCCGAAGGAAGGCACCGCGCCGCGATCGATCGTGAGCAGGGGTTCGGTGAAACGCGCCCCGACAGCGTAGGGCTCGTCACGCCACTCGCTGAGGATCGCCTCGCCGATCAGACTGCGGATGACGGATGCGACGGCCGCGGAGCGGTCGGCGAAGCCGGTGAGTGCCGGCGCAAGGTCGACCGCTTGCGGGGAGACGGCGAACACATCGGCGTGTTTACGCAGCGCTTCGGCGAGGCCCGGGCGGACCCATCCGACCCGCAAGCCGTCCACCCGCAACGGCAGATAATCGTGCGGATCGAAGATCTGGCAAGCCCGGATGCGGTCGAGAAAGCTCAAGGCGCGCCATCAAGCCGTCGCCAGCCGGCGTTTCTCGGAGGTCAGCACGATCTGAACGCAGGCGATCTGACGCAGGCTCTCGGCGATCGTCTCGCGCAGATGCGCATCGATGGCGGCCACCTGCAAGTCGATGTGCAGGTCCTCGCTCCGCGGCCCGACAAGCGTGCTGTAAACCTGGCTCGGGATCAGGCCGCGCTTCGCAAACACGTTGATGACGCGGGCCAGGAGTCCCGGATCGGCGGCGGCGACAAGCGAAAAGCAGGAGACGACGGAGGGTGCTGGTAACGCGGAGGCAGGCATGACTTCAATCCATCCTTGCTGGAGCGGTTCGGTGAAAACGTGACCCCGGCCCTTTAAAAAAGAGCCGGGCCTGTAATCCGAATGCCGATCATCGGCGCATGAAGCATGCGCCTTGCGAGGATGGACCTGAAGTTGAACATGGGCAGGATAGTATCCCCGCTGCTGTTGCGCGTCAATGCCCCGCCTGACGCTCAGCGATAGCTGCCATTGTCGAAAGGATCGACGTAGCCGCTCCGGCTGCCGTCGCCATACAAGGCCGCGGCCTTGCGGCCATCGGCTGAAAGCTTGACGCCCAGCCGCTCGAGGTTCTTTGCGATTGTCCTTTGCTCGTGAAGCCGGCGGGGCTCGGAGACCCTCGTGTCGAGCTGATAGAGAACGCCGAGGGCGGCGGCGATCAATCCGGAAACTGCTCCCAGCCAGCCGATATCGTCCGTGAAGAACGAACCGAGAGCGATCAGGGGACCGATGACGATGGCGAGCTTGGCGAATATTTCACGCACGAGATGCCGGTTCTGCTCGACTTCCAGGGCGCGATAACGCAGGGCGGCGTTTTGTATGCGTTCGCGATGCGCTACGGGAAGCTTGCCCATTTGCCCTGCGTTCCCCACCTCGTGGCCGGCGTTTGTGGTGTATGGGCGCATTATACCAACAAGCAGGCGCCGGGGCACCGGTCCGCTGGCTTGGCGCCTGCCAACGCGGTCAGGCAACCGGCCTTACCCAAATAGGTAATTAATCCTTGACGCAGGATAAGGCGCCTGTTATGCACCAGCGCATCGTCAACAGGCTTCGCTTCCGGCGCGGCTCGAACAGGAGACAGATTATGCCCAAACAGGGATCTCCCTCGCAGGCTCGACACAAGCGGGTCAAGCGCGCGGTTTTTCGCCACCAATGGGATAGTCTGGAAGAATGGGTGCGGACGCTTGATGAACTGAGCGAGTTGAGCGACTCGGAGATCGAGGATTTGACCCGGATGACCGCCAACGACGCGGGCACGGGTGGGGACAGTGACGAATGATCGCTTTTGACGACAGACACGGGGCTTCTATTAGGAAGATTTACCGAGAAGCTCCGGCAGCTCGGTCATCCGCGCGAAGACTTCCGCCGCGCCGGCATCGCGAAGCCTTGCCTCGTGATCGGGCAAGATATGCCCGCCGCCAATGAAAGCGAAAGGCCGCATGCCGGCAGCCTGCGCCGCCTCGATGCCCGCGATGCTGTCTTCGACGACGACACAGTCCTCGGCGCGCATGCCCATTTTCGCGGCGGCGAACAGAAAGAGGTCCGGCGCCGGCTTGCCGCGCGCGACCATGGCCGCGCTGAAAACGTGCGGCGCGAAGGAGGGGAGCAGACCGGTGACGCCAAGGGTGACGGCGAGCTTGGCGGGCATGCCCGAGGAGGCGACACATTTCGCCAAGCCGCGTTGGTCCAGCACCCGCAAGGTTTCCGTCACGCCTGGCATCGGCTGAAGTTCGGCCCGAAATGCCGCCAAATCGCGCTCGGTCAACGTGTTGGCAAAGTCGGCGGGTAGGGGGCGGCCCCATTGCGTTTCGATCTGCTTCAGGATCGACGCCAAACTGATTCCGGTGTAGCGCTGGATCGCGTCGCGCGACGAGGTGGCAAAGCCGATTTCGGTCAGCGCCTCGGCGAGAACGCGGCTGGCGATCGGCTCGCTGTCGACTAGTACGCCGTCGGAATCGAAGATGATCAGGCGCGTTGGCATCGAATTCTAGCAGGCTCGCGCGTCGCTGAGTTCGTTGTGTCGCAGATGCTCGAGCAGACCGCGCGCTCCGGTTTCGATCAGGTCCATCATCATCCCGAAGTCGTGCCGGTTTCCATAGTAGGGATCGGGAACGTCGCCGCCGGCAAGGCCCGGAGTGAAATCGAGAAAGCGATGCAGCCGCGCCCGTGCGTCCAGGGGGCGGATCTGCGCAAGGTCGGCAAGGTTTGTCCGATCCATGGCCAGGATGTAATCGAAGCGCAGGAAGTCCTCTTGAGAGACCTGACGCGCGCGCTGACGCGAAATGTCGATACCGCGAGCCCGTGCGACGGCCTGAGCGCGGGTATCCGGCGGGCGGCCGATCTGGTAATCGTGCGTGGCCGCGCTACCGACGGCAATGCGGTCGGCGAAACCTTCTTGCGCGATCAGCGCCCGGAAGGCGCCTTCAGCCGCGGCGGAGCGGCAAATGTTGCCAAGACACACGAAGAGGACTGCGACCATTATTGAACCTTTCCGCTTTCGGTCGGGTGGAACCGCGAGCCTAGGCGAAGGCAGGCGCCGCTGCCAAGGCCGCCGAGGCTGCGTCCGTGGCTTTTCTTCGGCGCTTTGAGGAAGTTTTGAAAAGGCCGGGCGCCGCCGGCGCACGGCGGCACGCGGGTTTAGAGGGAGTCTTGGCATCCGGGGCTCGCGCAGAACATCGTGGTGCGGATCGGAATTGGAATCGTACAACGAAGAACCCCCGCTCGTGCCGTAGAAACGGCTGGCGGGGGTTCATAATGCGGCAGTCATCAAGACTCCGCGCTCGACAACGTCGAGACCATTCTTGGGCTTCTGACTGTACTGCCGGTGCCAAGCGGCCGACAACTTTTGATGATCCGGTGGATTTGTGCTCGCGGTGCACCCTCCACAATCTGATTACATCGCAATCATTATGATCGCCAGGCGAGGTCAAGTCAAGCGCGTCGCCATACGCAGATAACGCACCGCATCGAGCGTGGCGACTGGATAGGAAGCGGTTGCCGCAAGCGCTGGTTGTTGCTATGCCGTGCGTGTCCGCGTTGCCTCAGTGAACGAATTGAAAGTGTCCGCTCGTGCTTCAGCGCGTCTACGACTGGACGATTCGCTTGGCCGGTCATCGTCATGCGCTGCTGGCGCTGGCCGCGATCGCCTTCATCGAAAGCTCGATTTTTCCGATACCGCCCGATGTCCTGCTCGTGCCGATGATCCTCGCTGCCCGCTCAAGGGCATGGCTGATCGCCGGAGTCGCCACCGTTGCGTCCGTCGTCGGCGGCTTGGCCGGGTATGGCGTCGGGTATTTCCTGTTCGAGGAAGTTGGCCAGCCTCTGCTCGACTTTTACGGCTATCAAGACAAGTTCGACGTGTTTCGCGATTATTATAATGAATGGGGCGCGTGGATCGTCGCTGGCGCCGGCCTGACTCCGTTCCCCTACAAGGTGATCACGATCGCGAGCGGCGTCACCGCGCTCGACCTGACCACGTTCACGGTTGCTTCGGTGCTGTCGCGCGGGGCCCGGTTCTTCCTTCTTGCCGCGCTGCTGTGGTACTTCGGCGCGCCGATCCGGACCTTCATCGAGAAGAATCTGGCGATGGTGACAACCGCGTTTTTCGTCCTGCTCTTTGGCGGTTTCATCGTGGCGCGTTTCTTGACCTGAATGGCGTCGCCTGTCGCATAGCGGCCGCGCCTTGGCGGCCCTATTTTATGATTTACCGCCAGTTGCTCGCCGATGAGGCGGCGATCGGCTGAAGATGAGAGGAAATCGCTGTTTGTCGTGACCAGGGCCATTCCTATCGCAATCGCGATCGTATGCGTGGGGGCTCTCGCCTTTGCCTACATCGGCCAGTACGGCTTCGGTCTGGAGCCCTGCATCCTGTGTCTTTATGAACGCATTCCCTACGGGCTTGCGGCGGGCGTGGCGCTGCTGGCGGCGGCGCTGCCTTTGAGCGCCGACACCCGTGCGGTCCTGGTCGGGCTTTGTGGGATTATCTTTCTGGCCGGCGCCGGCCTCGCCTTCTATCACGTCGGCGTCGAGCAGCACTGGTGGGCGGCCGTGACGGGGTGCGGCGGGCAGTCGCCGGCGGATCTCACCCTCGAGGATCTGCAGGAATGGCTGCAAGCGCCGGCGCTGAAACCATGCGATCAGGTCGATTGGCGCCTGTTCGGCGTCTCGCTTGCGGGTTACAACGGCTTGCTGTCGCTGGTGTTGGCGATCGGGTCCTTCTGGGGCGCCGGTATGGTGAAAAGAGGAGAAAACGGGTGAAGGAACAGACTCCGCGATCGGGACGGCTGCCGGGGGATCTGACACGAGAGCAACTGGTCGAGCGGATCATTCGAGTCGATCAGGCCGGCGAGTACGGCGCGGTGCGGATCTACGAAGGACAACTCGCGGTGCTCGGCGGCACTGAATCGGGGGACGCCATCGAAAGAATGGCCGCGAGCGAGCGCAAGCACTTGGAGACATTCGATCGCCTGATGGTCAGTCGCCGGGTTCGGCCAACGGTGCTGCAGCCGCTATGGCATGTGGCCGGCTATGCGCTGGGCGCGATGACCGCCGCGCTGGGACCGAAGGCGGCGATGGCCTGCACCGAAGCGGTAGAGGAAGTGATCGACGAGCACTACGCGCGGCAGGTCGCGCAGCTTGGCGACGACGAAGCGGACCTTCGCGATATTTGCGAGCGCTATCGGCAGGAGGAGGTCGAGCATGGCGAGACAGCCGTGCGCCTCGGCGCTCGCGAGACCATTGTTTATCGTCCGCTGACGGAAATGGTCAAAGCAGGCTCCCGCGCCGCGATCTGGCTCGCCGAGCGATTTTAAGCATCTGTGTCGGGTCGTGATTGGCGGCGGGAGACCAGGCAGGCGATGACGCCGCGCAGCGTCCGCACTTCCTGTTCGGACAGTTGGGCGCGCGCGAACAGGTTGCGGAGATTGCGCACCATGATCGGCCGCTTCTCCGCAACCCGCAAAAATCCGCAGGCGTCAAGCTCCCTCTCAAGGTGCTGGTGGAAACCTTCGAGTTCGGCCTTGGTCGCGGGACGCGTGTTCTTCATCATCATGTCTTGCGCGGGCGGCCCGTTCGCGGCCCCGAGAAACCACTCGTAGCCGAGCAGCAGAACCGCCATCGCGAGGTTCAATGACTGGAATCCAGGGTTGAGAGGAACTGTGACGATGGCGTCGGCAAGCGCGACATCGTCGTTGGGCAGCCCCTTGGCTTCCTTGCCGAAAAGGACCCCGCCGGCAGTTCCTTGGCGAGCGGCGTTCCGCAACTCGCTCGCGGCCTGACGCGGCGTCACCACGCGCTTGTTCATGGCGCGCGAGCGGGCGGTCGTCGCATAGACGCAAACCAAGTCGGCGACGGCGTCCGCGGTCGTTTCGTAAAGCCGCGTCGACGCGATCACGAGGTCGGCTCCGGCGGCGGCGGCGATCGCCTTTTCGTTGGGCCAAGGCTCGCGTGGACGAACCAGGCGAAGGTCGCTCAGCGCGCAATTGAACATCGCCCGGGCGACCATGCCGATATTCTCGCCGAGCTGCGGCTCGACAAGAATGATCGCCGGGCCGAGAGCCCGTTCTCCCGCTGCCGCGCGGCTTGAATCGGTTCCCGCCACCCGTGCCGCTAGGCCGCCGCCGCCGCGCCGTCGCTGAACAGCTTATAAACGATGCTGTCGTGGAGCGCCATGTAGGACGCGTCGATGATGTTGGTCGAAACGCCGACCGTGTTCCAATGCGTCCCGTGGTCCGAGGCCGACTCGATCATGACCCGGGTGACGGCGCGCGTTCCATCGCCAGGCGTCAGGATCCTCACCTTGTAGTCAACCAGTCGGACCGGCTCCAGCTGCGGGTAAACCGGGATCAGCACCTTGCGCATGGCGGCGTCGAGGGCATTGACCGGACCGTTGCCCTCTTCGACGGCCATGAACTGCCGGTCTCCCACCGACAGCTTCACGGTGGCTTCGGAGAGCGTGATCAACTCGCCCTTGGCGTTCCACCGGCGCTCGTCGATCACCCGGAAACTCGTGCAGCGAAAATAGTCCGGCACCGAGTCCAGCGCTTGCCGGGCGAGCAGCTCGAAGCTCGCTTCGGCGCCGTCGTAGGCGTAGCCGTCGTATTCCCGCGTCTTCACCAGTTCGACAAGGTCGGCCAGCTTTGGGTTGTGAGGATCGATGTCGAAGCCAATGTCGCGGAAGCGAGCAATGATGTTGGAGCGGCCGGCCTGATCGGAGACAACGATGCGGCGATGATTGCCGACCAGTTCCGGAGCGATGTGCTCGTAGCAGCGGGGATCGCGCTCCACGGCGGATACATGCAGCCCGCCCTTGTGCGCGAAGGCGGATTCGCCGACATAGGGCGCGCCGCGGTTGGGCGACCGGTTGAGGCGCTCGTCGAGAACCCGCGAGACATGCGTAAGCCGCGTCATCTGGCTCGGCGTGACGCCGACTTCGTAGCCCATTTTCAAGGCGAGAGACGGAATGATCGAAATCAGGTTGGCGTTGCCGCAGCGCTCGCCGAGGCCGTTCAATGTACCTTGGACCTGCCGCGCCCCGGCGCGCACCGCCGCAAGGCTGTTGGCGACCGCATTGCCGGTATCGTCGTGGCAATGAATGCCGACGCGCGTGCCGGGAACGTGCTTCGTGACCTCCCCGACAATCGCCTCGACCTCATGCGGCAAGGTGCCGCCATTGGTGTCGCAAAGAACGATCCAGCGCGCCCCCGCTTCGTCGGCAGCCTTGATGCAGGAGAGCGCGTAGGCGGGGTTGGATTTGTAGCCGTCGAAGAAATGCTCGGCATCGAAGAGAACCTCGCCGACCCGGGTCCGGGCATAGCGGATGCTGTCGGCGATCATCGTGATGTTTTCCTGCTTGTCGATCTCCAAGGCCACCTCGACCTGAAAGTCCCACGTCTTGCCGACAAGGCAGGCGGCATTGGCGCCGGATCCGAGAACTGCGGCGAGGCCGGGATCGTTCTCGGTGCTGCGGCCGGCGCGGCGGGTCATGCCGAACGCGGAAAGCTTCGCGTTGTGCAGAGTCGGCGGCGCGGCGAAGAAGGCGTTGTCGGTTGGATTGGCGCCGGGCCATCCGCCTTCGACGTAGTCAATGCCGAGCGAGTCGAGCTCTTGAGCGATCGCCGCCTTGTCGGCGCTGCTGAAATCGACACCCTGGGTCTGCGCGCCGTCGCGCAGGGTACAATCGTAGAGATAGATGCGGTTATCGCTCATCGATCCATTCATATCATATTGTTGGAGTCGGCGGAGAGTGCCGAAAGCGCCGGCACGAAACAAGCCTCTCCGAGAATTGGAACGCCGCCACTGGATGTCAACGTGAAGATTTGCCGCGCTTTCCCGTAGGGACGCTTCTGCCGATCCGCCGTCCCACTTCCACGAATGGCGTAATGCCACGTCGGAGAACAAGGGATCGGGGAGGATCGTCCGAAAAACTGGGACCGGCGTCTCCCGGCATCGGCCCCGACGCTACCGTAGTGGCGAGCGCTTGGCATTGGCGGCAGCCGGGAAAAGGCGGCGGGAGTTCAGGCCGTTCTGGCGCCGATACGGCCGACGATCCGCGACGTCGGCCGCCGCGTCCTCTTCTTGCCAGCCGCCCGTCCCGCTCGCGCCACAATCGCGATGGGCGCCATGCCGATCGATTTTAGCGGAGAAAGCCGGAGGCGACCGCGATGGCGTTGGCCTCGCGCTCGCATCGGCGCGCGAAGCAGTCGCACTCCGATGCCCTGTGCTGAGCGCGAATGGCGTCGTCGAGATGATCGCGCTGCATCGTCATGTCTCCCAGTTCCCGCGCCGAACGGGCTGCGTAAATGTATTGTCGCGCCACACGCTTATGCTGAGCCGCCAAGTGACGTGACCGCGCCGCTCCGCGGATGAGGTTCGGCAATTTTACTTCCATGTCCCAGTGCACATTGGCCAGCCCGGCATCATCGAGAGGGCTGACGGTATCGGGTTGGAATGCGGCGGCGGTGGTCAAGAACATCGAAATCTCCCTCACGAACCCTGTTTGAGTATGTCCGCAATGGAGGCCGATTACAACTAAAAAAGGTTATTTTTTTGCGAATGCAATTATAAGATGCATAAATTTCAGCTGTGGATCAAGGCGCATCGAGCGCCGTATCGTCTCCGGTATCTGCGCGAGGCCACGCGCGCAGATCGTGAGGCTATCGCGATCGCTGTCGCTTGTGGCTGAAGGACCCCATCCCGGGACGCTGCCATCCCATGCCGTGCAGTTCCGCAATGTTCTCAGGCGCTGGCGTGATAGCGCGCGACCGAGCCCATCGCCAGATGACTGCCGAGCCTGCGGTTTCTCCTCTTCGGCATGGGATCGATCAAATCACCCGGGGCTTAAGACGGCTCACGAATGCTTTCATCGAGTCCGCGGATGAGGGGATAGAGGAAGTACGACAACACGCTACGCCGGCCGACATTGATCTCGGCGATGACCGTCATGCCAGGAATAAGGCGAAACTTCTCCGGCACCCGGTTCAGGTCGGTCTCGGTCAGCGCCACGCGCGCGCGATAGAATGAACGCTCGCCTTTCCCTTCGTCCGTGAAAGCGTCCTCACTGACCGTTCGGACCACGCCGGCTGCCGTGCCGTGCTTCTGGAACGGGAAGGCATCCAGTTTCACACGCGCTTCCTGTTCCAGACCGACATGGCCAATATCGCGGGCCTCGATCAAAACCTCGGCTTCCAACGGCACATCGAGCGGCACCAGCGTGAACACCGGTTCGGCTTCGCGGACGATGGAGCCAATCGACCGCTTGGCGACTTCAAGCACGACAGCATCGGCAGGGGCGGTGAGAGCCACCATCTGTCGCCGCAACTCGGCCTTTCTCAGTTCTTCTGCGGCGCTGGCATGCTTGCTTCGCAGCTCGACGAGTTCATCAAGGGCCTCGCGGCGAAACTGCTCATCGTACGCCTGGCGCTCCGCCCGCGCGCTTTCCAACTCGTGTGCAAGTTCGCTCGTCCGGCTGCGAAGGTGTGCGAGGCTGGCGTCGGCGTCGAGCCGCGCGTTGCGAGCTTCCAGAAGCGCCAGCTTCGATCCCGCATTCACCGCGATGAGTTGATCACGCATCGATTCAATCTGACTCAGCACCTCCAGCCGCGCCTCCAGGGCCGCTTGATCGCTCCGGTTCGTGTTCAGATTGGCTTCGACGGCGGCGATCCGTTCAGCGAAATTGCGAAGCTGCGCCCTGTGGTGTGCTTGCCGTTGCTGGAAGATGACGGCCTGAAGCCGTTCGTCGTCTCTGGCCGTCGGGGCTGCAACGTAGTCGACTCGCGCAATTTCCGCTTCAAGGCATTCGATCTGCGCGGCGTAGCTTGCCTCCCG
>CAZRWU010000004.1:0-43330 GCA_964603915.1 uncultured Rhodospirillaceae bacterium
TGATGGCGACCAGCGCCGCGCTCATCGGATCGGCGACGAAGCTGATGCCGAAGGGGGCGATCCAGCCGCCGAACTGCTTGGCGAAGACGCCGTGCCGGATCACCGCCCAGGTCAGGTTGACCGTCGCCGCGAAAAGGAGGAGGAGGCCGATGAAGCCGACCGTCCGCTGCGCCTTCGGGCTCCGCCACAGCACGCCGGTGATCGCCGCCGTCGCGATCGGGATGAGGACCGGCCACAACAGATCGAGGGTGTTAGCCATGGCTTGGGACCTTCACGCTCTGGATGGGCGGGTGCTCGGCCGTGGAGTGATCGACCCTGGCGAATTCCTGGGCGGCCGGCGTGAACGGGCTGCCCATGTCTTCGGCGGCGGTCATCTCGTGGGTGTCGAGGGTGTGCAGCCGGCGATAGGCGGCGACGACGAGGGCCACGGCGAAGGCGGTCAGGGCGAAGCCGATGACGATGGCGGTCAACGCCAGCGCCTGCGGCAGAGGGTTGGCGGCGTCGGCCGAAAGCGTCTCGGCGCCGCTCTCGATCACCGCGGGCAACCCGGCGCCGACCCGGCCGGCGACGAAAATGAGAAAGATGGCGCCGTTGGTGAGCAACGACAGGCCGAGGATCAGGCGCACCGCGTGGCGCGAGAGCATCATGTAAACGCCGCAGCCGAGATAAGCGGCGATGGTGATGGCGTAGATGACCGTCATCTCTCCTGAACCTCCTCGTAGAGGCGAAACATGAAGGCGAGCACGCCGCCGACGACGACGAGATAGACGCCGATATCGAAGATGAGGGTGGTGCCGAGCTTGAGCTCGGCGACGCCGAGCGGAACCTTGATCCACTGGTGGTGCAGGTACGAGGCGTCGAAGATGAGACCGGGCAGCCCGCTGACGAACGCCATGAGAAGGCCGACGCCCATCAGCACCACCGGATGCAGCCGCAACCTGCGCCGGGTCGCCTCGACGTCGGTGGCGAGGGCGAGGGTGATGAACGCGGCGGCGCCGACGAGGCCGCCGATGAAGCCGCCGCCCGGCTCGTTGTGGCCGCGCACCAGGATCCATACCGAGGCGATCAGCATGACCACGAAGAAGATCCGCGCGGTGGCGCCGAGGATGAGCGAGTGCATGGGTCAGTCAGTCCCCCTTCCTGAGGGCGTGCGGGCGCAACAGCGCCCAGGCGCCGAGAGCGGCAAAGGCGATGACGGCGATTTCGCCGAACGTATCGAGGGCGCGGTAGTCGACGAGAATGACGTTGACGACGTTGCGGCCGAACGCCTCGGTCAAGCTGGTTTCGGCGAAATAGCGGGTCAGGGTGTCGTCGAACGGCATCGCCACCATCCACAGCACGACGAAGAAGACGCACACGCTGAAGACGATGGCGAGCGCGACGTCGAACGCCTTTTCCGCCCGGGTGCGCAACGTCTGCACGATGATCGGCAGCTTGAGCAGCACGGCGGTGACGATGACGACGAACAGGGTCTCGACCGAGAACTGGGTGAGGGCGATGTCCGGCCCGCCGTTGAACAGGAAGATCAGGGCGAGGCCATAGCCGGCGAGGCCGACGCCGATGATGGCGGTGACCAGCGAGCGCGCCTTGGCCGCGGCGATGGAGCCGGTGACGATGATCACGCAGGCGATGATCAGATAAAGCTGGAAGGGTTTGGCGGCGACGTCGGGCCAAAGCGGGCCGTCGCCGATGATCAGGCCGACGGCCATCAGGGCGGTGACCGCCGTCGAGAGGACCGCGACATACAGGCGAAGATCGCCGTTCTGCAAGACCCGGGTGCTCCAGCGCGCCGCGTCGAGGGTGCCCTCGAGGACCCGGTTATAGCCGCGATCGCTGAGCAGCCGGTCGAACAGGCGGCGCCGGCGGAGCATCACGTGCAACGGCGTCCAGTAGGCGTAAAGAATGCCGCCAAGGCCGACGACAAGGCCGGAGAGGGCCAGCATGGGGGTGATGCCGTGCCACAGCTTGAACGACACCTCGAGGGGCGCGCCATGGATCGCCGACGCCGCCGGCTGGATGAGCGGGCCGGCGACGATTCCGGGGACGAGGCCGAGCGCGACGCCGGTCAAGCCGAGCAGCAGCGGACTGAGGGTGAGGCCGAGGGTTTCGCCGTGGTGGATGATGATCGGCCGGCGCGGCCGGTTGAAGAAGGGGCGCAGCACGACGGTCGCGGCCACCGCCACCATCACCGCGTTGACGATGACGCCGGTGATCACGGCGACGACCGTAAACGGCGAGTCGAGCGACGCCTCGAACAGGTATTCCTTGGAAATGAAGCCGACGAAGGGCGGCAGGCCGGCCATCGACAGGCTGGCGAGCAGCGTCGCCGCCGTCGTCAGCGGCAAGGCGCGGGCGAGGCCGCCGAGGTGGCTCAGCCGGGGAATTTTGGTGGCGTGGATGACGATGCCGGCGCAGAAGAACAGAGTCGCCTTGTAAAGCGCGTGGGCGAGGATGAAACCGACGGTGGCGACCGCGGCGACCGCGCCGGAGAGGCCGATCAGCATGACGATGGTGCCCAGCGACGCCACCGTCGAAAAGGCGAGGACGGCCTTGAATTCAACCGCCCGGATCGCCTGCAAGGCGGCGATCAGCATCGTCGCCCCGCCGAAGAAGACGAGCGTCGGGCCGAACCAGTCGGCCTCGCTGAAGAGCGGATGGCAGCGGGCGAGGAGGTAGACGCCGAGCTTGACCATGGTCGCCGAGTGCAGATAGGCCGAGGCCGGCGTCGGCGCGGCCATGGCGTTGGGCAACCAGAAATGAAACGGCGCCTGCGCCGACTTGGTGAACGCGCCGATCGTCATCAGCACGATGATCGCCGGGAACAGCGGGCTTTCGCTGACCATCGTGACGTCGGCGAGAATGACGCTGAGCGAGAACGTGTCGGCGGCGATGCCGATCAGGATGATCCCGGCGAGCAGGACGAGGCCGCCGCCGGCGGTGACGAGCAGCGACTGCAACGCCGATTTGCGGGCGAACGCCTTGTCGCTGTCGAAGCCGACGAGCAGGAAGGAGAGAAGGCTCGTCATTTCCCAGAAGACGAAAAGGGCGACGAGATTGTCGGCGAGCACCGTCGCCAGCATCGCCGACATGAACATCAGGATGTAGAAGAGAAACAGCGCGCGATCGAAGGACGGCTTGGTGTCCATGTACGCCGCGGCATAGAGCGTCACCAGGGTGCCGATGCCGGTGATCAACAGCGCGAAGAGCAGCGAAAAGCCGTCGATCCGAAAGGTCAGATCGACGCCGAGGCCGGGCACCCAGGGGACGACGTCGACAACCGCGGCCGCGCCGACGGCGTCGATCTGCGTCACAAAAAAGGCGAACAGCACGGCCGGCACAAGCGTGCACAGCGCGCCGCCGAGAAAGCGCAGGTGGGCGGCGATGAGCGGAGCAACGATCGAGCCGGCCAGACCGGCGATGAGCATGGTCGAAAGCGACACGAGCGACATTCTCCTCTCCCGGCGGCGCCGGCGCCCAAGCTGCACCGACATGCGGCGCCGCAGCAAAGCCCGTGCCAGCGACCATCGCAATGCCGTTTCAAGGGCTTGACGGGATGCCGCGTTCGGGAAATCGGACCAACGGCAGGCCGCCGCGTTCGGAAAACCGGACGCCGCCGCCGCGCCGGAACGCGAGCGGAAGAGACGGAACGCCGAAGACGAAGAGTCGGGGCCGGGTTCCGATCAAGGCCAGCGCCATGCGTTTTCGGGCGGTTTGAGCGCAGCCGCAGTTCGATCGCAATCGGCGGCGCTCCGAATCAAGAACTGCGGCCGCATGCCCCAAACACGCCAACATCCATTCCATTTCGGATCATCTTCGTCTTCGGAATTGCCTTGAAATTACAGAACTATTAACAATAATTGAACATTTTGTCGCCATATATTCTTTATATCGGCATTAATTGGAGCATAACTCAGCGTTTTCTTTATAAGGCCGTTGAGTTGAATAACAGGAGGGACATATGCGTGGGATGACAGCGATAGTTTCCGTGGCGGTATTATTCGGATTTACTGGAACAGCAATGGCGCAACAGGCTGTGAACGACCCGTCCGCCGGAGGTCAACTCAACCAATGCTGGGGACAGGTCGCCAGCCAGACCGCCAAGCTTCCGACGCCGGAAGGAACAAGCGGGGGCGGCATGGGACAGCATTCACGCGCCACGAAGGCCGCCGACAAGAACGGCGGCTTCGCCAACAGCGACAACGCCTTCGGCATTACCTTCAACACCGACGGCGGCCGGCAGGGCGTCGGCAACGTATCGAAGGGCGCGCCGCACAATGCGCATCCCGGAGACGGCGGCAACGGGCAGCATGCCATCAACAACAGCACCATGGCCGAAGGCCTTGGTTTCGCCAATCTCCTCAATCCTGTCACCGGACAACCCAAGGGGCCTGAGGACGACTATACGTTGGCGTGCGACCTTCCCTGAATGACGCCCTGGCATAGGAAGAAAACCGACGCTTTCGGGAACCGAAAAATTTCTTGGGACCGTCATTGCGGCAGAAGCGATTTCCCTAAGGTTATTGCGAGAGGACAGTAAACCGTGTTCAAGGCGGTCACGGGCGTCGGGCTGCTCATCGTCGTCCTGGCTGGACTGGCGATGAGCGGCGCCTTGGCGAACCGGAAGGGCGAGACGTCCTCGTACGTCCTGGCGCCGGTCGAGCGCGGCGTCATCCGCAGCGCCCTGTCCGCCACCGGCGCGCTCAACGCGCTGGTGACGGTCAAGGTCGGCTCGCAGCTGTCCGGCCAGATCGCCGAGTTGCTGGTCGACTTCAACGACAAGGTGGCCCAGGGCCAGGTCATCGCGACGCTGGATTCCAGCACCTTCGCCTCGCAGGTGCGCGAAGCGGAGGCGGACCTCGCCATCGCTCGCGCCAACGCCGCCGTCGCCCGCGCCGCCCTGGACAAGGCCACCATCGAGGTGGCCATGACGGCGAAAGGCATCGCGGCGGCGACGGCGCGGGTGAAAGCCGCCAATGTCCGGGCCGGCGACCGCAAGCGCGACTTCGAGCGCAAGAGCACCCTTGTCGATCAGGCGACGCTGCCGCAGTCGGCCGCCGAGCGGGCGGAAGCGGAATACGAGACGGCGGTGGCGATGATGCAGGAGACGGAAGCGCAACGGGAGAGCGGCGAGTCGATGCGCGTCGCGGCGGAACGGGCGCGCGACATGGCGGCGGCGACCCTCGAGCTCAGCAACGCCCAGGTCAGACGGCATGCCGAGGCCCTGGAGCAGGCGCGGATCGCTCTTGAGCGCACCGTTATCCGCTCGCCGATCGACGGCATCGTGATCAGCCGCGACGTCGATCCCGGACAGACGGTGGCGGCGACCCTCGAAGCGCCGACCCTGTTCACCATCGCGCACGATCTGAGTCGCATGCAGGTGCACGCCCGCATCGACGAGGCCGACATCGGCCGGATCGAGAAAGGTCAGCGGGCGCTCTTCACCGTCGATGCGTATCCCGGGCGGACCTTCACCGGCGTCGTCTCCGAGATCCGCAAGGCGCCCCTGCTGGTCCAGAACGTCATTACCTACACCGTCGTGCTCGAGGCCGAGAACCCCGGCCTCGTCCTCCTCCCCGGCATGACCGCCATGCTGCGGATCATCGTCAAGGACGTCGCCGACGCGCTCAAGATCCCGAACGCGGCGCTGCGCTTCACGCCGCCCGAAGGGGCCGCCGGGCTGCAAGCTACCCCGCATGCGACCGGGCCAGACGCGGACGCCGTCGCCACGGTGTGGACGCCGGGAGAGGACGGCCGCCCGACTCCGGTGAACATCGCCCTCGGCGAGAGCGACGACACGGCGACGCAAGTGACCCAGGGCGCGATCGAGGCGGGGCAGCAGGTCATCGTCGGCGCCGTCGCGGAAGAGCGCGCATCCCTGCTGCCGTGGGGGTGGTGAGGTGAGCGCGCCGCTCATCCGCATCGCCGACCTGGGCAAGGAATTCGAGGGCGGCGATGCGCCGTTGGCGGTGTTGCGCGGGATCACCCTGGAAGTGTTCGCGGGCGAATTCGTCGCCATCATGGGACCGTCCGGTTCCGGCAAGTCGACGCTGATGAACCTGCTCGGCCTGCTCGATCAACCGACAAGCGGCCGCTACCTCCTCGCTGGGGAGGACGTGGCGACTCTCGACCCCGACGCGCGGGCGCGGCTGCGCAGCCGCAGCGTCGGTTTCGTTTTTCAGACGTTCAACCTGCTCGGCCGCGCCAGCGCCTTCGAAAACGTCGAGCTGCCCCTGATCTATGGCGGCACGCCCAAGCCGGAGCGGCATCGCCGCTGCGCCGCCGCCCTCGATGCGGTCGCTCTCGGCCACCGCCGCGATCACGCGCAAGGCCGGCTTTCCGGCGGCGAGCAGCAGCGCGTCGCCATCGCCCGGGCCCTCGTCAACGATCCCTTGCTCATTCTCGCCGACGAGCCGACGGGGGCGCTCGATAGCGCGACCGGCGCCGAGATCATGGCCCTTTTCCGCGCCCTCAACGACGCCGGGCGGACCATCGTCCTGGTGACGCACGATCCCGAGGTCGCCCGCCAGGCGAACCGCATCGTGTCGATGCAAGACGGCAAGGTGATCCGCGACGAGGCCGTCGCCAAGCCCGCTCCAAGGATCGCCGCGCCGCGCCCCGATGCCGGGGCGGCGGCCGCGCCGCCGCCGGCGTGGGCGGCCTCGGAGAATATCCGCGTGGCGCTGCGCGCGATCACAGCGAACGCCCTGCGCAGCGCGTTGACCATGCTCGGCATCGTCATCGGCGTCGCCGCGGTGATCGCCATGGTCGCGATCGGCAGCGGCGCGCACAAGCAGGTCGCCGAGCAGATCCGCGCCCTCGGCGCCAATCTTCTGCTGGTGCAACCGGGCGCGCTGCGGACCGGCGCGGTCCGGCTCGGCGCCGGCTCGGGCTTGAGCCTGACCGAGGCCGACGCCGACGCCATCGCCCGGGAGATCGGCGTCGCCCGCGCCGTCGCCCCGAGCATCGCCCGCAACGCCCAGGTCGTCCGCGGCAATCTCAACTGGGCGACGCTCGTCGGCGGGGTCACCCCGGAGTACGTGATCGCGCGCGACTGGCGGATCGACAAGGGCCGCCTGTTCACGTTCGAGGAAATCGAGTCGGCGGCCAAGGTGGTCGTGCTCGGCGCGACGGTGGCCGACAAGCTTTTCGCCGAGGAGGACCCGCTCGGCCGGCAGGTGCGGATCGCCAACGCGCCGTTCACGGTGATCGGCGTCCTCGACGAGAAGGGACAGAACGCCGCGTCCGGCCGCGATCAGGACGACGTCGCCTTGATTCCCCTGGCCGCCGCCAAACTGCGCGTTCTCGGCGGCCGCAGCGAGGCGAACCGGGAAGCGGTCGATTTCATTCTCGTCAAGGTCGCGGCGGCGGGCGCCATGGCCTTCGCCAAGGACGAGATCGGCAAGCTGCTGCGGCAACGGCATCGGCTGGCGCCGGACACGGCGGACGATTTCGAGATCCGCGAGCCGGCCGCGACGATGCACGCGCAAGCCGCCGCCGCCCGCTCCCTCACCGTTCTGCTCGCGGCGGTGGCCTCGGTCTCGCTGATCGTCGGCGGGATCAGCATCATGAACATCATGCTTGTCTCGGTCACCGAGCGCACCCGCGAGATCGGCCTGCGGCAAGCGGTCGGCGCCCGCCGCCGGGACGTGCGCAACCAGTTCCTGACGGAGGCGATCATCCTTTGCCTGCTCGGCGGGCTGGCCGGCATCGCGCTCGGAAGCGCGGCCGCCGTCGCCATCGCCCGGCTCGCCGGCTGGCCGGTTGACGTGAGCCCGCTCGCGGCGGTCGTGGCGGTCGCTTTCGCGGCCGGAGTCGGGGTGTTCTTCGGCTTCTATCCGGCGCGCCAAGCCTCCCGCCTCGATCCGATCGAAGCGTTGCGTTACGAGTGACGCGGCGGCGCGCCGGCGGCGCGCGCGCCTTGTCGCTCTCGGCCCAGCCGGTCGATCCGATCATCGACGTAAGCCTCCATGCGCGCCGCCGCCGAGGCCCCGAACATGCGGATGCGGCCGGTGTGAAGCAGGAGCAACAGCCCGGCGGCATGCGCGAACAGGTCGACCATCAGCATCCTGGCGTCGGTCTTCGACGCTCCCATCGCCTCGGCGGCGGCGGCGATCGGCGAAAGCGCCGCCTCGAGGGCGGCATTGAGCGCTTCGTCGCGCGCCCGGCCAAGCCCGGCCGGCTTCATGCCGCCGCGAAACAGATAGAAACCGAGGTCGAGGTCGCAGGGATTGTCGGCGTAAAAGGCGAAGAACGCCATTGCCGCGGCGCGCAGGCGTCGCGCCGGGGTGCGGGCCCCGGCGATCGCCGCGGCGAGCGTGCGGCCGAGCGCGGCGAGCGAGGCGCGCAGCGCTTCGGCGTAAATCGCCTCTTTGGAATCGAAGTGGAAATAGAGCGCCGCCGGGGTATAGCCGGCGCGGGCGGCGATCGCCCGCAGGCTCGCGCCCTCGAGACCCTCGGCGGTGAACACGTCGCGCGCCGCCTCGAGGATGCGCGCGCGCTTGTCGGCGCCCGCCGCCTGCCGCCGTCCTTCCTTTCGCCGTTCCACGCCGCCCCCCCCCATTTTGCCCTTGACGAAAATATAACACTGTTCAATTCTATAACAGTGTTCAATCCAGACGACAAGGATCAGGAGGACTGGCCATGCTGATGACCGCCGCCGAGTACCGCGAGTCGCTGCGCCGCTACCGGCCGCGCGTCTTCGTCAACGGGCGGGCCGTGACGAGCGTCGCCGACGAGCCGCTTCTCGCGCCCGGCGTGAACGCGGTCGGCATCACCTACGACTTCGCCCATGTCGGCGAACACCGGCGGCTGATGACGGCGCGCCAGCACACCTCGGGCAAGACCGTCAACCGGATGCTGCACATCAACGAGACGACGCAGGATCTCCTCGACAAGCTCGAGGCGGTGCGGCTGGTGTGCAAGGCCTCCGGCTGCGCCCAGCGCTACCTCAGCCACGACGCCCTGAACGGCCTGTTCCAGGCGACGCGGCGCGCCGACGCCAATCACGCCACCGATTATCATCAGCGCTTTCTCGCCTACCTCCACGACGTCCAGGACCAGGACCTGACGCTCGGCGTGGCGATGACCGACGCCAAGGGCGATCGCGCGAAGCGGCCCGGCCGACAGGCCAACCCGGATGTCTATGTGCACATCAAGGAGCGCCGCCGCGACGGCGTCGTCATCCGCGGCGCCAAGGCCATCGTCACCGGGGCGCCCTACATGCACGAGTTTCTCGTCATGCCCTGCCGCAGCCATACGCCGGAGGATGCCGCCTTCGCCGTCTGCTGCGCCGTTCCCGTCGACGCCCCGGGGGTGACGATCGTCGCCCGGCCGGCGGGCCGCCCCGGCGAAGCGGCGGCGACGTTCTCGGCGCGGTACGGCCAGTCGACCGGCGTTGTCCTCTTCGATGACGTGTTCGTGCCGCACGAGCGCGTCTTTCTCGCCGGCGAACACGAGGAAGCGGCCTTCCTCACCACCGCCTACGCCACCCACCACCGCCATTCGTGCATCGCCGCGCGCGCCGGCTTCGGCGATCTGCTGATCGGCGCGGGAGCGATGATGATCGAGGCCAACGGCCTCGATCCCGACCGGCATCACCACGTGCGCGACGCCATGGTCGCCCTGATCACGATCACCGAGGGCTTCTATGCCTGCGGCGTCGCCGCCTCGGTCTACGGCGCCGCCGATCCGGCCGGCTCGGTGATGCCCGATGCCGTGTTCGCCAACATCGGCAAGCTGCTCCTTGCGACGCAGATCTACGACATGCAGCGTCTGGCGCACGACGTCTCGGGCGGCCTGATCGTGGCGTTGCCCGGCCCCGACGAGGATCACAATCCCGAGACCAGGGCGTCCTTGGCGGCGGTGCTCGGCGGCCGCGCCGACATTCCGGCGGCGCAACGCCTCGAGGTGTCGCGCCTCATCGAGGATCTGACCGCGTCCTACCAGGGCGGCTGGTACTCGCTCATCTCGCTGCACGGCGGCGGCTCGCCCGAGGCGATGAAGCGGGAAATCTGGCGCGCCTATCCCGTCGCGGAGAAAACCGAGCTTGTCGCCCGCCTGCTCGATCGCGGCCTCCTTGACAACGGCCAGCGGACATCGCGACAGCCGGGGCGGTGCTGCCCGGCGGGCTGCGCGCCGCCCCGCCCCGCGACGGATCGCGACCGCGAAGCGCCGCCGGATGGCGATCCGGCGTCGTAGCGGGTCCCGTCGAGAGAGGCTCTTGCGTGAGCAGCAGCCTCTAACCCGGATCTGATCGAATCCTCAGACTTGACAGAACCTTCCCATTGACGAATGGGCTGCCGAAGAGCAGCATCAAGCCCGGAGGTCGAGGATATCTGGAGAATCGCGGCTCAAGAGAGCTGAAGAAGGAGGCGCTGCGCAGGCTGATTGCTGGAGTATGGATGACTGTGCAAATCAGGGGCACCACGTGGTTCTTGACGTCTCACCTTCCGCGCGTCTGGTTCGCTAATTACGGAAGGGTCGCACTTGCAAGGCTCGGGTTCAGTCTGCGACATCGGCAAAAGCTTGCGGAAGAAACCACACCTCTCGCGGTCTCCAAAGGGCTTAAACGGGAAAGTTTCATTGTTATAAAGAACTATCTTTCTCCTGCGCAAGTTTCGAAACTTGAAGAAGCCATCGCGTCGTCGCGCGCCCGCGAAACATTGCAGGAGAGAAAGCAATCTGTTCGGGACCGGGCGCCTTACGAGACACTCGGCGATGAGGGGCCTGTTGGAGATTATTTCTCTGTCATGCAGTTCAGATTTGATCCTGATACCAGAAAACGAATTTTGAACGACATTTTTCCTCAGTTACATCCGATGATGGAAAAGGTGCATGGTAGAAAGCTTCGCTCCTTCGGCATGTCATTGCAGTGCAATGATGCGAATGATCCACAATTCGAAGCAGCAGGAAACAGATATATCGCTCACACCTGTCACATCGACAGCGGACCTCGTTTCGCAAAAGCGCTTTACTACCTGAGCGACGTTGATGAGACCTGCGGGCCGTTCGAGATCATTCCGAACTCGCGGTTCAGTCATTTTGATGAACTTCTGCGGATCGCGTTCCTGAAAAAGGCCCTCGGTACGCGCGCCGGCGAGGTTCGCAACGCCATCCCGAAGCGGTTAAGGAGACCCACGCATCTTGCCGATATCACGGCTGACGACCTTGATCGCCGCGGCGTCAAAGTGCTTGGCGCGCGCAACACCTTGGTCCTGTTCGATGGCATGAACATCCACTGCGGCAGCCGCAACCAGCAGAAGCCGCGGGAGATCTTGCAGTTTGTTTTCGCGACCTGAGCCAAGCCCGACTTTGGCCATCCAGGCGGGACGGCGTCCAGGCCTGAAAAGGCGAAGCGGCGCCCACCCAAGAGCTTGGTCCTGTCAGATCGCGCGCCAGCAAGTCTTGTTCCTGAGCTACACAAGCTCGGCCTGCGCGATCTCGTCGAGATGATCGCGCTGCGCAGCCTCATTTTCATGCATGAAGCCGTTCGCGAATAGGAGGCCAAGTTGGCTTCGCACGTGACAAAGCATAGGGGCTGATTCACGCCCGGGCGGGACGGTTGATGCGGGGACCGCTCCTTGAACGGCGCCGCGCTGGTCCAGAAAGCCGGCCGCCGATCCCTTCTCCGCTCTTGCGCCACCGGCGCAGGTTGTTGTCCCGCCCGCCCGGTTCGGCTAAGAAGCGAAGATGAGCCTGCACCGCTTCTCGGGATGAGTGGTTACCCATCAAGCATCCCCGCTAGCTACTTGCTAGCTATCCGCTAAAGACAGCCCGCGACGCGAAAGCGCCGCTTTTGATCAGCCCCCTTCGAAACGCGCCGGCGATTCGGCAGATGAGGAGCAAAACGTGAGTGGAGGCCGCGCCATCGGGATCATGACGGCGCTGAACGGCGTCAGCGCCGTCGTCGGCATCGCCCAGACGGTGATGATCGCTTATTTCTTCGGCACCAGCCGCACCGTCGAGATCTTCTTCGCCGCCACCGCGATCCAGACGTCGATCATCGGCCTGGCGCAGCTCGGGCAACTCAGCGACATTCTGCTGCCGCAGCATCATCGCCTCAAGCACAGCCTGGGTCAGGAGCAGGCGTTTTCGGCCTTCGCCGTGATGGTGAACTGGATGGCGCTGCTGTCTCTCCTTGCCG
This sequence comes from uncultured Rhodospirillaceae bacterium, assembly GCA_964603915.1. Classification (GTDB taxonomy): domain Bacteria; phylum Pseudomonadota; class Alphaproteobacteria; order Rhodospirillales; family Defluviicoccaceae; genus REEP01. The sequence goes on from CAZRWU010000004.1 coordinate 12,143, forward strand.
CGGCGGCGATGTGGTTTCTGGCGCCGGCGCTGATGCAGCTTCGCGTTCCCGGTTTCTCGCCGGAAGATCTCGCGCTCGGCGCGGCCGTGTTTCGCTGGATCGTTCCCCTCCTGTGCCTGCAGATCATCATCGCCCTGCTCACCACGCTGGCGAACGCCGAGAAGTGGTTCGGCGTGCCGGAAGCGGTGCAGATCGGCGCCCGCGTCGTCGGCCTTGCCTGTCTTGCGGCGTTGGCGACGCGCTGGGGCATCTGGGCTCTGGTGGTAGCCCTGATCCTCAATACGGCGACGGCGTTCATCGCCCTCGGCTGCGTGGTCTGGAAGCTCGGCTACCGCCATCGCTTCCGCCTGCGCCACGACCATTTCCATCCGCTGCGCGTCTTCCGCCAGTTGGCCGTCACCTTCAGCTTTGTCGGCGCGGTCCAGCTCTACGCTTTCGCGTTCGACGCGGCGCTGTCGATGCTGCCGCAGGGCACCCTCGCCGTCTTCAAGTATGTGCAAAGCCTGAGCGCGAAGGCGTGGTCGAGCCTGATGCGCCCGGTCGGCGTCGTCTTCTTCTCGTATTTCTCGATCGCCTTCGCCAAGGGCGCGGCCGACCTCGCGGCGCTGGCGCGGACGGCCCTGGCGCAGACGATGGCGATTTGGGCCATCGCCTTCGTCCTCGTCGCGACCTCCTCGCAGTATCTGCTCGCGGCGCTCTGGGGTCCACGTCACTTCGGGATCGACGAGCTGGAACTGGCGGCGCTGCTGCTGACGTTGCTGTACGCCGTCGGCTTCCTCGGCGGCTTTTCGCTGATCACGCGGAAGATCGGAGCGACGCTGGGCATGGTTCAGTCGCTGTACGTCGCGGGGGCGGCCAGCCACGTTCTCTCGGCGCTGTTTGCCTGGGTGGTGATTCCCCGTTACGGCGTCGCCGGCGCCCTGGCAACGGTCGTCGTCGTCAGCATCGTCAACAATCTCGTTTATGGCTTGCCCCTCTTGCTTGCGCAGCGCACCTATCTGTTCTGGTACGACTGGAGATTGACGGCACGATGGATGCTCGCCATCGCCATCGCGTGCGGCGCCGGCCTCGGCATCGCCGGGTCCGTTCCGCTGACATGGACCGAGTCGCGAATCGAGGCGCTTGTCGCGGGCGGGCTGCTCGCCGCCTTCAGCGTCACGGTCCTGCTGCTCGGGGCTTATCTGATGCGCATCGGCGAGGTCGTCGCGCTGGCCGGCTTTGTTTACCGGATGGGGGCGCGGTGGGGGCGCGGGACGATCTCTTCCGGCTGACGCCGCCGCGGCGGACGGGTGGATGAGGCGCGTCGCATCGATGAGGCGCGGGCTTTTCGGCGCGTCGGCACGGCGCGCGAGACCGCGCCGATGAGCGGGGCGGCCGACGGCGTCGTGCGCGTCGCCTATCTTCTTCTCGTCCACGCGCACCCCGGACAGGTCGTCCGCCTGATCGATCGCCTCGCCGTTCCATGGGCGCGGTTCTTCGTGCACGTCGACCGCAAAGTCGACGACGCCGCGTTCCGGCGCGCCCTTTGCGGACGGCCCGAGGTGCATTTCCTGAAGAACAGGCAGGCGATCTTCTGGGGAGGATTCCGGATCGTCAAAGCCACGCTCGACCTGCTCGAGGCGGCTTTCCTTCACCCCGCCCGCTTCACCCACTTCATCCTGCTGAGCGGCAGCGACTATCCCATCAAGCCGAACCCCCTGATCGCCGAGCGTTTGCGCGCCTCGCCGCAGAATTTCCTGCACATCGAGCGCACTCTCTCGACGGAGACCCGCCGCAACGCCGTCAACAGCTATCATTTCAAGGACATCCGCTGGCTCAATCACACGGCGCCGCCGCGCGGACCGACGGACAAGATCCTGCGCTGGGCATGCCATCGAACCGTTTGGGCGCTTGGGTACAGCAACAGGACAAGGCCGCTGCCCGCCGCCTTCACGTTTTACAAGGGCTCGCAGTGGTGGTGCCTGCGGCGTGACGCGGTCGCGTATGTGCTCGATTTCACGAAAACCGAGCCCGCCATTCTCGCCTTCCACAAGTACGCGCACGCGCCGGACGAGATCTATATTCAAAGCGTGATCAAGAATTCTCCGCTCGCGGCGACGATCTCCCATGATTGGAGCGCGTCGGGGGCGGCGACGTCGGCAACGGAGCGCGGCGTCCATTACATTACGCCGACGCCGGGATCGCATCCACGCGCGCTGATCGACGACGATTTCGATCGGCTGCGGCAATCCCCCGCGTTGTTCGCCCGCAAGTTCGACGCGATCCGTTCGACGATGCTGATGGACCGCATCGACCAGGAAATTCTTGGAATTCAACAGGCGCGAGAGGCGCTGCCGCCGTCCCTTCCGCGTTGATCCCTTTCCCGCCGGCGCCGCCTCCTCGACGGTTTAAGAAACGTTAGGCGAAGGTCGCGCGCATCTGCTAAAGCTGCGCGAACAGGGCGCCGTCGAAAAGGGAGGTCATGGTGATCGGGATATTTGGCATCGTCTTATCCCTCTTCTTGCTGATGTATCTTGCCTACCGTGGCATTAACGTATTGGTTTTGGCGCCGATCATGGCGCTGCTCGCCATTTTCATCGCCGGGGAAGGTCCGCTTCTCGCGACCTACACGCAAATCTTCATGAAGAGCCTCGGCAACTACCTGATCATTTTCTTTCCTCTTTTTCTTCTCGGCGCCATTTTCGGCAAGCTCATGGACGATTCGGGCTCGGCCCGCAGCATCGCCCACACCATCGTCACCCGCCTCGGCAGTCACCAGGCAATCCTGGCGATCGTTCTCGCTTGCGGCATTCTCACCTATGGCGGCGTCTCCTTGTTCGTCGTGGCGTTCGCCGTCTACCCGATCGCCGCCTCGCTGTTTCGCGAAGCCAACGTTCCCAAGCGGCTCGTTCCCGGCGCCATCGCCCTTGGCTCCTTCACCTTCACCATGACCGCCTTTCCCGGCACACCGGCGATCCAGAACGCCATCCCGATGGCGTTCTTCGGCACCGATCCGTTCGCCGCGCCGGGCCTTGGCGTCATTGGCGGCTTGATCATGATGGTGGGCGGCATTGTGTGGCTCAACCGCCGGGCCGCCGCCGCCCGCGCCCGGGGCGCGGGCTACGGAGACTGGCCGGAGGAGCATGACGAGCAGACGGCTTCCGGACATGTCCCGCCCTTCCTGATCGCGCTTATACCGATCATTCTCGTCATCCTATTCAACTACTTGTTCACCCGGGTGTTCATCCCGATGTGGGATACCGCCTATTTGGCCGAACCGGCATATGGCGAGACCAACATCGACGCCGTGCGCGGGATCTGGTCGATCATTTCGGCCCTGATCATCGCCATCGTCAGCCTGATCCTCCTCAACTGGAAAAGGTGGGTCGACCTCAAGGATTCGGTCAACAAAGGCACGATGGGCTCGCTGTTGCCGATCTTCAACACCGCCTCGGAGGTCGGTTACGGCACCGTGATCGCCTCGATGGGGGCGTTCATGATCATTCGCGACGCGGTCGTCGGCATTTCGGCCAACCCGCTGATCTCTCTCGCCGTCGCCGTCAACGTGCTGGCCGGCATTACCGGATCCGCTTCCGGCGGGATGAGCATCGCCCTGCAGACGCTGGGAGCGACGTATCTGGAAATCGCCCAGAATGTCGGCATCTCGCCCGACCTTCTGCATCGGATCTCGTCGATGTCCTCCGGCGGATTCGACGCCCTCCCCCATAACGGCGCGGTGATCACCCTGCTGGCGATCTGCCGGCTGACCCACAGAGACTCCTACCCCGATATCTTCGTCGTGGCGGTGGCGACGCCGGTGCTCGCCCTCATCGTCGTTCTCATCTTGGGAACCCTGTTCGGGTCGTTCTGATTGGGGAGATTTTTATGCCTCTCCGCGACGCGCACCCCATCCTGTCGACCCCGAACGTCCGCCAGAAGGACAAGATCGTCACGGCGCAGGACGCGGTGCGCCTGATCCGCGACGGCGATACGATCGCCACGGAAGGCTTCGTCGGCGTCGGCTTCGCCGAAGCGATCGCCGTGGCCCTGGAAGATGATTTTCGCGACGGCGGCCGCCCGCGGGACCTGACGCTGGTCTACGCCGCGGGCCAGGGCGACGGCCGCGAGCGGGGCCTCAATCACCTCGGCCACGAAGGCTTGCTGCGCCGGGTCATCGGCGGCCACTGGGGGCTGGTGCCCAAGCTGCAGGCGTTGGCCATCGCCGGCAAGATCGAGGCCTATAACTTACCCCAAGGAGTGATTTCGCACCTGTTTCGCGATATCGCCGCCGGCAAGCCCGGGACCTTGAGCAAGGTCGGGCTGGGCACCTTCGTCGACCCGCGTTACGGCGGCGGCAAGATCAACGCGCGAACGACGGAAGAGATCGTCGAGCTGATGACCATTCACGGCCGGGAATACCTCTTCTACCGCGCGTTTCCGATCAACGTCGCCATTTTGCGCGGCACCACCGCCGATCTCGACGGCAACGTCACGATGGAGAAGGAAGCGCTTACGCTCGAGGTCCTGCCCATCGCCACCGCCGCCCGCAACTCCAAGGGGATCGTCATCGTCCAGGTCGAACGCATCGCCGAGCGCGGCACGCTGAACGCCCGGGACGTGAAGATCCCGGGGGTGCTGGTCGACTGCGTCGTCGTCGCCCGCCCCGAGCATCACTGGCAGACGTTCGCCGAAGTCTACAATCCCGCCTTCAGCGGCGAATTACGAGTTCCGATGCGGTCCGTTCCTCCCATGGACATGGACGCGCGCAAGCTCATCGCCCGCCGCGCGGCGTTCGCGCTCAAGCCCAACAGCGTCGTCAACCTCGGCATCGGCATGCCCGAGGGGATCGCCAATGTCGCCAGCGAGGAGAAGATCATCGATCTCATCACCCTGACGGCGGAGCCGGGCGTGATCGGCGGCATCCCGGCGGGCGGGCTGAACTTCGGCGCCGCGACCAACACCCAGGCCATCATCGACCAGCCCGCGCAGTTCGATTTCTACGACGGCGGCGGCCTCGACATCGCCTTTCTCGGCATGGCCGAGGTCGACGCCGAGGGCAACGTCAATGTCAGCAAGTTCGGCGCCAAGCTGGCCGGCGCCGGCGGCTTCATCAACATCAGCCAGAACGCCAAGACCGTGGTCTTCGTCGGCACCTTCACCGCTGGCGCCACCTTCGCCATCGCGGACGAGGGGCTGAAAATCCTCAAGGACGGCGCGACCAGCAAGTTCGTCGCCGCCGTCGAGCAGCGCACCTTCAGCGGGCCGCATGCCGCCGCGCGGGGACAACCGGTGCTCTACGTCACCGAGCGGTGCGTCTTTATGCTTGGCAAAGATGGGTTGGAGCTGGTCGAGATCGCGCCCGGCGTCGATCTTGAACGCGACATTCTCGCTCACATGGACTTCACGCCGATCATCCACCGGCCGCCCCGGTTGATGGACGGGCGGATCTTCCGCTTGGCGCCGATGGGGCTCAAGGACGACCTGTTGCGCCGGCCGCTGGCCGAGCGCCTGATCTACGATCCGCAAAAAAACCTGTTCTTTGTCAACTTCGAAGGCCACACCATCCGCACCCATGCGGATATCGAAGAGCTTCGCGCGCTGATCGAGGCCCGTCTGGCGCCCTTGGGCCACAAGGTGTTCACCATCGTCAACTACGACAATTTCACGATCTTCCCGGAACTGCTCGACGACTACATGGACATGGTCAAAGGGCTCGTCGACCGTTACTACTCCGGCGTCACCCGGTACACGACAACCGCCTTCCTGCGCATGAAGCTTGGCGAATCGCTGGAGCTGCGGGATGTCGCGCCGCACATCTACGAAAGCGAGGAGGAGGCCCGCCGCCATCTTGAGCGGTTGAGCCAGAAGGCGCCGGGTTGACCGCGCTTCCGGATTACGGCGCGGATCCAGCCGAGGCCGGATGCGAGGCATGGCGCGTTTCGATGAAAACCATTCGGCGGCGGCGCGCGAACAATACGGCGGGAAAGCATGAGCGGGAGTGGCGATGGACACGATGAGAACCGATCGGGGAAGCGGTCCGGCAACGGCCGCGGACGCCGCCGCAACGGCCCCGCACAGAACGGCGGCGGCGCGGGCGAAGTTCAGCGATCCGCACGTCACCGCCGGCGGCGAGCGGCGCGCGGTGGCGCCGCTCGCGCGCCTCGAGACGCTGTGGTTCAACACCGGCACGCTTTGCAATGTTGCCTGCCACAACTGCTATATCGACTCGAGCCCGCGCAACGATCGCCTCGTCTACTTGAGCCGCGCCGAGGTGCGCGATTTCCTCGACGCGGCGGCGCGCTTGCGCCCGCCGCCCGCCGAGATCGGCTTCACCGGCGGCGAGCCGTTCATGAATCCCGACATCCTCGGCATGATCGAGGATGCCTTGCGCGCAGGCTACCGCGTCCTCGTGCTGACCAACGCGATGAAGCCGATGCAGCGGTGGAAGGCGCCGCTCGCCGAGCTCGGCCGACGCTTCGGCGCCCGCCTCACGCTGCGGGTTTCCCTGGATCATTATACGGCGGCCGGCCATGAAGCCGTGCGCGGCGGCGGCGCCTGGCAACCCAGCCTGGACGGCCTGCTGTGGCTCGCCACCCACGGCTTCGCCCTCGCCGTCGCCGGCCGGACGATCTGGGACGAGAGCGAGGCCGAATTGCGCGCCGGCTATGCCGACCTGTTCGCCAGGCTCGGCATTGCCGTCGCCGCCGACGATCCAACCCGCCTCGTTCTTTTCCCGGAGATGGAGGCCGACGCCGACGTTCCCGAGATCACCGAGCGCTGCTGGGGGATTCTCGGCAAGAGCCCGCAATCGGTGATGTGCGCGACCTCCCGCATGGTGGTCAAGCGCAAGGGCGCGGCGCGGCCGGCGGTCGTCTCGTGCACGCTCCTGCCCTACGACGCCAGCTTCGAGATGGGCGCGAGTCTTGCCGAAGCGGCGCGGCCGGTGGCGCTCAACCACCCTCACTGCGCGCGCTTCTGCGTCCTCGGCGGGGCGTCGTGCAGTCCGGCAGCCTGAGGCGGGGAACGCGAGGCCATGCGCGCAGGCTCCGCGCTCGTCGCGCTCATGGCGCTGGCGATGCCGTCCCTCGCCGCGGCCCTGGAGTTCACGCCAAGGGACATCCTGGCGACGTGGCAACGCCAGAGCTTCCAGGGCGAAACGCGCTATATGCTGGACGGCGAGGCGCTGCAGGCCCGCTGTTCCAACAGCGCGTCGGGTCTGTTCCTGAGACGGAAGATCGACCTGCGCGCCACCCCGATCATCGAGTGGTCATGGCGCGTCGACGTTGTGTTCGCCGGTCCGGTCGACGAGACAAGCAAAGCCGGCGACGACTTTGCCGCGCGCCTTTACGTGGTGCGCGACGGCGGCGTTGTCGTCTGGCGGACCCGGGCGATCAATTACGTCTGGGCGAGCGCCATGCCGCCCGGATCCGGTTGGCCCAATCCGTTCGCCTCGCAGGCCCGCATGGTCGCGCTGCGCTCCGGCGCGCCGGCCGCGCCCGGCCAGTGGGTCACCGAGCGGCGCAACATTGCCGAGGACTTTCGCCGCTATCACGGACGCGACATCGAGGCCATCGACGCCGTCGCCATCATGACCGACTGCGACAACCGCTCGGCAGTCGCCGAGGCCTGGTACGGCCCGGTGCGCTTTCTCGCCGAATGACTCAGAATATCCACAAGGCGGCGGGAAGGCGGACGCTTAACAGGATCGCCGCGGCGGCCAGAGGCAGGCCGAGCGGCACCCCGGCATTCGCCGTCAACACCGGCGGAAGCGCCCCGCCGCCGCGGGCGAGGACGCCCCAGCGGGCGATGCGGCGCAGCGCGAGAAGGACGAGAGCGACCAGGCCGGCGAGAAGCGAGACCGCGACGACGAACGGCGCAATGAGGTCCGGCCCCATCCACAGCGCGCCGACGGCGTAGAGCTTGACGTCGCCGCCGCCCCAATAGCCGAGATGGAAACAGAGCGCGCCGACGGCGAAGACGGCGGCGCCGGTCAGGCCATGGCCGATCCAGTCGACGCCGCTTGGGTTGACCGCGACGGCATTGACGGCGACGGCGGCGATGAACAGCGCCAGCAGAAGCAGACTCACGATGTTGGGCAGCCTCAGGTAGGCCACGTCGAAAAACGCCGCCGCCGCGAACAAGCCAATAAAAATCGCATAAACGATCATGATCGCGCGTCCGGCAGGCTTTTTGGCTCTGCCGATTACATTTTCGCGCCCATTTTCATGAACTGCTCGGCGACCTGAATCACCGCCGGAATGACCGTGAACATCAAGACGGCGGGCATGGTCAATCCGAACACCGCGACGGTCAGCTTGACGTCGAGCTTGTTGGCCTTCTCCTCGGCGCGCACCATCCGCTTGGCCCGCATGTCCTGGGCGTAAACCCGCATGGCGTCGGCGACGCTGGTCCCGTAGCGGTCGGCCTGCACGATCACCGTGACGAACGCCCGGACATCGTCGACCCCGACCCGCTTGGCGAGATCGCGCAGAACGTCGTGACGGCTTTTTCCCGCCCGCATCTCGGCCGTGGTGTACGCCAGTTCCTCGCCGAGAACCGGATGGGCTTCGCCGATCTCCTTGGCCACCCGGTTGATCGCGGCGTCGAGGCCGAGGCCGGCCTCGACGCAGATCAGCATCATGTCGAGAGTGTCGGGAAACGCCACGGCGACGGCGCGCTGGCGCGCCTTCGTCCGCCGCCACAGCCACAGCGACGGCACGAAGAAGCCGGCGCCCATCAATCCCGCGGCGATCAGGCCGATCTGCGCCGCGCTGAGGTTCAACGCCAGGAAGGGATAGGCGGCGATCGCGCCGATCAGCGGAACCAGGACCAGCAGATAGCGCATGAGAAAAAACGTGGTGACCGCCGAGGCGCTGCGATAGCCGGCCTGGACCAGCTTCAGGCGCATCGCCGTGCGCTTGCCCTCGTCCTGCGGCGCGATCAGCGAGTCCATCTTGGCCAGCCGCGCCCGCGTCCAGCGGTCGGACAGCGCCGGCCCCGCCGCGCCGTCCGCGTCGACGCCGGGACCGACGATGCCGGCGAGCCGCGCCGTCGGGTCCTTGCGCGTGAACAGCCCGGCCCCGCCCACGACCGTCAACACCACGGCGGCGAAGATCAGGACCAGGATCGGCGTCGTGCCGGCAGTCAGGAAGAAATCCATGTTCGGGCGCTCCTTGCGATCGGACCCTTAGACCTTGACGATGACCATCCAGCGCATGATGACGTAGTTCATCAGGCACATGAAAACCCCGCCGCCGATCACCCAGGCGAACCACGGGCGGTCGATCACCGCGCCGTAGAAATCCGGCATGATCCAGTGCAGCCCGAGCGGAATGAACAACGGAAACAGCGAGGCGAACATCGAGACCATCCGGGCATGGCCGGTCACCGCCCGCACCTTGCGGAAGAACTGCAGGCGCTCGCGGATCAGCTTGGACAGCCCTTGCAGGACCTCGGCGAGATTGCCGCCGGTGCCGTGCTGGATTTGCAGAGCGACGGCGAAATAATGCAGATCCTCGGCCGGCACGCGCTCGCGCATGTTCTCGATGGCCTGGCGCAGGCTGAGGCCGTAGGTCATCTCGTCGACGACGATGCCGGTTTCGGTGCCGACCGGATCGGGCAGCTCGTTGGCCACCGTCGCCAGCGCCGCGCTCAACGGGTGGCCGACGCGCAGGCCGCGCACGACGAGATCGAGCGCGTCGGGCAACTGTTCGGTGAACCGCCGCGTCCGCTTCTTGCGCCGGTGCAGGATGACGACGATGGGAAGGCCGACGCCGAGCGCGACCGCCAGCGCCGCGGCGAGAAGGCCGTTCGGCGCCTTGCCCTGAACGACCACGTAGGCCGCGCCGGCGCAGGCGATCATGACGACGGCGAGGCGGCCGAGGCTCATCGTCAGCGCCGCCTGGCGCATCATCCGGTCGATCCACGCCAGCGGCTTCAGCCGGCTGACCAGCGGATGCAGCGTCGCCCGCCGCAACTGCTCCAGCACCTGGCGCGGATCGCCGCCGCTGGAGAGCATCTGCAGGCGCCGGTTGACCCGCTCCTCGCCCTTCATCCGGCCGGCGCTGGCGAAATGGATGAAGCCGTCGACCAGCAGCATGATGCCGATGACGAGGGCGCCGTAGGCGAGCAGGACATCGCGCCCGAGGGCGCCGAAAACGCTTCCGTCAGGCATAGGACGTCCCGAGCTTGCGGTGCGGATCGAAGATGGTCTCGGGCACCACCAGCCCCCACAGGGCGAGCCGCTCCATGAACTTCGGCCTCACCCCGGTCGCCTCGAAATGGCCGATGACGCGGCCCTGGGCGTCGGTGGCGGTGCGGTTGAAGCGGAAGATCTCCTGCATGCTGATGACGTCGCCCTCCATGCCGGTGATCTCGTTGACGCAGACCACCCGCCGCTTGCCGTCGCTCATCCGCTCCAATTGGATGATCAGATGAATGGCCGAGGCCATCTGGGCGCGCATCGTCCGCTCGGGCAGGTTGAACCCGGTCATGCCGAGCATCTGCTCGATGCGCGAGAGGGCGTCGCGCGGGGTGTTGGCGTGGATCGTCGTCATCGAGCCGTCATGGCCGGTGTTCATCGCCTGCAGCATGTCGAGCACCTCGCCGCCGCGGACCTCGCCGACGATGATGCGGTCGGGGCGCATGCGCAGGGCGTTGCGGACGAGATCGCGCTGCACCACCGCGCCCTTGCCCTCGATGTTGGCGGGCCGCGTCTCCATCCGGGCGACGTGGATCTGCTGCAACTGCAGCTCGGCGGCGTCCTCGATGGTGACGATCCGCTCGCGATCGCTGATGTAGCGCGACAGGGCGTTGAGGAAGGTCGTCTTGCCCGAGCCGGTGCCGCCGGCGACGATGATGTTGAGGCGGGCGCGCACCGTCATCTGCAGGACGTCGGCCATTTCCTGGGTCAGGGCGCGGATCTCGATCAGCCGCTCCATGGTGTAGGGCAGCTTGGAGAACTTGCGGATCGAGAGCAGCGGGCCGTCGAGGGCGCACGGCGGGACGATGGCGTTGACGCGCGAGCCGTCGGCGAGGCGGGCGTCGACCCACGGCTGCGATTCGTCGACGCGGCGGCCGACCCGCGAGACGATCTTGTCGATGATCCGCAACAGGTGGCCGTCGTCCTTGAAGCGGGCCGAGGTCAGCTCGAGCTGTCCGCCGCGCTCGACGAAGACCTGGGCGTGGGTGTTGACGAGAACGTCGTTGATGGTGTCGTCCTTGAGCAGGGGCTCGAGCGGCCCGAGGCCGAGGACCTCGTCCATGATCTCCTCGACGAGGCGGTTGAACTCGCCGGCGTTGAGGGCGACGCCTTCCTCGATGAGCAGCTCGCGGACGATGGCGGCGCACTCGCGGTGCAGCTCCTCGCGCGGCACCTTGTCGATCACCGAAAGGTTGAGGATGTCGAGCAGGCGCTGATGGAAGCGGACCTTGAGGTCGGTCCAGTCGACCAGCGGCGCGGCCGGCCGGGGCGGCGGCGCGAACGCCACCACCGGCGTCTCGCCAGCCGGCGGCGCGGCGTCCTCGGCCGGCCGGGCGGCCTGCCGCGGCGCATTGGCCTCGTTTCTGACATCGCTTCGGAAGCGTCGGAACATCGCTGGAAACCCTCTTCTTCAAGAATGCCAGGAAGCGCGCATCAGGCCCGCGCCGCGGCGGTCGGCGCCGCGGCGGCCGGGAGCGGTTTCCTGAGCACGCTCTCGACCATCGCGGCGATGTCCTCGCCGATCGCGCTGCGGCGCTTGACGTCGTACATCGAGACGCCCTCGTTGAGAGCGCGGGTGACGAGGCCGTAGTCGTTGGCGACGAGGTGCCGGACCTTGCGGTTGAGCACCTTTTCCGCCTGGGCGACGCCGAGATCCTGGCCGAAGCGCTGCTTGCGATAGCGGTTGAGGACGACCTGGACGGTGTCGTCGTAGTGGCCCTCGTCCTCGAGGGCGTCGAGCAGGCGGCGCGCCTGCGCCAGCGCCGGGACGGTGAGCTGGGTGACGAGAAAGACGATATCGGAAAGAGCGAGCACCGATTCGGTCCACGCCGTCAGGCTCGGCGGCGTGTCGACGACGACGTAGGCGAACTCCTGGCGGGCGACGTCGAGAATGCGCCCGCACAGCGCCGGGTTGAGGACGTCGAGCGGAACCGGCGCGCGCGGCGCGGTCAGGACGTGCAGGCCGCTGGCGTGGGGGACCATGGCGCCGCGGAGCAGCGCCCCGTCGAGCCGCGACGGCGTCCGGGTGATCTCGACGATCCCGTCGTTGGGAACGATGTCGAGGGCGAGCGCGGTGGTGCCGAACTGCAGGTCGAGGTCGAGCAGGCCGACGCTGCGCTTGCCGGCGCGGCCCCTGGCGTCGTCCTCGCCGAGCAGGCTCAAGGCGCCGTGGACGGCGAGCGTCGTCGCCCCCATGCCGCCGCCGGCGCGCAGGAAGGCGACGATGCGCCCCTGCCCTTCGCCGGCGCGCCGGGCGCCGCGGATCTTGCGCACCGCGCCGTCCAGCGCCTCGAGAATGTCCGAGGCGGTCGGCGGCTGCGGCACGAAGTCGTCGACGCCGTCGCGGAGCAGGCGGCGAATTCCGGCCGAGGTGATGCGCTCCGCCGTCGCCAGGACGGGAACGCCGGCGAGGGCCTGGTGGTTCTTGATCTGGGAGACGACCTCCCAGTCGTCGGGGTCCTCGGGGTCGATGTCGAGCAGCACCGCGTCCGGCCGCTCGGCAAGGACCAGCGCGACGCCGAGCCGCTTGACGTCGCCGACCCGCACATCGAGCCGGACGCCGCCCGCGCGCCCGAGGGCCGCGTTCAGCGTCTGCCCCAGATCCGGCGTGCGGACGATGGCGAGAACCTTAAGACCTGCCGTCACCATGTCTTCTTGCATCCTCTTTTCTTCGGATTTCTGCGAGCGCGCATCGCCGTCTCTCTCAAGGAGCCCCCGCCGTGTTCAAGTCTTCCGCCGTCATTGACGCCTGGATCGGCCGCAACGTCGCCGCCGCGCCGGCCTCGCCGCCGAGCAGGCCGAAGGCGAGATCGATAACTCCGCCGATGATCGGGATCGGAACGCCGCTGACGGCGACGGTGACCAGCGGCGCCGGCGGGCCGCCGACATAGCCAAGGCCGCTGTCTTCGTAGCGAATGCTGATGTTCGCCGGCTGGATGACCGGAAAGATCTGTTGCATGCGGGCGGCGACGTGATTGAAGGCGGTCCCGGCGCAGGCGCCGCCGCCGAAGAGCGGGCCGCAACTGCGCGTCGTGAGCGGCGCGCACGGGCTGGGATCGGCGCGGCAATTCTGGCCGAGCAATCCGCCGTTTGCCGACGCAATGGCCGCCGGCAGTCCGGCGACCGCGGGCGAACTGACCACGGCGGTACGCACGCCCGCCTGCGTCGCCATTTCGGCGAACTGTATCCAGGACAACAGCAGGAAGAAGCCGACGCCGGCGAAGAACAGGCCGAACAGCAGTCCGACGATGAGAACGAACCCGACCAGCACGTCGCCGCGCTGGTCGGCGACCAGCCGCTTGCCGCACATCTTCTTTATGATCCGCATCGCGCTCATTGGCCGATATGCCGGGATTCGTTGAAGACGGTGAAGGTGACCGAGGGGCCGGTCTTAAGAAACGCATTCAAAATGGGGAAATCGACAGGCACCTGGGCCGTCATCCGCACCATGTGAAGGGGGTCCGGGCCGTAGAACGCTCCGGCGTGATCAATCGGGCAGAGCCTGACCGTGACGTTGGCGGGCGCAATCGCGCCCCAGTAAGCGCCGCTCCGCGCAAGGCAGGCGGCGTAGGTCAAGGCAGTGGCGGATATTTCCCTGGCCAATACCTTGTCACAGTCGGCGGCCCCGGATGACACCGGCGCACAGTCGGCGGCGACGCCGAGGTCGGCGAGCGGCACGCGGGTGAGATAGCGGGTGCCGTCGCGCACGCCCTTGGTGATGAAATGCTGGTACCAGAGGATGCGGCCGATCTCCATAACGCCGAAGCCAAGCACCAGCATCAGCGGCAGGACGAGAATGAACTCGACGATCGGATCGCCGCGCTCGCAGCGCATGAACCGGCGAAAGAGGGGACGGAACGGTTCGCGGGTCATGACGCCGTCACCGGTACAAGACGGGATATTCTTTGAAAACGTCGCTCAGGGTCTCGGAATTGCCCGGCCCGATATACTCCATGAAGATGTCCTTATCGGACGGATTGTAGAGACCCACGGGCTCGGTCAAGAACATGCGCGCGTATTCGAGGACGGTATTGGGTCCGTTCTTGTTGAGATTGTTGCAGTCAAGAACGGCAATAATGAATTCGCGGCGGTCGAGCTGACCTGAAGGGGGCGTCCAGGATTGATTGGAGCATGTCGGCCAACCCTTTTCCAGAGTATTGTTCGGTATCGTGTTGTTGATCTCGTACTTATAGAGATCGAAGCGGGTGGCTCCCGCTCCCAGCGGACACGTGGCGCTACCATGATTTTTTAGCCAATAAGCGCCGCAGTTCCAGTCACCGTTACCGAAGCGAGGGCCGGAAGCGCTGCACGCCCCACCGGAAAAGCATGCATCCCGCGGCATCGCCGTCAGGCCGCTGTCGTTCTTGTTGTCCGGATCGCAGTTCTCCTCTCCCTTTTTTGTGTAGCGTCCCTTGGTGACATTCTGCGCCGGCGGGAAATTCTTGTCGTTCTTCCATTTCTTCGTATTCGAATCGAAAATGTCGAAGCGGACGTTGAAACCTTTCTCCACCGGTCCCGTACCGCTCCCGCTTTCCAACTCCACGGTGTTGTCGGTGCAATGATCGCTCGGGTAGAGACTGGCGACGGCTTCGAGAAAGTCCTTCTTGCCGCCGTTGCTGTCGATCGCCTCAAGCAGCCCATAGTCGCCGGGTCCCCAGAAGTTGGGCCCACCTTCCTTCGCCTTGATCTGCATTCCTTTGGTCAGGTTGCCGTTCGGTTTGCAGATGAAGAGTGGCGCCCAGTTGCAGACGGCCTTGCTAAAGCCGGCGGTGGCGCGGGCGGCGGCATCGGCGGAGGCGCCGACGTTCATACCGAACGCGTTCATCACCGGCGCCAGCAGCCAACTGACGGTGACGGGCGCGGTGGTGACGGAAACGAAGCGCGCCTGTCCGTTCAGCCCAGCGCCAAGGTTCTGGCAGGTTCCGGGGGCGGCGCAGGTCGCCGTGCAGATTGGAATGGGATCATTGTCGGTCACGTACTGGTCGGGCGCCATAGGGTCCGGCCCGAGGCCGGAGAGGAACACGAGCCGGTCGGCGGCGAGCGCGCGGGCGCCGGAAACGGCGGCATTGCCGTAGGTATGGAAGCCGGTGACCAGCGGCCCCGGGTTTGAGCCGCAGGCGGCCTTGATGGCGCGGTCGATGGCGCCGGGCTGGCCGTTCAGCTCCATCGCCGCGGCGAGGGCGGTGTGGTCGGCGAAACTCTGCGCCTCGTCGAAGGTGTTGTAGGTGCGGTGGGCGTCGACGACGACGGCGCCGAGGGCGAAGAACACCGGCAGGGCGACGAACAGGGTCCACAGGAACACCGCGCCGCGGTCATCGGCGAGAAGTCCCTTCGCCGCGCTATCCGTCTTCCGGTTCATGCCCCCGCCTCCGCCGCAACGGCGCCCGTCAGCGCACCTGGACGGTGGTGACATCGCCGCGGCTGCGCACGCGCACGGTCGGGCCGATGGCGCCCTCCTCGCGGCGCTCGCTGATCAGATCGGCGACGCTGACCATCCGGGTCGGCGCTTCCCCGGTCGTGGCGACGCTGCGCAGGGCGAGGGACAGGGTGCCGACGGTCTGGGCAAGGGCGAGCTTCTGCGCGTCGGTCGGGGAGACCTCGACGGTGACGGCGCGGACCACCTTGGGCTGGTTGCGGCCCTCGTCGGCGCTCTGGTCGATGCCGCGGACGACGATGTTCTGCAGAATCGTGTAGGTGACGGGCTCCCTTTCGTTCTCCGGCGTGCGCGTCATCAGGATGTCGACGCGGTCGCCGGGGAGGAGGAAGCCGGCGACGCCGCTGACCTCGTTGACCTGGATCGTGAACGCCCGGTTGTTCTCGTCGACCACTGAGGACATGGTGGCGCGGCCGCCGAAACCGGAAATCTTGCTTTGCAGCAGCGGCTCGCCGGCGGCGATGGCGCGCAGGGCGACGCGGGTCTGGCTGCCGTCGCCGAGCAGTTCCTCGGCGCTGCGGAAGCTGCCCTGCGGCACGGCGTCGGCGGGCCACTGCACCGGGCGGACGTGGGCGGCCTCGATGCGGCCGGCGAAGGGCACGTCGGCGGCGGCGACAAGCACCGTCGTCGTCGGCAGCGCCGCGGCCGCCGGCGCCGTCGCCGACTGGTTCTCCAGCTTGTGATTGACGACAATGACGGCGGCGGCGGCGAGCATGACGCCGATCGCAAGGGTGCCGATGGCTCTGAAATTCATGGTGCGGTCGCGCTCCTCGCACGCTTGATAGGCAAGGGGTTCGCCCGAGACGACGCCGCGCCTCGGGCGGAAACCTAACGCTTAAGAAGAGAGGGGGCAGGCCGCCGGTGCGGCCGAGCCCGTCTTAAAGTTCTACTTCTTGATAGCGGTGGCAGCTGCCTTCACTTCCGTATCGACCGCGCCAATGATGGTTTTGATGTTCGTGCCAATCTGCCCCCACGCGGCGGCGCCGACGAGGACGACGAAGCTGACGAGCAGGACCCAGCCGACAAGCTGATCGCCACGCTCGTCGCGACGCAGGGTACCGAAAAACTTACGCATATCTTTCTACTCTCCTGGTTGACGGGGCCGACAGGGGTCCCCGGTTTCAAAGTTCCTAAAAAACGTCTCGCCGCGGGAGGTATCCCCAGACAGCGTCGGGTGGGCTCGTTCTGAGCGGGCCCGGCTTTCAGGCCGGGCTTGCCGCCGCGCCCCTTCCGCTCCCGAACCCGAGAGCGGAAGAGGCGGTTGCGGATCGTTTCGCTCTCAACTGGCCCTTGTTCCGGCAACCATGGAGAGCATAATTGACTAGTATTAACACTTCATCCCCCATGTGGGCAAGATGAACGCAATTTATACGTGATTTATCGAGAAACATCACCCTTCCCTTCCCCAAACGCTAGAGCCAGCGCCGGACCCGCGCCGCATAGGCGGCATAGGCGGGGCCGAAGCGGCGGGCGAGGCGGGCGTCCTCGGGGGCGGCGAAGCAGCGGTCGACGAAGAGGGCGTAGCCGGCGGCGGCGAGCTGGGCGCCGAGGCTGCCCAGCAACAGCGCCAAGCCGGCGATGGCCAGGGTCATGCCGAGATACATCGGATGGCGGCTGAAGCGGAACACGCCGCCGGTGACGAGGACCGAGGGCGGATCGGTCGGATTGATCGCGGTGCCGGCGGCGCGGAAGGCGCGGTTGACGGCAAGGGCGAGCGCCGCGCCGAGAACGATGGGAACGACGCCGAGCAGGGTCCACGGCGGGCCGACGACGGCGGCGGGCACAAGGATATGCCCCGCGAGCAGCGCCGCGCTTCCGGCGAGCAGGCTGGCGGAATGCGGGCAGGTGCGAATCAGGCCGCCGAGGCCGCGGCGCGGGCGGCCGGCATCGTCTTGCGGCGATCGATCGTCTCGACTCATGGCGCCCCCGGCGAAAGCGAATCTCTGGGGAGCATTTTCGCCGCTGCCGATTAACGAAACGCAAACGCTCGCCGCGTTAGGCTCCCGCGATTCGTTTCCGACGGCGCGGCGATGCGGCGCACGCCCGCGCCTCGAACTCGTGTTTCAGGACCGTGACTTCAGGAAAAGCAAAGGATGATCAGGCCATGACAGCAATGCCCGCGCTTGCGGCGGCCGCGCCCGGGACGATCGGCCATGTCAGCGCCGTCGAAGGCTCGCGAATCGTCGGCATCCTGGAGGAGACCGCCGAGGCGGTGCGGCTGGGCGGCTTCGTCGCCATCGCCGCCGGCGGCGCCACGGTGTTCGGCGTCATCGCGGCGATGCGCACGCGCGGCGCGATGCGGGCCGGCGACAAGGCCGGCGGGACGATGGACATCGAGCTGATCGGCGAGATCGCCGCCGGAAGCGCCGGCTTCCAGCGCGGCGTCTCGGTCCATCCCGGGCTCGGCGCGGCGATCCGCGCCGCCGGCCGCGCCGATCTCGCCGCGATCTACGCGCCGCCCCGGGTCGCCTCGGTCGTTCTCGGAGCATTGAGCCACGATCCCGACCAGCCGGCGTACGTGCGCACCGACGATCTGCTCGGCAAGCATTTCGCGGTGCTCGGCACCACCGGGTCGGGCAAATCGTGCACCGTCGCCCTGATTCTCAAGCGCATTCTGAAAGAATATCCGCACGGCCACGTCGTCCTGCTCGATCCCCACAACGAGTACGCGGCGGCGTTCGGCGGGCAGGCCGAGGTGGTCAATCCGGCCAACCTCAGCCTGCCCTACTGGCTGCTCAACTTCACCGAGGCGCTGGCGACGTTCGTCTCGCCGGACGGGCCGACGCGGGATTTCGAGGCGGCGATCCTGCGCGAGGCGATTCTCGCCGCCAAGCGCGACAGCGTGCTGTGGCGGGGCAAGCGCAACGAGGCGATCACCGTCGATTCGCCGGTCCCCTACGATCTCGACGACGTCGCGACGGCGATCGACAAGCGCAAGGGCCGCCTCGACCAGCCGGAAGGATCGATTCCCTACCTGCGCCTGGAGAACCGGATCGCCGCGCTGCGCGCCGACGAGCGCCTCAAGTTCATGTTCGCGCCGGCGGCGGCGACGCTGTCGCTGACCGACATCCTGTCGCGGATTCTGCGCATCCCGGTCGCCGGGCGGCCCTTGACGATCGTCGATCTCTCCGGCGTGCCGGCCGAGATCGTCGACGTCGTCGTCGCCGTCGTCAGCCGGATGCTGTTCGACTTCGCGGTGTGGAGCGCGAACGAGGCGACGGCGCCGCTGCTGCTCGTCTGCGAGGAGGCGCACCGCTACGTCTCGGCCGACGAACAGGCGCGCGGCGCGCCGGCGCGGACGGCGATCGCGCGAATCGCCAACGAGGGGCGCAAGTACGGCGTCTCCCTCGGCCTCGTCACGCAGCGGCCGTCGCAACTGTCGGCGAGCATCCTCTCGCAGTGCAACACCCTGTTCGCGCTGCGCATGGCCAACGCCCACGACCAGGAGTACGTGCGCCGGGCGATGCCGGAGGGCTGGGCGTCGCTGGTCGCCGGGCTGCCGGCGCTGCGCAGCCAGGAAGCGGTGGTCGTCGGCGAAGGCGTCGCCATGCCGATGCGGCTGCGCTTCGCCGATCTCGATCCGGCCGAACAGCCGCGCAGCCAGACGGCGCCGTTCGCGGCGCTGTGGAGCGCGGACACGCTCGATCGCGGCTTCATCGAGAGCACGGTGCACCGCTGGCGCCACCAGACGCGATAGCCGCCGAGCAGCCCCCGCTCCTTTTCCCGTTCGCCGCAGTATTCGCCGCCGCCTTCCGTCTCGAGAGGGCGGACGGACAAATATTTGCACTTATCCCTTGTTAAGGGCGTTGCGATGCACTAGGAAGTAAATTCCCAAATGGGGTATACATGCTAGGGGGGCTTGTATGGCGAAGCTGGGCCGGGTCGCGATCATCGCCGCTTTGTTGCTTCTGGCGGTCCACGGGCCAGCTTGGGCGCAGGTCGCCGCCGGCGACGCCAGGGGGACGGTCAGCCGGCCGTCGACGCCGCATGGCGGCACCTTCGCCGTTCCGTTGAACCGCTCCCAGCTCTTGCAGTTGGACCGGCCGTTCGCCGAGGTGTCGATCGGCAATCCCGACATCGCCTCGGTGGTGCCGCTGACGACGCAGATGGTCTACGTCTTCGGCCAGGACCTCGGCTCCACCAACATGACCTTTCTCGGCAGCGACGGCCAGGTGCTGTCGGTCGTCGATCTCGTCGTCAGCTACGACATCGAGGGCCTGAAGGAGCGCATCCACCAACTCGTGCCCGGCGAGAACATCCAGATCCGCCCGGCCGGCCGGTCGATCGTCCTCAGCGGACAGGTCACCGATTCGAATCGCCTCGCCCACGCCCTCGCGGTGGCCGAGCAGTTCGCGCCCCAGGCGGTGACCAACCTGATGCGGGTCGCCGGCAGCCAGCAGGTCATGCTCGAAGTGCGATTCGCCGAGATCAACCGGCAGACGGCCAAGGACATCGGCGTCAACCTCGACGCGGTGCTGGACACCGACAATCTTTCCGTCGCCCTGCTCAGCGGGATCGGCGTCAATCCGCTCGCCTTCAGCGCCGCCGCGATCAGCGGCCAATCCGGCGATTTCAGCGTCGACGCGGTGTTCGACGCGCTCGAGGACAAGGGCATGGTCCGCGTCCTCGCCGAGCCCAACCTGGTGGTGCTGTCGGGCGACACCGCCGACTTCCTCGCCGGCGGCGAGTTCCCGATTCCGGTCGCCCAAAGCTCGACCGGCGGCGCCCTGGCGATCACCGTCGAGTTCAAGGAGTTCGGCGTCAGCCTCGCGTTCACGCCGACGGTGCTCGGCGACAAGCTGATCAACCTCGTGCTGCGCGGCGAGGTCAGCGCCATCGATCCGTCGACCAGCGTCGTCACCAACAACATCCGGGTCCCCGGCCTGTCGGTGCGGCGGACGCGGACCACGGTCGAGCTGCGCGACGGCCAGAGCTTCGCCATCGCCGGCCTGCTGCAGGACGAGTTCCGCAACCAGGTCCAGCAGTTCCCGTGGCTCGGCGACGTCCCGGTTCTGGGGTCCCTGTTCCGCAGCACCGGCTATCAGCGCCGCCAGACCGAACTCGTAGTGATCGTGACGCCGCGCCTGGTCCAGCCGGTGGCGGCGGATTCGCTGCGCTCGCCGACCGACTTCTCGCGCATGCCGACCGAGCGCGACATGTTCCTCAAAGGGCGGGTGGAAGGCGATCCCAACCGGATCGATCCGGCGCGCGCCCTGCAACAGGACCAGGGCGGCGGCGTGCAGGGGCCGCGCGGCTACATTCTGAGATAAGGGAGGCGGAAGCGATGAAAACGGCGATGCGAGGAGTCCTGGCGCTGGCCGCGGCGCTGGCGGCGAGCGGCTGCCAGGCGCCGCCCAACTTCGGCGAGCCGGAAGAGACGTTCGGCGCCGCCGTCCGCCACAACATCGCCGCGCAGACGGTCGATCCCGATCCGCAAAACAAGATGGCGCCGCCCACGTACGACGCCGTGCGCGCGGCGAAAAGCATCGAGCGCTACCGCACCGACAAGGTCAAGAGGCCCGCCGAGATCCGCACCTCGGACACCGGCGGCAGCGACGGCGGCGACTCCGGCTCGTAGGGCGGCCGCGGAGGATGCGCCCGATGCAGAGCCCCATGAAGGTGAAGACCCCCATCGAAAAGACACGCATCGCCGGTCTCGCCGGCGCGGCGCTGTGGGTGCTGTCGGGCTGCGCGGCGACGCCTTCGCCGTCCTTCGCGCCGCTCATCGCGTCCGATCCGGCGGCCGGCGCGGCGGGCCACGCCGCGCACCATCAAACCGGCCTCGGCCACCTCATGGCGGAGCGCTACGGCCTCGCCGTGTTCGAGCTGCGCAAGGCGCTGCGCGAGAAACCGCAGGCGGTCGAGACGCTCAACGCGCTCGGCGTCGCCTACGATCATCTCGGCCAGTTCGATGTCGCGCGCGGCTACTACGAGCGCGCCCTCGCCCTCGATCCCGCCGCCGCGCAGACCCTCAACAACCTCGGCCGCTCGGCGCTGCGCCAGGGCCACATCGACTCGGCGCTGGCCTGGCTGGAGCGGGCGGAACGGCTGGCGCCGGATTCGCCCGAGGTCGCCGCGAACCTCGCCGACGCGCGCCGCCATGCCGAGGCGGCGCTCGCCGCCGCGCCGCCGGCCGCCCCGGCCGCCAGCGCGCCGCCATCCAACGGCTGGATCGAGCGCACCGACCGCCTGCGGCAGACCCTGGTGACGACGGCGCCGCCGCCGGTGGTGAAAACGCTCGCCGCCCTCGATCTTCCCCCGCAGGTGGTCCACGTCGCAAGCGCGCCGGATTTGAGCGCACCGCCGCGGCGCGACGCCAACGGCGACGGCAATGGCGATGGAGCGACGCCGCGACAGGCGCTCCGCGAAGAGGCTCCCGAAGAACACATTCCGGCAAACGCGCTGGCAAACGCGGCGCCTGCGCCGGTCCGCCTTGAGATCGCGAACGGCGCCGGCCGCCGCGGCATGGCGGCGCGGATGCGGGCGCACCTGGCGAAAGCGGGCGCTCCGCGCGCCCGGCTGACCAACGCCGACCGCTTCGCCTACGCCACCTCGGCGATTTTCTACCGGCCGGAATTCGCCGACAGCGCGGCGGCGTTCAGCCGGTCCCTGCCGGTGCAGGTCGCCCTGATCGCCGACGACAGCCAGCGCAGCGACGTCAAGCTCCGGCTCGGCGGCGACCTGCTCGCCTTCGATCTGTGGCTGCTGAAGAACGGTTGAGGAAAAGGCGATGCGCGGGCTCAGAACGTTGATGGCTGCCGGGATCGTCGCCGCGAGCGCCGGCTGCGCCGCCGTCGACGGCGCGCCGGGCGGCGGCGTGTCGTCGGCACCGGGCGCGCTCGACGTGGCGCAGCACGCCCTCGCCGAAGAGCGCTACGGCGCCGCCCGGCATTGGTTCCAGAAGGTCCTGCAGGCCGATCCCGACAACGAGACGGCCCGGCTCGGCCTTGCCGAGAGCTATCTCGGCGACGGCGCGGGGCAGAACGCCCTCGCCTTGTTCCAATCCCTCGCCGACTCGCCCGCGGTCGGCGCCGAGGCCCTGCAAGGCAAGGGAATCATCCTGCTCGGCGGCGGCGAGGACGCGGCGGCGCGCGCCGCCCTCAACGCCGCGGTGGCGCGGGATCCGACGTTGTGGCGGGCATGGAACGCGCTCGGCCTGGCCCACGACGGCAAGCAGGAATGGGAAGCGGCGGCGGCGGCCTACGCCAAGGCCGCGGCGGCGGCGCCCACCGCCGCGGCGCCGCACAACAACTGGGGCATGTCGCTGATGAGCCAGAAGCGCTACGCGGAAGCGGCCGAGCGCTTCGCGCGCGCCCTCGCCCTCGCGCCGGACGCCGAGGCGACGCGCAACAATCTGCGCCTCGCCCTGGCGTTTCAAGGCCGCTACGCCGAGGCCATGGCCGGCGTCGAGGAGAAGAACGCGCCGGCGCTCCTCAACAACATCGGCTACGTCGCCATGCTGCGCGGCGAGAAGGACCGGGCCAAGGCGTACTTCCTGCGGTCAATGGAGCTGAGCCCGCAGTTCTACGAACCGGCGGCGCGCAACCTGGAGATCCTCGAAGGGAACAAAGGCAGAAGCGCTTATTACTAGCGTTACCGGACGTCAATGATCGGCGGGCCCGCTCCGCGGCAGGCGCTATCGGCGGCGGACGGAACAGCGAGGCATGCTGGCGGTCGGACAAGGAGAGTAGGATGATTATGAAGCGGTGGCCGATACCTTTGCTGTTCGTCTTTCTTTGCGGCTGCGCCTCGGCGACGGTCGGCGGTCATCCGTCCTATCCTCTCGATCACTCCTATGCGTCGAATCGTCTTCTCGATTGCCGCTCGGTGGCGGAAGCGCGGCGGCTGTATCCCCCCGACGCCTCGATCCGCGAGAGCGACGTCCGCCTCATGAACGCGGCGGCCGGCGACGGACCGCGGATGGTCGAGGCGACCTTGTCGACGAGCCGGATCGGCGGCGATCGCGGCGCGCCGACGGTGACCCGCGATCACGTCACCTGCTGGTTCGAAGAAGAACGACTGGTGGCGTTGCACCTAAACGGCCGCGATGTGCTCGCCGGCACCGACGACCGGCGCCTCGTCTTTTTCGACTGGAACGAGCACCGCATCCGCGCCGACGGGCTGCGGGTGATCGAGGCCGTCGCCGGCGCGGTCAGGGACGGTTCGCACGATGTCGTGATCGCTATCGGCCACACCGACAGCTCCGGCTCGCCCGCTTACAACATGGGGCTCTCGCAACGGCGCGCGATGGCGGTCAAGGCGGCGCTGCAGAGCATGGGCGTCCCGGCGTCGGCGATCCGGACGGAGTGGAAGGGAGAAACCCAGCCGCTGGCGCCGACCCCGCCGGGCGCGCGCGAGGCGCGCAACCGCCGCGTCGAAATCCTTCTCGCGCCGTGAAACGGCGGCGCGTCGCCGCGCTTCTGACCGGGCTGGCGCTGCTCGCCGACGGCGCCGCCGGGCATGCGGCGACGCCGCCCGCCGCCCTCCCCTTCTGCGATCGCGGGCCGGGCCTTGCGGCGCGCGGCGGCGCGCCGGCCTGGGTCCGCGCCCTCGCCGAGCCGATCGCGCGCGCCCGCGGCGTCGATCCCGATCTCGTTTTGGCGGTGATCGCCGTCGAGTCGGCGTACAACGCCAGGGCGGTCTCCCCCAAGAACGCGCAAGGCCTGATGCAACTGATCCCGGAGACGGCGAAACGCTTCCGGGTCGAGGATCCCTTCGATCCGGCGGAAAACGTTCGCGGCGGCGCTTCCTATCTACGCTGGCTGAACGAGCGCTTCGCCGGCAACACCGCCCTCGTCCTTGCCGGCTACAACGCCGGCGAGGGCGCGGTCGAGGCGCATGGCGGCATTCCGCCGTTCGCCGAGACGCAGCGCTACGTGCAGGCCGTCGCCCGGCACTATGTCTGCCGTTCCGCCGACGCGGCGACCCGGCAGATGCGCTGGCGCGGCTTCGCCGGCGCGATCGGCGGGCGCCAGCCGGTCCTTCCGGCCCTGACGACGTCGCGCGCCGTCGACGGCCCGGCGCGGCGATCGCGGGGGCCCGTGCGGATCGCCGCGCCCGCCAAGGCGGCCTCGCTGTCCGGGCCGAGCGTCCTGCGCTGCGTCCGCCGCGCCGAGTTGCAGGCGAACTTCCGCGTATGCCGCTTCGATTAAGCCCGCCTCCCGACGAACGGGGGAGTGGCCAAACCGTGGGATTGAGAGAACGCCGATGAGCTATTTCCTGATCTTCGCCATCGTTATCGCGATCATCGCGATCGCCGCGCTCATCGCGGCGGTCAAGACGGTGCCGCAGGGCGACCGCTGGACCGTCGAGCGGTTCGGGCGCTACACCCATACCCTCGACTCCGGCCTGCGCGTCATCATTCCCTTCATCGACCGGATCGGCCGGCGGGTCACGATCATGGAACAGGTCCTCGACGTTCCGGCGCAGACCGTCATCACCAAGGACAACGCCGCGGTGATCGCCGACGGCGTCGTCTTCTACCGCATCGACGACGCCGCCAAGGCGTCCTATCAGGTGCGCAATCTGCAAGAAGCCATCGTCAACCTGACGACGACGAACCTGCGGTCGGTGATCGGCTCCATGGATCTCGACGACACCCTGTCGAACCGGCAACGAATCAACGAGATCCTGATGAGCGTCGTCGACGAGGCGACCAATCCGTGGGGCGTCAAGATCATCCGCATCGAGATCCGCGATCTGAAAATGTCGGAGGAACTGCAGAACGCGATGAACCTGCAGATGACCGCGGAGCGCCGGCGGCGCGCCTCGGTGACCGAGGCGAACGGCCTGCGCGAGGCGGAAATCCTCAAGGCGCAAGGGCTCAAGGAAGCCGAAATCCTCAAGGCGCAGGGCTTGCGCGAGGCGGCGTTCCTGGAGGCGGAAGCGCGCGAGCGCGAGGCGGAAGCCGACGCCAAGGCGACGCAGGTCGTCTCGAGCGCGATCGCCAGCGGCGACATCCAGGCCATTCAGTATTTCGTGGCGCAGAAATACGTCGAGGCGCTGACCGCGATCGGCGCGGCGCCGAACGCCAAGCTCGTCCTGATGCCGCTCGAGGCCAGCGCCATCGCCGGCTCGGTGTCCGGCGTCGCCGAGCTTCTCAAGCACATCGCCCCGCCGCCGCAATTCCCGCAGGCGAGACAGTAGGCCGAAATGTTCAACAACGCCTGGCTGTGGATCATCGTCGGGGTCATGATCATGGGGCTCGAGATCGTCATTCCCGGGGTCTACCTGATATGGATCGGGATGGGCGGGATCGTCGCCGGCATCGCGCTGGCGCTGCTGCCGGATCTGAGCCTGGCCTGGCAGTTCCTCATCTTCGCGGCGGCGATGCTCGCCTCGCTCGGTCTCGGGTTTTTCGTTCAGCGGCGCAGCGGCGCGGCGACGGCCGAGAACGGCGCGCTCAACCGCGAGCGCGAGGCGATGGTCGGCATGCGCTATGTCGCGCTCTCCGACTTCCGCCTCGGCCGCGGCCGCATCCGCGTCGGCGACACCAGCTACGCGGCGCGCGGCGCGGACGACA
Source organism: uncultured Rhodospirillaceae bacterium (assembly GCA_964603915.1). Taxonomy (GTDB): domain Bacteria; phylum Pseudomonadota; class Alphaproteobacteria; order Rhodospirillales; family Defluviicoccaceae; genus REEP01. The sequence continues at coordinate 38,279 of CAZRWU010000004.1, forward strand.
TTCGCGACGGCATGACCGTCGAGGTCGTCGCCATCGAGAACGGCGATCTCGTGGTGCGCAAGGCGGCCCCTCCCCCGTCCACCGACTGATCGAACGGCCGGGGAAACCGCCAAGCCCCGGCGCGCGGACGGATGCGAAGATCTCCGCCCGCCGGGCGATGTCTCCGCCGATCCCGGCGCGGCCGCCCTTCAGGTCGTGATCACGGCGCGAAAGCGGACCTGCCCGGCCTCGACCCGCTCGTAGGCCCGGCTGATGTCGTCGAGCGGGTAGGTTTCGGCGCGCACCTTGACCTTGCCCTCGGCGACGAACTTGAGCGCCTCGTAAAGGTACTCGCGGTGGTTCTGCTGGCTGCCCAGCACCCGGATGCGGCGCATGATCAGATCGCCGATCGCCAGCGGCAGCGGCTTGGCCTCGAATCCCATGACGACCAGCCGGCCGTCGGGGCGCAGGCCGTGGACGGCGTCGGCCATGGCGTCGGCGGAATTGCTCGTTCCGAGGACGACGTCGGCGCCGCCCGCCTTGCCGAGCCCCTCGCCGTCGCGGACGATGGCGTCGGCGCCGAGCTCGCGGATCAGCGGATCCTTGTCGGGCGAGCGGGAAACCGCGATCGTCTCGAAGCCGGCGGCCTTGGCGTACTGGACGGCGAGATGGCCGAGGCCGCCGATGCCGACGACGGCGACGCGCTCTCCCGGCTGGGGATCGGCCCAGCGCAGCCCCGACCAGACGGTGTAACCGGCGCAGAAGATCGGCGCCGCCTGCTCGTAGGAAATTCCCTCCGGCAGCAGCATCGTCGCGTCGGCGAAGGCCAGCATGTACTCGGCGTGGCCGCCCGCCATCTGCGCGCCGGTGCCGATCTGTTCGGGGCAGAACATCGGCCGGCCGCGCTGGCACCATTCGCAGCGGCCGCAGGTGAGCTGGATCCACGGCACGCCGACGCGGTCGCCGACGCGGCGCGTGGTCACGCCCGCGCCGACGCCGGCGATCTCTCCGACGGGCTCATGGCCAAGGGTGCGCGGAAACGATCCCGGAAACTGGCCGCGCGTCTGATGCACGTCGGTGTAGCACAGGCCGCTCGCGTGAATCCTGATGAGAACCTGCCCCGGCCCCGGCTCGGGGGTCGGCACGTCGTGGATTTCCCAGCGCGCATGCGCCGACGGAACAACTGCGGACTTCATCCCCAAAGCTCCCTCTCCTGGTCATGGCGATCCCCCTGGCGGCAAGCCGCGGCGGCGCCGGCGCGCACATTGATGGCGTGCGATCGATCCTGTCAACTGTCCGCGACACGGTCGAGGCGTTGCGCGCTCGCGCGGGTGGTCATCGCGCGGTCCAGGCGCACGGCGGCTCCCCCTTCCCGGCGCCGGACGCCGCCGCGTCGACTCGGGTCGCGGGCGCGCGAGCCGCGATCCCGCCGCGGTCGGTCCCGTTGCATCGACGGCGGCGAGGCGGCGCCGTCGCGACCGGCGAGGATGGCGTCGACCGCCCGCCCGATGTCGTTGCGGCGCACGCCGATGTCGTCCAGAATCCAGTCGTCCAGCCTCTTCAGTTGGGCGATGGCGATCCTGCGCCGGCGTCGGCGCGCGTACGGCTCCAGGATCGATCTGCGGATGCGCAGCGCGAGGCGTCTCATGGCGTCCCCGACCGCGGCCGGGAATGTGGAAACCCCACCTGTGGAAGGAGGCGACATTGTCGCGGCGATCGCCGCCTCTGGATGCCGCCGCCCGTCGTCAAAAGCCCTGTCGTTTGTCTTAAAGTCGTCCATCATCGTTCGCTCTCCGCCGTCCGCGCCGGCGCTTCCGGTCGGCGCCGGCGCGCGCACGGCATGAAACCGCCCTCATGGGCGCGGCATGAGAGCGGTTCGATCTTGATCCGTCATCCGCGGCGGGGCGGCCGCGCCGCCCTCCCCTCCTTCGATCTCAAGCGGCGGCCGGCGGGCCCGAGCCGCCATCGTCGGGGCCGACGGGCGGCGGCGCCTGCCTCGCCGGCAGCGAGACGACCGAGGCCATGGCGGAGCCGGCGCTCCACTCCGAACGATCCATGGACGGACGAGCCATGGAGACGGGGGCGCCGCACACCGGACAACGGCGCGCGGCCCGCGGCACACGGGTATTGCAGTGCGGGCAATGATCTGAAGACAGCATATCGGCAACCTCCCCTGAGCGAACCGGCGCTGCTGACGCGCCGGATCCGCCCTCGGCGGACGCGAAGGTCCAGCCGTGGTCAAAAAAGATCGGCGTTCTTGACGATTGAGGGTTAGCCCCGGGGCTCGACGCGAGAAGACGAGCGGGCGTCAGCCATGCCCGGGGCGAAAGCCGCCCGTTTTGAGGCTGCCCGAATGCAAAAGGAAGCGTTTGGGATGGAAAATCTTAACCATAACTACCTAAATATAGTATGATCAGGCAGATAAGCAACCAGATTTGACAGCGCCGGAGTCTCCCTCGCCCAGGTCCAGGCCGTTGGCTTCGGGCTGGTAGAGAACCTTCAAGACGCTCACGCGCCTTTCGCGGCCATCGAGCCCGCGCCACGTGGTGGTTTCGCCTTCGCGCATGCCGATCAGCGCGCTGCCGACCGGCGCGAGCACCGAGATCCTGCCGAGGAGACTGTCGCCCCGCCCCGGCCAGGCGAGGGTCGCCTCGCGGGGCTCTCGCTCATCGTCCAGGCGAAACCGCACCCGCGCGTTCATCGTCACGACGTCGCGGGGAACGGCCCGCGGCGCGACGACGGTGGCCCGCCGCAACTCGTTCGCGAGGAATGCGGTGAGCGGCGCGTAGGAGGGATCGCCGAACGCCTCCAGCACGCGCGACAGGCGCGCCGCGTCGTGGCTCGTTACGAAGATTTCCGCCGACATCCCGTTCTCTCCTCATCCATCGCCGACAGCGTCGCCCAGGACATCGTCCAGGCTTCGCTTGCGCTGGAGTTCCTCCACCGCTCGTTTTGAAACCGCGTGTCATACTCAGTGTAGCAGCGGGGACATATTTAACAAACGATCATTGTGCGACCGCGTCGCCGGCTTTCGCGATACGTTTCCCGCCGCGCCCTCATCCGGGGGAAACGAGGCGGGCGAAGAAGATCGCGCTCATCGCCGCTCCCACGCCGATGACGAGACCGCGAACGAAGCGGGCGGGCAGGGCCCGCGCGATGGGCGCGCCGAGATAGCCGCCGACGACGGCGGCGAGCATCATGACGACCGCCTGCGGCCAGGCGACGATGCCCGCCGCCGCGAACGTCGCCACGGAAATGGCGGAAAGGACGAAGGACAGCCCGTTCTTCAGGCCGTTCATGGCGTTGATGTCCGTCATGCCCCACAGGGAAAACAGAGCGAGAAGAACGACGCCGAGGCCGCCGTTGAAATAGCCGCCGTAGATGGCGACGAGGATGGCGCCGATCGATCCGTGGGGCTGGACGCCGAGGCGGTTGTCGCGGGCCCAGGCCTGGATCCTGTCGCCGAACGCGAAAACCAGCGTCGCCGCGAGGAGGAGAAACGGCACGACGGCGGAGAACGCGGCGTTAGACGACATCAGCAGGAGCAGCGATCCGGTCAGGCCGCCGATCCCGGTCACGGCGACGACCTTGAGCAGGTCGGCTCTCGCGAACGATCGCAACTCGCGGCGAAAACCCGCCGCGCCCCCGAGATAGCCGGGGAAGACGGCGACCGCGCTGGTGGCGTTGGCCGCCACCGGCGGGATGCCAACGTAAACGAGAGCGGGAAACGTCAGAAACGTGCCGCCCCCGGCTATCGTATTGAGAATGCCGGCGAGGAACGCGGCGAGGGCAAGAACAAGGCAATCGGGCATGGCTGGCCTTTTCCGATCATGCGCCGCGGCATGGTCAGCCTGGCCCATCAGAGATAGACAATCGAACGGCGGGGCCGGAAGCCCCGGCCCCGCCGCGATCCGATCGCTTGCGGCGCTTCGTGCCTCGTCAGGCGCAAGGCATGAAGCGCAAGAATGGCGACCGCGCGTTAGCCGCGGGGACCGCCGCCACCGCCACCGCCACCGCCGCCGCCGCCGCCGCCGCCGCCGCCGCCCGCGGTCACGACGATGTCGATGTAGACAATGTTGTCGCCGATTAAAGCCCCAGCTTCAGGTTCGTCAGTACCCTTGAGCGTTACATTGGGTGTGGTGAACTGGATTCGGTAGTTTCCCGGCACGCCGACCCGCAGGTTGTAGCCGTACACGATCTTGCCGGTCGCGTTGATCTCGGCCGTGGGTTCCGTGCCCGGTTTAACCGCGTACACGCCGGTGTCCAGGTTCTGGACGCTGAACGTAATGTCCGCGTCATGCACCAGCCACTGCTCCTGTTCGGAGAAATCGGTCGGACTGTCGCCGAAGCCGTCAATCTCGTTACCAGTGGCTAAATGCCCGTAGGGGGAAAGCCGGTCGAGCTGGCTCGGCTCCAGCTTGATCACCGTGTAGCCTTGCAACTTCTCAATATTCGGATAGGTGTTCCTGTTCGTCAGAACCAGCTCGACCCGGATCGGGCTGCCGACTTTCAGGCTCGCCGAGCCTGCGAGGTTGTCGCCCCAGTTGGCCCATGCCTCGACCGGTGCCGACGCGGCGTAGAAGCACTGCGCCTGCCATGTGTGCACCTTCTGGACCCAGTAATAGCCCGTGAAATAATAGCCGGTCAGTGGGGTACCCGTGGGCGGCACCAGATCCAACAGCTCCGTTTCCGTGCCGCACACAAGACTCCCGAGGGAACCACCAACCAGGATCGCCGGCACCGACAGGTTCTGGCTGGTTTCGCCGCCCGACGGCGGTGCGGCATGAAGCGGTAGTGCAACCAGCGATGCAACTCCGATCAACAGACCCGCGTAAATCGTTGCTTTTTTCATGAGATCACCCTCCTCTGTTCCTCGCGGCCGCCGCTTCTCGGGGCCGGCTGGTCAATCCGCTCGCCACCGCCGTCGACATCGATAGGCCGCGACGGCCATGGCCGTTGTCGCAATTACCGTTTTGATTTCCCCCCTTTCATTCCGCACACCCTTGAATGTTACGCGCGTAGTAGGACTGTGTCATAAAATTGGGTGAGAAACTGGCCGACAGCAGCATGGAC
>CAZRWU010000005.1:0-43059 GCA_964603915.1 uncultured Rhodospirillaceae bacterium
GTATCAAGCCGGGTTGCCGGGCTCCACTCGGCAAGCGAGCCGTCCAGGGTGATCGTGATGCTCATAATACTCGATTTCCTTTTCGATGCAGGCTACAGCCTTGACAGGTCAAAATATTTTCTTCTTCTGATTTTTCTTCTTTCGGTGCGGACAGAGCCGCCCGTATCGTCTGTCATCTTCGAGAGCGATTGGCCTCCCGAGAGCACGAAGCCGATCGACATCCTCTCCTTTGGCGATGGCGCGATGAGCGAGCGCCACCGCGGTGGTCGGCGGGCCAACAAGGATGCCAAACGCTATCTCGGTCATGCCTTCGCTGTCCGTCGCGAGCGCCGTGCGCCTGTCGCCTAAAACATACCCGAAAAAATTCTCTCGAACCTTTTGCGCCCGCAAGAGAGCAACGCAAACATAAATTGCAAGAATGTCGCAGAAATCCCCAAAATTTCCTCACAATATCTTGAACAATGAACAAAAAATATGCTTATAACAAGCGATCTATAATACCTATAAATGATTACTTGCTTTATTGAGGAAAGCAAGCCGCCTATGGCGGGAAATCATGCTCCGAGGGCGAGCACAATTCACAGTGCACATAGAGGATTATTTAGGGGAAAGTGCCGGTACGCATATTGCCAAGATTTTTATTGTTTCTTGATTCAGTGTCGGTGGCAAAAGTTTCAATTTGAATATCTATATTAAACCTCTAGTAAGGTCAACAGATTTTTTTTGAGAAAGGATGAGAAAAACCAGCACATCAATACCACCCCCATTTGGGACGTACTTGCCGTGCTCTTGGATGTCGCAACAGGCCGAAGCTTCAGCCAAGGTTGTTGGGGCGGACTGCGTGGCCATAGAGGGTCTCGTCATGGCGGCAAGGAATAACGTCGCCGATTGGGCGCAAGGGACTGGACCGGTTGCCCCAGCGCGCCGCGACCGCGCCGCCGGCGCCGCGCAACAGAGCGCTTCAGGCGGCGCGCTCACACCGACGCGCGCGCCCGACGGAACACCGTCGCCCCGTTGCCCCCCGCGGCGCGCTCGAGATCGCCGCGCCGCTCAAGGTGGTGCAGGTGCGCCAGCGACTCGCCGATGGCGAAGAACAGCTGATGGTCGTCGAGGGGCCGGCGGAACAGCCGCTGCAGAACGTCGAGCGCCGTGCTCGCGGCGCGGCACGCCTCGAGGGTTTCCGCCAGCCGTTGGTGGTGGTGCGCGGCGAGTTGATCGAGACGGGAGTGCAGGCCGATGAACGGATCGTGGTGGCTTGGCAGCACCAGCGTGTCGGCCGGCAGCGGGCGAAAACGGTCGAGCGAGCGGAGAAATAGCGCGAGCGGGTCGGCGTCCGGCTCCTGCGGCCAGACGCTGACGTTCGGGCTGATCTTCGGCAGGACCTGATCGCCCGCGATCACCACCGCCAGCTCGGCGCAGTACAGCGCGGCATGCTCCGGGGAGTGCCCCATGCCGGCGATCACGCGCCAGCATCGCCCGCCGATGCTGATCGCGTCGCCATCCTGGAGGCGCCGGATCTGCGGCGGGATCGGGGCGACTCTGCGGCGATAGGCGTTGCCGCGGTCGGCGCAAAGGCGGAGCTGCGCCGCGTTGAACCCGGCGCGGCGGTAGAACGGCAGGGCGTGGGCGAGGAACTGCCGGTCGTCCTCGAGCGCCAGCAGGCGGCCGAACGCCCACTCGCCGAGCGTCGCCCACAGCGCGATTCCCCATCGTTCGGCAAGCCAGCCGGCGAGCCCCATGTGGTCCGGGTGAAAATGCGTACAGATCAACCGTCGCGGCGGGCGCGCGGCAAACAGCGTCTCCGCCGCCTGCTCCCACGCGTCGCGCACGGCAGGCAGGTCGATGCCGGTATCGATCAAGGTGAAGCCGTCTTCGTCCTCAAGCGCCCACAGGTTGATGTGGTCGAGGGCGAACGGAAGCGGCATCCGCAGCCAGAACACCCCCGGAGCGACGCGGACGGCGGCGCCGGGACGCGGCGGCGCTCCCTGTGGATAGTCGAGCTCAGACATCATCGCGGACATTCCCTTGCCGGCGGCGGCGCGGCCTGTCCGCACCTACCAGACGGACGCATAGAAAAATCGCAATTGGCTTGGTTGGCAACGAATTCGCCTTGATATTTATATATGTATTATGGTACTGCTTTGCAAGATTAATCGGTCGCCGCGCGGGCGAGAACGAGCGGCGGGCGCCGGTCCGCCCGAGGCGGCCGCCACGCTGACCATGGGAGGAGAAGAGATGACCGCACACGTCGCCGAGCCGATCGCCAACCTCAGACCGCTGACGCCCGGCGATCTGCAGGCGGTCGTCGCCATCGATTATCGCCACTCCGCAAGCCGCCGGCAGGACTTCTACGAGAAGCGCCTGAAGGCCGCCATCTTGAGGCCCAAGGACTTCATCTACCTTGGCTTTTGCCAGGGCGACAGGCTCCTCGGCTTCGCCTTCGCCCGCCTTGTCGGCGGTGAGTTCGGCGGCGAGGATGCGGCTGTCGCCCTCGACGCCATCGGCGTCGATCCCGATCACGAGGGCAAGGGGATTGGCGCCGCGCTTATCGGAGGGATCGACGAGATCATGCGCAGGAAGGGCGTACGGGAGATGCAAACCCAGTCGGAGTGGACCGACCTCAGCCAGCTGCGCTTTTTCCGACGCGCCGGGTTTCGCCACGCGCCCCGGATCGTCCTCGAGCGCGACGTGAGCGCATTCAACGAATAGCCGCGGAGGTAACCGGTGACGCAGCAGACGACATTGTATACGGACACCCTCGTCCACCAGCGCGCGACGGAGGAACGGGAGGTCGATTACAGCGTTCCCATCGAAGACGATTTCGGCGCGCTCAATCGCGACCGGATTCCCGTGCGGTCGATGAAGGAAAGCGATCTCGGCGCGCTGATTGCGATCGATCGCCGCGTCGGCGGCCGCGACCGCACGCCCTATTATGAGCGAAAGGTGGCGGAGGTTTTCGAGGAATCCGGGGTGCGCGTTTCCCTGGTCGCGGAAATCGACGATCATCCCGTCGGGTTCATCATGGCCCGCGTCGACTTCGGCGAGTTCGGCCGGGCCGCGCCGGAGGCGGTGATGGACACGGTCGGCGTCGACCCCGACTACGCCCACCGTGGCGTCGGCCTCGCCCTGATGTCCCAGCTCATGGCCAACCTGGGGACTCTCCGGGTCGATCGGGTGCGCACGCAACTCGACTGGAATGACGCGACGTTGATCGCGTTTCTCGACCGTTGCGGCTTCAAGCCGTCGCAGCGGATCGCCTTCGTCCGCGAGATCGACGCCGCGTAGCGCCCGCGGCCGGTCTCTGCGGCCGATTGAAAAGCTCGCGCCGTCATCCCCGACGCCGTCATCCCCGACGCCGGCATCCATGACGGCGTGGGTGCGCTCTTCGAGCGTTCGCCGGCGCGAGCGGATCGCGGGTCGCCATACGCGGGACGGCGTGGGCGTCGACGGCGCTCAAGGCGTCGCCGTCATCGACGAGAGGATCTCCGCTCAGGCGGGGCAAGCGCCGGCGAAGGCGATGAGATCGGCGGTGAAGCGATCGGGATCGGCGAGATGAGGATGATGATCGGCCTCGTCGTAAATCACAAGGCGTGAGCGCGGGATGGCGTTCCGGACGAAGACGCCGGTTTCCACGACATAGAAATGGCTCTTCGCGCCATAGACCAGCAACGTCGGCACGGTGATCGTGGACAGCGCGGGGCGCCAATCGCCGGCCATGATGCTCTGCCAGATCTCGATCAACGGCTCGGGGTCGAGCCGCGCCAGGGACTGGCGCAGGCGGTCGACGCTCGGATGCGCGGTCTCGAAGCGCCGTCGCGCGTCGGCGTTGCGGCTGAAGGAGACGAAACGGACGACGGCCTCGGCGAAGTCTTCGCGCATCGCCCGCACGAAGGCCGCATCCCGTTCCCGCGGCCAGTCGCCGTAGACGCCGAGCCGCCACTCGGCGTCGGTGACGGTTTTGGGGGTCATGTCGATGACGACGATCGGCCCCAACCCATTGCAGCCGTGGCGGGCGATCATCTCCCAAAGAACCAGCGCCCCCATGGAATGGGCGACGATCATCGGCCGCTCCAGTCGCAGGGCATCGATGACAAAGGCGAGGTCTTCGGCAAGCCGGGCGACGGTGAGCGGCGCGCCGGCCCGGCGCGGGCGCCCCGCGTGGCCTCGCGCGTCCCAGCGCAGCACGCGGAATGACGGCGCCAGGCGCGCGGCGACGCCCGCCCAGATCTGATGGCTGGACGCCCATTCGTGAACGAACACGATCGGCGGCCCCGACCCCGCCGCCGCGACGCGGATGATCTCGCCGTCGTCGACGACGATCTCGTGGATTTCCGTTCGTCCTGTCACGGTCCGCCGCTTCGGCTCCGGCATCGGCCGGCGCTCTCCATCACGAAGAAAGCTCGCGCAGTTTGTAGCGCTGAATCTTGCCGGTCGCCGTTTTCGGCAACTCGTCCATGAACTGGATCCAGCGCGGATACTTGTAGCTCGCCAGCTCCTTCTTGGTGAACTCCTTGATGTCCTCGGCGAGCGCTTCCGACGGCCTGGCGTCCGGACAGAGGACCACGAACGCTTTCGGCTTGACCAGGCCGTCGTCGTCCGGCTGGCCGATCACGGCCACCTCCAGCACCTTGGCATGCTTCGATACGGCGGCCTCGACCTCGGTCGGCGAAACGTAGATGCCGCCCACCTTGAGCATGTCGTCGGCGCGCCCGGCGAACGTGTAACAGCCTGTATCGTCGCGGATGTACTTATCGCCGCTCCGGGTCCATTCGCCGAGGAACGTCGCCCGGCTGCGCGCGCGCTGGTTCCAATACATGACGGCGGCGGTCGGCCCGGAGACCTCGAGGACGCCGATCTCCCCGGCGCCTTCGACGATGTCGCCGGCGTCGTTGACCAGGCGGACCTGATAGCCGTCGACCGGCCAGCCCGACGCGCCGGGCCTGATGTCGTCCCGGCGGTTGGACAGAAAAATGTGCAGCATCTCCGTCGAGCCGAGGCCGTCGAGGATGTCGATCCCGGTGCGCGCCTTGAACCGGCGATAAAGCTCGGCCGGCAGGATCTCTCCGGCGGAGGTCGCCAAACGAATGCCGTGCTCGCCCGGGCCGGGCAGCTCGTTGCTGGCCAGCAGCATGGCGAACAGCGTCGGAACGCCGCAGAAAATCGTCGGCTTTTGCTGTCGCAGGATGTCGCATACGGCTTTCGGGGTCGGCGGCTCGGCGAGCAAAATCGCGCTGGCGCCGACCGTCATCGGAAACGACAGGCTGTTGCCGAGGCCGTACGCGAAGAACAGTTTGGCCCCGGAAAAAATGATGTCGTCGCTCGACAGGGCGAGCGTTGGGATCGCGTAGCGCTCGGCGATGGTGACGATATCGGTGTGGAGATGGACCGCCCCCTTCGGCCGGCCCGTGGTGCCCGACGTGTAGAGCCAAAAGCAGATGTCGTCGCGCCGCGTCGGCGCCACCGCGAAGGCGTCCGGCTGACCGGCGAGGGCGTCGGCGAGACGCTCGTGGCCGCCGCCGTCCGCGCCCGAGACGACGACCAGATCGAGGTTCGGATGGCGCTCGAGGTGGGGCGCGAACTGCGGCAGAAGCGAGTCGGAGACGACGAGGGCGCGGGCGCGGCTATCGGCCAGGATGTACTCGTAATCGCTGGCGGTCAGGCGGGTGTTGACGGGAATCGGCACGATTCCCGCCTTGATCGCGCCCAAGAACATCGTCGGGAAGTCGATGGTGTCGAGCAGACAAAGCAGGATGCGCTCTTCCATGCGCATGCCGCGCGCCGTCAGGAGGTTCGCCGCCGCATTGGTCAGGCGCTCGACCTCGCCGTAGGTATAGGCGGCGGCGGCGTCGACGAAGGCGATCTTGTCGGCGCGCCCGGCGCTGAGATTGCGATTGATGAGGTCGGCGGCTGCGTTGTAGTAATCGTCGAGAATGCCATTCGTCGCCACGTTGTCCTCCCTGCAAGCGCCGCTTCTCTTGCGGCTTGGTCTTCGCCATGCGTTCGCGCGCGCCGCTTGCCGATGCGGCGCGTTCCCCGGCGGGGCCCGGCGGGAACGCTTTTCATCCGCCGCCCTTGCCGTCGTCGGCCGTCCGTCCTCGCGCCGGCTCGCAAGCCCCGGTCAACAACCAGCCGATGCGCGACGCGGGCCGACAGGCCTCGGCGGAACCGCCTTCTTTTTTTCGTTCTCATGCATTATAATGCATATGAAGAGAGAGGGCAAAAGAAAACGGCGGCGCCGGCGCGCGCCGCTTGCGGTTGGCGCCAAACGCTGACGTCATGCGCAGCGAGGACAACGAGGACCTCAAGGCATACCTGGCCACGCTCGGCGCGCTGGTGCGCGAGGCGCGCGCCAAGCGCGGCATGGCGCGGCATATCCTCGCCCGCGCCTCCGGCGTCTCCGAACGATACCTCGCGCAACTCGAATCCGGCGCCGCCAATCCTTCCGTCGCGGTGCTCAGGAAAATTGCCCAGGCCGTCAACTATCCCCTCGGCGAATTCATCGCCGGCTCCCCCCAGGACGCTCCGGAACTGGCGGAAATCAAGCGCGTGCTTGCGGCGACGCCGCGGGCGAAGCTCCCCGCGATCCTGGCCAGCCTGAGACTGCTGGCCTCCGCCGACAGCGCGGCCGACAAGGGGCGGCGGATCTCCTTGATCGGCTTGCGCGGCGCCGGAAAATCGACCTTGGGACGACGGCTCGCGGAGCGGCTGGGTTTTCCCTTCGTGGAACTCGACAGGCTGGTCGAACAGGAATACGGCGCCAGCATCGGCGAGATCCTGGCTCTGGGCGGCCAGAATGCCTTTCGCCGCCATGAATACCGCGCCCTCGAGGGCGTGATCCGCGATTATCCGGAATCCGTCATCGCCACCGGCGGCGGCATCGTGTCCGAAGTGGCGACATTCTCTTTGCTGCTCGAGCGCACGCACGCGATTTGGCTGAGCGCGTCGCCGGAAGAACATATGGCGCGGGTCATCGCCCAAGGCGACCTCAGGCCGATGGCCATGGTCGATGAAGCCATGGTCGACCTTCGCGCCATTCTCAGGGCCCGGGAAGCCTCCTATGGCATGGCCCACGCTAAGCTCGACACGGCCGGCCTCACCGTCGCCGAGAGCGCCGACGCGCTTCACGCCGCCGCCCTTGGGCTCCTTGCCGGCGGACCGTCCGGGCGGGAAGGCGCGCCGGGACGGCATGGACCGTTGCGCCGCTCAAAACATGCATTATAATGCATAACTATTATCATGCGCATCGTGAGCAGAGCCTCGCGGAGACGACGCCCGGTGGTTCCGATGGGGAAAGCAGCCGCCCGCGCGCCGGCCGCCGGCGATCGCGATGACCAGCGACGCCGAGAGGACGCCGATGTCGATCTTGCACCTTCCTTCCCTGTTCGCGCCAAAGACGGTGGCGGTCATCGGCGCCAGCGAGCGGCCGCGCTCGGTCGGCAATCTCGTCATGCGCAACCTGCTGGAAGGGCATTTTCCCGGCCCCGTCATGCCGGTGAACCCGCGCGCGCAGGCCGTGGCGGGCGTGCTGGCCTACCGCAGCGTGGCGGACTTGCCGATCTGCCCCGATCTGGCGGTGCTGTGCACGCCGGCGGCGACGGTGCCGGGACTGCTCGACGACCTGGGCAAGCGCGGCGTCCGCGCCGCGATCGTCGCCGCCGAGGGCGGCGACCGCGAGGCCATGCTCGCGGCCGGCGCGGCTTACGGCCTGCGCTTGCTCGGGGGCGGCAGCCTCGGCGTTCTCGTGCCGGGAGCCAACGTCAACGCCAGCTTCAGCCACATGCCGGCGCTGCCGGGGCGCGTTGCCTTCGTTTCGCAATCGAGCGCGCTGTGCGCGGCCGCCCTGGACTGGGCGCGGCCGCGCGGCGTCGGCTTCTCCTGCGTCGTTTCGCTGGGCGACGGCATCGAGATCGATTTCGGCGACATGCTCGACTATCTCGCCAACGACGACGCGACGCGGGCCATCCTCCTCCACATCGAGGCGATCCGCGCCCGCCGCGATTTCATGCCGGCGGCCCGCGCCGCCGCCCGCAACAAGCCGGTGCTGCTTATCAAGGGAGGCCGCGGTTCGTGGCGCGGCGGCGGCGTCGGCGCGTTCCTGGCGGAAAGCCTGACGTCGCCGGACGAGGCGTTCGACGCCGCCGTCCGCCGCGCCGGCGCGCTCAGGGTGAGGACGATCGACGAGCTGTTCGGAGCGGTCGAGACGCTCGCCCGCTCCAAGCAGATCCGCGGCGAGCGGCTGGCCGTGCTGTCCAACGGCGGCGGCGCGGCGATGATGGCGGTCGATGAAATCTCCGCGGCCGAGGGCGGCGAGACGACCGAGCTGTCGGCCGAAACGTTGGCCCGGCTTGCCCGCGTGTTGCCGCCCGAGTGGACCCCGGGCAACCCCGTCGACCTCCATATCGGCGCCTCCGCCGAGCTTTACGCGGCGGCGCTGAAGGGGCTGTCGGATGCGCCCGAGGTCGACGGAATCCTGATCATCTATGCGCCCAACGCCATCGTCGACGGTCTCGATGTGGCGCAAGCGGTCATCGACGCCCAGCGGCGCAGCGGCGCGCCGGTGCTCGCCGCGTGGATCGGCGGCGAGACGGCCGGACCCGCGCTGGCGCTGTTCGCCGAGGCGGGATTGCCAAGCTACACCTCGATCGGCGCCGCCGTGGGCGGCTTCCGCCATCTGGTCCACTACCGCCGCAACCAGGAGATGCTGATCGAGACGCCGCCGGCCACGCCTCAAGACTTTTCCCCGGCGAGCGACGTCGCCCGCCAGATCATTGCCCGCGGCTTGACCCGGCCCGACGGGATCCTCGGCGATCCCGAGACAAGGGCGCTGCTCGCGACCTACGGCATTCCGACGGTGACGGGCACGCTCGCCGCCTCGCCCGAGGCGGCCGCGGCGATCGCCGACGGCCTCGGATATCCCGTGGCGCTGACGATTTCATCGCCCGACCTGCCCCGCAAGTGGGACGTCGGCGGCGTCGCTCTCAACCTCGAGAACGGCGAGGCGGTGCGCCTGGCGGCTTCCGGCATTCTTCGCCGGGTGCGCGAGACGATGCCCGAGGCGCGCGTCGAGGGCTTCGTCGTCCAGCGCATGGTGCTGTGGCCGCAGGCCCACCAGCTGATGCTGGGAATCGCCTGCGATTCCTTGTTCGGCCCGGTTCTGGTGTTCGGCGAAGGCGGCCGCGCCGTCGAACTGGTGCGCGACCACACCATCGCCCTGCCGCCGCTCAACCTGCCGCTGGCCCGGCAGGTGATCGCCCGCACCCGCATCGCCCAGCGGCTGCAAGCGCACGGGCGGCGGCGCGAAGCCGATCGCGACGCCATCGCCGAGGCCCTGGTGCGCCTGTCGGCGCTGCTCGTCGACAATCCGGAGATCGTCGCCTGCGACATCAATCCGCTGCTTGCCGACCATCGGGGAGTCATCGCGATCGACGCGCGCGTTCGCGTGGCCCCGTGCGACGCCAGCGACCGGCGCCGCTTCTCCATCCTGCCGTATCCCGCCGGGCTGGAAGAGGCCGCCGTCCTGCGCGACGGCGGCGTCGTGCTGTTGCGGCCGATTCGCCCGGAGGACGAACCGGCGCATGCCGAGCTGATCGCGCGCATGACGCCGCAGGATCTGCGCTATCGCTTCTTCGGATCGACCCAGAAGCTGCAGCGCGAACAGCTCGCCCGCCTCACGCAGATCGACTACAACCGCGAGATGGCCTTCATCGCCACCCGCGCCCGCCCCGACGGGAGAGCGGAGACTCTCGGCGTCGTCCGCACCGTCACCGATCCCGACAATCGCCGGGCCGAGCTCGCCATCCTCGTGCGCACCGATTTCAAGGGCACCGGCTTGGGCGGCATCCTGATGGACAAGATCATTCGCTATCACCGCGCGCGCCGAACCGCTGAAATCGCCGCCCAGGTCCTTTGCGAGAATGCGTCGATGCTCAAGCTGGCGCGGAAATGGGGATTTGCGCTTCGTCCCGGCGCCGATTCGGAGATCGTCGAGTGCAACCTGCGCCTTGATCCGCCGCAAGACCGCAGCGTCGCCTGAGGCGGCGACGAGCGAAGCCTCCCCGCGCCGGGTCCCTTGCGCGTCGGCGTCGCCGCGGATCAGGCATTGAAATCGGGGCCGCTGCGCACCGCCGGAACGATCCCGTTGCGGACCAGGAAGTCGCCAAACCGCTCGCCCGGCGCGCGCTCTTGCGCGTAGCGCCGGAGCATGGGCTCGAGGGCATTGAGGATGGCGGTCTCGTCGACGTTGACGAGGACCGGCTTGTTCAGGCGCTGGCCGAAGAAGCCGCCGCCGAGGTAGAGATTGTACGTCCCCGGGCCGCGGCCGCTGAGGGCGATCTCGGCGACGTAGGGCCGCGAGCAGCCATTGGCGCAGCCGCTGACGCGGACCGTGATCGGCTCCTCGCCGAGGCCGCAGGAATTGACGATGTCCTCGAGCTTGCCGATGAAGCCCGGCAGAAAGCGTTCGCTCTCGGCCATCGCCAGGCCGCAGGTCGGCAAGCCGACGCAGGCGATGGCATGACGCCGCAGCACGCTGGCCCCGCGCGACCGATGGTCTGGGCCATGGCCATGATCGAGGCCGTGATCGTCGAGCAGCCGCTCGATGGTCCGGCGCTCGCCGTCGGCGATCCGGGCGATGATCAGGTTCTGGTTCGGCGTCAGGCGGAGATCGCCGCGATGCGCGCGCGCGATCTCCCGCAGGCCCGTCATCATCGCCTGGGAGTCGCGATCGACGATGCGGCCGTTCTCGATGAACAGCGTGACGAACCACTCGCCGTTCTCGGCCTGCCGCCAGCCGTAGGCGTCGCTGTTGGTCGTGAAGCGAAAGGGGCGCGGCGCGGCGAGGTCCTCTCCCAGCCGCGCGGCGAGTTCCGCCTTGAACCAGTCGAGACCGTGGCGGTCGATGGTGTACTTGAACCGGGCCTGCTTGCGATCGACCCGATCGCCGAAATCGCGCTGAATGCCCACCACCTGCTCGGCGAGATCGACGGCCTGCTCCGGCCGGCAGAAGCCGATGACGTCGGCGAGGCGGGGGTAGGTCTTAGCCTCGCCGTCGGTGCGGCCCATGCCGCCGCCCACGGCGACGTTGAAGCCGGCGAGGTCGTCGCCGTCGGCGATGGCGATGAAGCCGAGATCCTGGGTGTAGACGTCGATGTCGTTGACCGGCGGCGCGACGAAGCCGATCTTGAATTTGCGCGGCAGATAGGTGTCGCCGTACACCGGCTCGGTCTCGCTGGCGGCGATGCGTTCCTCATCGAGCCAGATCTCGTGATAGGCGCGCGAGCGCGGCAGCAGGCGCTCGCTCACTTGCTTGCTCAGCGGCCAGAGCCGGCGATGCAGGCGGGAGAGCTCCGCCAGCGGCGCGCACATCACGCCGCGGTTGTCGTCGCCGCAAGCGGCGATGGTGTCGAGCAGGGTTTCGTGCAGGCCGCGGATGGTCGCCTTGAGATGCCGCTTGAGGACGCCGTGAAACTGAAACGTCTGCCGCGTCGTCAGGCGCAGGGTGCCGTTGCCATGCGCGCGGGCCAGCCGGTCGAGCGTGAGCCACTGCCCGGGCTGGCAGATCCCGCCCGGCAGGCGGACCCGGACCATGAACTGGTAGGCCGGCTCGAGGCGCTGGCGGCGGCGCTCGTCGCGCAGGTCGCGATCGTCCTGCTGATAGATGCCGTGAAACTTGACGAGTTGCTGATCGCGCTCGGAGATGGCGCCGGTGAGGCGGTCGCCGAGGCCTTGCGCGATGGTTCCGCGCAGATGATCGCTCTCCGCCTTGAGCCGTTCGGCGGGATGGAGTCGCTCGAGCGGCTGCGAGAGGTCGCGGCTGCGGTCGATCTTGACGTCATGCGTGCTCATGAAAAGCTCCCGGGGCCGGAGACGGTGGCTGAAGCACGTCGCGGGCGGCGCGCTCAGTAGACATCGCGCAGGTACCGGCGGTCCTGATGCAGATTGTGCATATAGATCTCGGCATCCTCGCGCCCCTTGCCCCGCGCCGCGGCGACGATCGCCGTCAGCGCCGCGTGCACGTCCGGCGCCATCGCCGCGGCGTCGCCGCAGACGTAGACATGCGCGCCCTCCTCGAGCCAGGCGTAGAGGTCGCGACCGTGCTCGCGCAGGCGGTCCTGGACGTAGATCTTGTCGGCCTGATCGCGCGAGAAGGCGACGTCCATGCGGCTCAGCACGCCATCCTTGAGATAGGACAGCCACTCGGTCTGGTAGAGAAAGTCGGTGCGGAACCGGCGGTCGCCGAAGAAAAGCCAGTTCTTGCCGGCGACGCCGTTGATCTCGCGCTCCTGCAGGAAGGCGCGATAGGGCGCGATGCCGGTGCCGGCGCCGATCATGATCACCGGGATGGTCGGGTCCGCCGGCAGCCTGAAGGCGTCGTTGGTCTCGACATAGACGGGCACGGCATCGCCGACGCCGCACCGGTATGTCAGCCATCCGCTGGCGACGCCCTGCCGCGGCCGCTCGTCGCACAGCCACGCGACGAGGCCCACCGTCACATGGACCTCGTCGGGATTGGCGTCGAGGCTCGAGGCGATCGAGTAAAGGCGCGGTTGCAGCCGGCGCAGGGCGCCGACAAAATCGGCGGCGGCGATGCTCTTGGCCGGATAGGCGGCGACCACATCGACGATCTGCCGCGTGGCGATGAGCTCGCGCACCGCCTCGCCCGCGGCGGCGGCCTGCAGCTCCCGGGCGCCGGCGAGGTCGCCGTAGCGGGCGACGAAGCCGGGGGTCAGCGTCGTGATCTCGTAGTCGTGGCGGAGCGCGGCCTCGAGGGCGACCGCGCCGCGCCGGGTCTCGACGGGGGTCTGCCCATCGAGGTCGAGGCGCTCGATCAACTCGGCGACGAGCCGCGGATCGTTCTGCGGCAGGATGCCCAAGGAATCGCCGGGGCGATAGCGGATGCCGGAGTCCTGCAAGGAAAGCTCGACATGGCGCGTGACCTTGTCCGAACCGCGTCCGTTCAGGGTGAACGAATCGAGAATGGGAGCGGCGAACGGATTCTTGCGGTCGTGGCGCACGGCCGGCGCGGCTTGCCATGCGGCCGGATCGGCGAAGGCGCGCGCCGCCGCCCCGCCGGGACCGGACGACGCCGGCAGATGAGCGGCGAAGCCATCGAGAGCCGCCCCGATCCAGGCTTCCCCGGCTTCCTCGAAATCGATGTCGAGGGCGCCGCATGCGTGAATCCGGGCGGCGCCGAGATCGGCCAGCCGGCGGTCGATGTCGAGACCGGTCTTGCAGAAGTGGGCGTAGGTCGAATCGCCGAGCCCGAGCACGGCGAACCCGGCGTTTTCCAGCCGCGGTGCCTTGCGCCCGTGGAGGAACTCGTAGAACGCGGCGGCGCGGTCGGGCGGATCGCCCTCGCCGTGGGTGCTGGTGACGACGAGAAGAAGCCGCTCCTCCTTGAGGTCGCGCGGCTTGTAATCGGCCATGTCGACGAGCCGCGACGGCAATCCCCGCTCGCGCGCCCGCTCGTGCGCCCGCGTGGCCAGCGTCCGCGCGTTCCCGGTTTCGGAGCCATAGAGAATGGTGATCCGAGCCGTCGGCGCCGGCGCGCGCGCGGCGACCTGGGCGAGCGATTGGCTGAGGCCGGCGAGATAGCCGCTGACCCAAAGGGACTGCTCGGCCGTCAACGTGCGCGCCAGGGCGTCGAGCTGACGCATCTGATCGAGGTCCAGCGGCATGCGCGCCTGGTGCGGCAGGTCCGTGCGAATCAAGGTCATGACAACGATCGTCCTTCGAGCGGTTGCGCCAGCCGGGCGAAAGGGTGTGGCTTGAGCCCTGAACGCATCATATAAAATACGATACAAATATGTAAAGGGATAGTTAATTACATTAATAAATAGTATTTTATTGGTTTGTGCGCCGCGCGCGGCTTTTCCTTTGTCGCGGCTCCTTCGCCGCGGCAGGCGTCGAGACGAATTCCCGACGCAGGCGACGGCCCTCTTCGCCCGCTCATGCCGGCTTTGATCCCGCCGCGAATTGATGGAACAATGCGGCGATGGAGATGGGGCCGACGACGATCCGGTTTGACGCCGCGCCGGACGGCGTCCGTCTTGCCGCCCGCGCCATGCGCGGCGCGGCCCGGCCGGCGCCGCGCCCCCTTGGCCGCCGCCCCCGCGCGCGCGGGGAGCGCCGGGCCGCATGATCAGGCCCCGAACAACCGTCCGCCGCCGCGACGTCGCCCGTCACTATGACGATCTCGATCCTTTTTATCGCGGCCTGTGGGGCGAACATGTCCATCATGGCTACTGGTCCCGGCGGGGCGAGTCGGCGGCGATGGCGGCGGACGCCCTCGCCGATCTGGTCGCCAGCCGACTGCGTTTGCAACCGGGCGATCATCTGTGCGACGTTGGCTGCGGGTACGGCGCCACCGCCCGCCGCGTCTCGGCGCGGCACGCCGTCGCCGTCACGGGGGTGACGATCTCGCCCGCGCAAGCGTCCTTGGCCGCCGCCCGCGCCGGCGACGGGGCCCGGCCGCCGCATGTCGCGCCGCCGCGGTTCCTGCTCATGGACTGGTTGCACAACGGCTTTACGGACGCCGCGTTCGATGCCGCCATGGCGGTGGAGAGTTCCGAGCACATGGCGAGCCTGCCGGCCTTCTTCGCCGAGCTTTTCCGCACGCTGAAACCGGGCGGTCGGGTGGTGGTCTGCGCTTGGCTTTCGGCGTCCTCGCCGTCCGCATGGCAGATCCGCTGCCTTCTTGAGCCGATCTGCCGCGAGGGACGGCTCGCCGGTCTCGGCACGCGGCGCGAGTATTCCGAGGCGATGACGCAAGCCGGGTTCGGCGAGACCGCGTTCGAGGACATCACGGCGGCCGTCAGCCGCACATGGTCGGTCTGTCTGCGTCGCCTGGCCCTCGCCATCGTCACCAACCGCGACGACATCCGCGCGTTCCTGCGCGACCGGAGCCAGGCCAACCGCGCCTTCGCGCTGACCGTCGCGCGCATCCGCCTCGCCTACCTGCTCGGCGCTCTCCGCTACGGCGTTTTCACGGCGACGAAGCCGCGCGGCGCGCCGCCCGCTTCACAGAGCGGCGGGGCCGCGCATCGTCCCGCGCCCGGGCTCGCCGCCGGGCCCTCCCCTAGCGCATCGCCTCCAGCTCCATGCCCTTGGTCTCCTTGATGAAACTGAGGACAAAAATGAACGAGAGAGCCGCGAAACCGGCGTACAGGCCGTAGGCGAGGCCGACCCCGAGGTTGAAGGCGATGGGCGGAAACGTCGTCGACACGATGAAGTTGGCGATCCACTGCGCCCCGGCCCCCAGCGCCAGCGCGGAGGCGCGGATTTTGTTGTTGAACATTTCGCCCAACAGCACCCAGACGACCGGGCCCCACGAAAACCCGAAGCAGAAGACGTAGATATTGGCGGCGAGCAGCGCGACCGTTCCCGCGTTGTAGCTCAACACCGGAAGGCCCTCGGCATTGACCGGCGAGGTGCCGAACACCCACGCCATCGTCCCCAAGGTGATCAGCATGCCCGCCGATCCGAAGAGAAGCAGCGGCTTGCGGCCGAACTTGTCGATGAACGCGATCGCCACCAAGGTGGTGACGATGTTGGTCAGCCCGGTGATCATGGTGATCAGGAGGGCGTTCGACTCGGTGAATCCGACGATTCGCCACAGCGTGCTGCTGTAGTAGAAGATGACATTGATGCCGACGAACTGCTGGAAAAGCGACAAGCCCATCCCGATCCACACAATCGGCAGCAATCCCCAGCGGCCCCGCAAGTCGGCGAAGCTCGGCTTGCGCTCGCGGCGAACGGTCTGGGCGATTTCCTCGACCTTGACCGAGGCGCCGGGCCCGATGATCCGCGCCAGCACCGCGCGCGCTTCGTCGCGCCGGCCCTGCGCGACGAGGAAGCGCGGCGATTCCGGAATGACCAGGGCGAAGATGCCGTACATGATCGCCGGCGGCACCTCCGACCAGAACATCCACCGCCACGCCTCGAAGCCGAACCACAACGGTTGATCCGCCGCGCCGGCGAGCGACACCAAGCCGTAGTTGCCGAGGAGCGCGGTGAAGATGCCGACAACGATCGCCAGTTGCTGCAGCGAGCCGAGGCGGCCGCGCATTGCCGCCGGCGAGCACTCGGCGATGTAAGCGGGGGCGATCACGCTCGCCGCGCCGACGCCGATGCCACCCAGGATCCGCCAGAAGATGAAGTCGTAAATGCTGAAGGGAAGCCCGGAGCCGATGGCGCTGATGGTGAACAGGAACGAGGCGATCATCATGCAGCGGACGCGGCCGATTCGGTCGGCGAGCGGGCCAACGATAAACGCGCCGACGGCGGAGCCGAGCAGCGCCAGCGACACCGAAAGGCCGATGGCCAAACTGGAAGCTTCGAACTGATCCCTGAGCGCGAGCACCGCGCCGTTGATCACGGCGGTGTCGAAGCCGAACAGGAAGCCGCCCATCGCCGCGGCGGCGGCGATGAGGATGACATAACCGGGATTCGGGGCGGCGACGACGGTTTGCGCAGCCGGTGTGGTCATGGGACGTCCCCTCCTTGGCGATCTTGTTCAAGGCCGGCGAGCCTCGCACGTGTCGACGCCGCGGGAAAGGACTTGCTCAAGATGAACGCCGTGAAGAAAGACCGGCGGAACCGGCCCGCCTCGGGAGAAGGCGGCCGATCAACCTGGCGGCGGGCTACAACAATCTCTCGGCGACCTCGCTCGGGTAGCGGAACGGCACGTACTGGAAGAGCCAGGTCTCGGACAGGCTGGCGCCGGCGCGCTCAAGAAAGCAGCGCAGATCGACCGCCTCGGAACCCGCCACGTCGAGATCGAAGCCGACTCGCCACGCCGGCGCGCCGACGATCGGCAGGGCGTAGGCATTGTCGATCCGCCCGCGCGCCGCGCTGACCACTGGCCGCACGCCATCGTTCCTGCCGAGCCGATCGAGGTCGCCGCCCGCGAAATCGATCATGAACTTGCGCACGCCGGCGGGACGAGGCCGGCCGGCAATGCCGCCGCGGCCGATCCGGGTCGCGACGACGCGCGCGCCGCGCGCCGGATAGGGCTCATCGGCGAGCCAGTGCAGGCGATACTCATAGTCGTGCGCCGACCCCCGGCGCACCGGTTCCGCCGGCGCCCAGTAGGCGACGATGTTGTCGTAAATCTCGTCATCCGTAGGAATTTCGACCAATTCGACCCTGCCGGTGCCCCATGCGGAGAGCGGCTCGACCCACAGGCTGGGACGGCGGTTGTAGAAGACGCCGTCGTCTTCGTAGTTGTGAAAGAAGCGGTCCCGCTGCAACAGGCCGAAACCGCGCGGGTCGCTATCCAGGAACGTGCTGGTCTGCACGCGCGGCGGGTTGTTGAGCGGTCGCCATATCCGCTCGCCCGCGCCGGTCCACAGCGCCAGGCCGTCGCTGTCGTGGATCTCCGGACGCCAGTCGGACCCTTGCTGGCGGTTGGCTTCGGAGTACCAGAACATGCTGGTCAGAGGCGCCACCCCCATCTTGGCGATGTCGGCTCGGGCATAGAGCGTCGCCGTGACGTCCATTACCACGCCAACGCCCTTGGCGCACGCGAAGCGGTAGGCGCCAGCGACGCTGGGTCCCTCGAGCAAGGCGTAAATAAAAAACACCTCCGCGCCATCCGCCGGTTGCTCGAGCCAGAACGCCGTGAACCGCGGGAACTCCTCGGCTTCGGGCTTTCCTGTGCCGATGGCCATGCCCCGAGCCGATAGGCCGTATTGATCGAGCGCGCCGGGGCTGCGGAAGTAGCTGGCTCCGAGAAACGAGAGCCAGTCGCGGTCGCCGCCGGCGTCCATCACCCGGAAACCGGCGAAACCGACATCGCGGGGCAGCTGGACAGCGGGATGGTCGCGGGGAATGGAAAAGAAATCCGATGAATAGACAATTCGGCGGGCGATGCCGTTCTCGACGACATGCAGCGCGACCGGCTCTTGGAAGTAGCGGCCGAGATGGAACATCTGCACCGGAAAGCGCCCCGGCGCATCGGCCCACAGCGCCTTCTCCTTGCGGAAGCGAATGCGCTGGTGGGCGTCGAAATTGATGGCTTGCAAGATATTCCTGGCGCGCCTCGGCGTTGGCCGAAAGGGCGCACCGGCGAGGCGTCGCGCCTCGTCCTTGAGGCTTTGAAAATCAAACGGGCGAGGATCGGCAAGGGCGCGCGCCGCGGCGCGCCCGGGAGCGAAAGCGGCAGTCGCCGCCATCGCGAGTCCTCCGGCCATCATCTGGCGACGGGAAACGAGGCGAGGCATTTGTTCTGTTGCGTCTGTTTGTTTCTGTTGTATCCGCGAGGCGGGGCCGCGCGCGCCTGATCAAGGCCGGCGCCCTTGCTCCTGGCCGATCGCCGCGGCACGCAATTTCTCGTTCGCGACGTCAAGAAGCATGCGGTCGCTTCCCTCGCTGTTGAAGAAATCTTCCCTCACGCCGATCGCTTTGCCAAGCGACCGTGGCGAAATCATGGTCTCGACGCCTTGCAAGATAAAGCGGGTCCGCCGGGCGCGGCCTTTCCGTCGGCGATCCGGCGCATCAGCGCCTCCTTGCCGCTGAACTGGTTTCGGCCGCGCGTGACTCGGCCATGGCCGTCCGCTACCATCCACCGGTCCTGCGCCGACCGTCGCCGGCGCGGCGCCGGCGCGGGTACGGGGAGTTGCGGAGAGCGGAATGAAGGTCGGCGGCGCAGCGCGGAGCGAAACCGCACCGGCAGGCGGTCCCGTGCGCGAGGATGGCGCGCCGACAGGCGTGGGGCGCGGCGGCGGCATGTTTCGGACAAGCGATGCGCGCGCGCCGGCGCCCGATCCAAGGCGCGTTTCCTTCTGCCGCCTTTGCGGCGCCGCCGACGCCGCGATCGGCCGCCGCGCGTTTCTGAAGGGCGTCGCCGCGGCGAGCGCGACGGCGCCGCTGGCCGGCTGCGGCGAAGCGGACATCGGCTGGCTGGCGCACCGGCTGGTCTCGCCCGAGGCGGAAGCCGAGCTGGGCCGCCACGCCTTTCAGCAGATCAGCGCGAAAATGCCCCTGGCCCGGGATCCGCGGCAGCACGCCTTGGTCGGGCGGATCGGCGCGCGGATCGTCGAGGCCAGCGGTTCGCCCGTCAGGGAGTGGGTGTTCGCGGTGTTCGAAAGCGAGCAGGTGAACGCGTTCGCGTTGCCCGGCGGGCGCGTCGGCGTGTTCACCGGCATGCTCAAGGCCGCCGCCAATGAGGATCAGTTGGCGGCGGTGATCGGCCATGAGGTCGGGCACGTCAACGCCCGCCACGGCGCCGAGCGCATCGTCGCCGAGCAGGGCATCGTCCTCGCCTTGCGCCTCGGCGCGATGCTGCTGGCTCTCGGCGATGTCCCGATCCCGCCCGATCTGGTGGTCGCTCTCGGCGCCAGCGCCGCCGAGTTCGGCATCGTGCGGCCGTTCTCGCGCGCCCAGGAGCTCGAGGCGGACGCGCTCGGTCTTGAGTACATGGCCGCGGCCGGCTATCGGCCGCGCGAGGCGGTGGCGTTCTGGCGGCGCATGCAGCAACTGGGCGGGAACGACGGCGTGCCGCAATTCCTCGCTACCCATCCGTCGAGCGCGCGGCGGATCGAGGAGTTGTTGCGGCGCCTGCCCGAGCTCGAAAACGCGGCCGGCCGACCGATTTCCCCGGCCGTCCTGGCGCTGCTGGCGTCGTCGCGGCTCTGATAGCGGGCGGCGGCGGCGTCCCGCCGCGCGGCTTCGGGATGTCCGTTGGCGGCAGCGGCGTCAATGCGCGGCCGTGTCCGAAGGCTCCGGCCGCGGCGGCGGTTTTTCCGGCTTGCGGAACGGCGCCGGCTCGAGGATCACCGCCGAGAGCGCCGGCAGGGTGATGCGAATGGAAAAGTCGCGGCCATGACAGGGGATTTCCTCGGCGTGGATCACCGCCTGTCCGGGCGGCGCGCCGCCGCCGCCGTACGCGCGGGCGTTGCTGTCGAACAGCAGGGCGTAGCTGACCGGATAGGGAACGCCGATGCGGTGCCCCGGCCGGGAGATGGCCGAGAAGTTGGCGGCGAACAGCAGGACGTGCCGCGGATCGCGGCCCTTGCGCAGAAAAGCGATGATGCTCTCCTCGCCGTTGTCGACCTCCAGCCATTCGAAGCCGTCCGGCTTGAAGTCGACCTCATGGAGGGGCGGCTGGTCGCGGTAGAAGCGATTGAGGTCCCGCAACAGCCAGCTCAGTCCCCGGTTCGGCTTCTTCTCCAGCGCCCGCCACTCCAGTTGCGCGGCATGGCTCCACTCGCTCTCCTGGCCGAGTTCGCCGCCCATGAACAACAGCTTCTTGCCGGGATGGGCGTACATGAAGGTGAACAGCAGGCGGAGGTTGGCGAACTTCTCCCACGCCGCGCCCGGCATCTTGCCAAGCAGCGAGCGCTTCAGATGCACCACCTCGTCGTGCGACAGCGCCAGGATGAAGTTTTCGCTGAAGGCGTACATGATGCTGAAGGTCAGCTGGCCGTGATGCTGCGAGCGGTGCACTGGCGGCGTGCTAAGATAGGCGAGCGTGTCGTGCATCCAGCCCATGTTCCACTTGAAGCCGAAACCGAGGCCGCCGAGGTGCGTCGGCCGCGAGACGTTCGGCCACGCGGTCGACTCCTCGGCGATCATCAGGACGCCGGGAAACCGCGCATGCACAACGGTGTTGGTGTGCTTGAGGAACTCGATCGCGTCGAGGTTCTCCCTGCCGCCGTAGACGTTGGGGATCCAGTCGCCGGAGGCCGGGCGCGAATAATCCAGGTACAGCATTGAGGCGACGGCGTCCACGCGAAGCCCGTCGAAATGGTAGGTTTCGAGCCAGAACAGGGCGTTGGCGATGAGGAAATTCTCCACCTCGTGGCGGCCGTAGTTGAAAATCAGGGTGCCCCAGTCGGGATGCTCGCCGAGGCGCGGATCGGCGTGCTCGTAGAGGTGGCTGCCGTCGAACCAGGCGAGCGCGTGCGCGTCCTTCGGGAAGTGGCCGGGGACCCAGTCGAGAATGACGCCGACGCCGTGCTCATGGCACACGTCGATGAATTCCATGAGGTCCTCGGGCGCGCCGAAGCGCGCCGTCGGCGCGTAGAAATGCGAGATCTGGTAGCCCCACGACGGTTCGTAGGGGTGCTCGGCGATCGGCATCAGCTCGATATGGGTGAACCCGAGCGTCTTGACATAAGGCGCCAGCTTCGCCGCCGCCTCCCGGTAGGAGAGCTGGCGGCCGCCCGGACCGCGTAGCCAGGAGCCGAGATGCACTTCGTAGATCGCGATCGGCTGCGTCCACGGATTGCCGCGCCGCCGCCGCTCCAGCCACGCCGCGTCGCGCCATTGATGGAGTCCCTCCAGCCGATGGACGACGCTGGCGGTGGCGGGCGGGATTTCGGTGCGCACGGCATAAGGATCGCTTTTGCGGAGAACGTGGCCGCCGCGCGCGCGGATCTCGAACTGGTAGAGGGCGCCTTCGCCGACGCCGGGGACGAAGATCTCCCAGACGCCCGAGACGCCGTGGCGGGTCATCTGGTGGGTCAAGCCGTTCCAGCCGTTGAACGGCCCGACGACGCTGACGCCCTCGGCCGCGGGCGCCCACGCCGCGAAGGTGACGCCGTCGGCGGCGTCGACGCGGCGCGGGTGCGCGCCCAGCTTTTCGTAAATGCGGTAGTGGTTGCCCGCGCCGAACAGGTGCTGATCGTCGGCGGTGAAGGTGAAGTCGCGCACGGCGTAGGGATCGATGATCGCGCGCGCGCCGCCGTCGGCGTCGAACACCCGCAGCCGGTAGCCGCGGGGAACGGCGGGCAGGCGCGCTTCGAACAGACCCGCGGGATCGAGCCTGGCCATCTCGTGGACGAAATGCGGCGTCTCGCGCGGCAGGACCTGGACGGCGGCGGCGCCGGGTTGCATCGTCCGCACCACCGCCCCCGCCCACGGAGCGGGCTCGCTCGGCGCGGGCGGCGATGCGACGGCGCTTGGCCGAGGCGCGGCGGCCGCATCGCGACACAGTGGGCTCGCCTCGCTCGCTGCGGCGGCGGCCGCCGTCGATGCCGGCGCCGCGGCGTCGTGCGGGCCGAGGACGGCGAAAGGATCGTCGTGCCGGCCGCCGACGATGCGGGCGATCGCGCCGCTGGAAAGGCTCGGCCCGGCGGCGGCAGCGCGGACGATCAGCCGCAGGTCGGCGAAGCGGGCCGCTTCGCGATCGACCAGCTCCCGCAGCAGGCGGGCGCCGGCGGCGTCGGTGACGAGGGCGTCGACGTGGTAACGCGCCAGCCAGAAAACGGCGCTGGAGAGAAGGACGCTGCGCACTTCGCCCTTGGCGACATCGAAGCGCGGCGCGGCGGCGTCCGTCGCCCCGGCGCGCTCGTAAAGGCGCGCGCCGTCGAACCAGGCAAGATCGCCGATCGCCGCCGGCAGCACGTCGTGCGCGAAAGCGAGCGCGACGCCGACGCCGCGGCGGTGACAGGCGTCGATCCAGGCCATCGTTGCCGCGGCGGCGGCGGGGACAGCGCCGCAGACGAGCAGGCCGCCGCCCGCCGGCCCGGCGACGGACGCCGGCAGTTCAACATGGGTGTATCCCGGCGGCGGCTCGGGGACAACCGGCGGCGCCGCGCCGGCCGGAGCGATGCGCACCCCGCGGTCGCGGACGGCGGCGCGCCGGCCCTGGCGCAGCCATGCGTCGTCGGCCCAGACATGGGCGTCGAGATCGGCGACGATCGCGGCGCCGAGCGGCGCGGCTTCGCGGCACGCGGCGAACGGGTCGGATTTGAGGAAAACGGCGCGCGCCTCGGTCTTGATCTCGAATTTGTAGAGGTCGCCGGCGGCGACGTCGGGAATGAACAATTCCCACACGCCGCGCGCGCCGACGCGGCGCATCGGATGGCGGCGACCGTCCCAGCCGTTGAACGCGCCGACAACGCTGACCCGCGCGGCGTGGGGCGCCCATGTCGCGAAGGCGACGCCGGCGGTTCCCTCGCGAACCTGCGGCCAGGCGCCGAGCGTTTCGAACAGCCGGGTGTGGCGGCCTTCGCCGAACAGCCTGTCATCCTCGGCGGAGAACCGCGTGGCGCGAAAACGGTACGGATCGGCGAGGCGCACCGGCGGCTGGCCGGCGAAAACGACATCGAAGACGTAATCGGGCAACGGGAACGGCGCCGGAACGCGCGCCTCGAACAGACCGTCCGGATGGACGCGCCGCATCTCGTGGCGCCGCGCCGGGGCGCCGGCCGGCAGCACAACGACATGATCGGCGCCGGGCAGGAACGCGCGCACGACCGTGGCGGAGCGCCCGGCGGGATGGGGTCCCAGCACCCGGTGCGGGCAATCGTGGCGCGAATCGACGATCCGATCGATGTCGTCGGCGCTGAGCGCCGGCGGATCGACGTTCGCGGCGATGGCCTCGCCGTTGCCCGCGCTTGAACCGTCCGCCGGCGACGACGGCGGGGCAGGAGGGATCTCAAGATCGCTGACCATCGGCAGGCTCGACGTCGAAATGTTGACACAACGATGCCCGGCAAGCCGCGCCAGCCGACCTGCGAGAGGTTCCCGGCGCGCCGACAAAGAACCGGAGGGATCGTGAAGCTGACGAGCCGCTTGCCGAAACGCTTACGCAACCGCAGTAAGTCTATTCGCTCTTGCGAAAAGGATCAAGATTTGCGGCGGGACATCTGGCGGCGGGCGTCTACCGAACGCCCTGCGGCGACGCCGCGCCGCGGGGAGTGGCGCGCGCGGCTTTCGAGCGAACCACAAAATGATGCTTGACACATCAATGAAGCTCTGTAAAACAAAATCAATCATAGCCAGAATAAACGAAGCCATGTCTTGATGATCAGCGCTCCGCAACTGCGCGCCGCCCGCGCCCTGCTCGGCATCGACCAGCGCCAGCTGGCCGCGATGGCGGGTCTGTCGGTGCCGACGATCCAGCGCATGGAGGCCAGCGACGGCGTGATCCGCGGCAATGTCGATTCGCTGATGAAGCTGATCGCCGCTCTCGAGCGCGCCGGCGTCGAACTGATCGCGCAAGGCGCCGTCAGCCGGAGCGGAGGACGCGGGGTGCGGTTGAAGGAAGCCTTGACCACCACTGAGAGCGTCGCCAACGTCGACCATCAGGGCTCGGGGTCGTGACGGCGGCGGCCCTGATCATGGCGGGGGCGGCGGCGCTGCTGGCGTTGGCGATCCTCGCGATCGCCCTGAGCGGCGCCGCCCTGGCGACCCGGATCGTCTACGCCGCCAGCCTCGCGATCGCGCTGTCGATCGCGGCCGCGGCGGCGGCGCGGCTGGTGAGCGCGCCGCCGTCGGCGGCGCTGGTGGCGTTGCCGCTCGGGCTGCCCTGGCTCGGCGCGCATTTCCGGCTCGACGCTCTCGCCGCCTTCTTTGTCCTGGTCATCGGCCTCGGCGGCGGCGCGGCGAGCCTTTACGGCTTGGGATACGGCCGCCACGAAGAGGCGCCGCAGCGCGTCTTGCCGTTCTTCCCGGCGTTCCTCTCCGGCATGATCCTTGTCGTCCTCGCCGACGACGCCTTCACGTTCCTGTTGTCCTGGGAGTTCATGTCGCTGGCGTCGTGGGCGCTCGTCATGGCGCATCACCGCAACCGCGCCAACGCGCGCGCCGGTTACGTCTATCTCGTCACGGCGAGTTTCGGCACGCTGGCCCTGCTTCTCGCCTTCGGCGTGCTGGCGGGCGCCGCGGGCGGTTACGATTTCGCCGCGATCCGGGCGGCGGAACAGCCCGCCGCGGTCGGCGCCCTGGTCCTTGCGTTGGTCCTGCTCGGCGCCGGCTCGAAGGCCGGCCTCGTCCCGTTGCACGTCTGGCTGCCCCTCGCCCACCCGGCGGCGCCGAGCCATGTCTCGGCGTTGATGAGCGGCGTGATGACCAAGGTGGCGGTCTATGGCTTCGTGCGAATTATCTTCGATCTGGCCGGCGCGCCGAGCTGGTGGATGGGGATGGTCGTCCTTCTCCTCGGCGGCGTCACCGCAGTGCTCGGCATCCTCTACGCGCTGATGCAGCATGACCTGAAGCGCCTGCTCGCCTATTCTACGGTTGAAAACATCGGCGTCATCTATATCGGCTTTGGCCTCGCCCTGGCGTTTCAAGCCAACGCCATGCATTCGGCGGCGGCGCTGGCGCTGAGCGCGGCGTTGTTTCACGTTTTCAATCACGCCCTTTTCAAAAGCCTTCTGTTCTTCGGCGCCGGCGCGGTGCTGACGGCGACGGGCGAGCGCGACATGGACCGGCTCGGCGGGCTGATCCACCGCATGCCCTACACCAGCCTCGCCTTCCTCGTCGGCTGCGTCGCGATTTCCGCCCTGCCGCCGCTCAACGGCTTCGTGTCGGAATGGCTCACCTTCCAGGCCATCCTGCAGAGCCCCGAGCTGCCGCAATGGGGTCTCAAGATCATGGTGCCGGCCGTCGGCGCCATGCTGGCGCTGTCGGCGGCGCTGGCGGCGGCCTGCTTCGTCAAGGCGTTCGGGATCACCTTTCTCGGCCGGCCGCGCGCGCCGGCGGCGGCGGCGGCGGCGGAAGTCGACCGTTTCGCGCTGGCGGCGATGGCCGCTTTCGCGGCGCTGTGCTTCGTCGCCGGGGTCCTGCCCGGCCTGGTGATCGACGGCCTCGGCGCGGTCACGCAAACCCTCGTCGCCGAGAGAATGCCGATCCAGTCGGAAATCCCCTGGTTCTCCATCGTTCCCATCGCCGAAGCCCGCAGTTCCTACAACGGATTGCTGGTGTTCGCGTTCATCGCAACATCCGCCGCGCTCGCCGCCGCAATCATCCACCGGCGCGGCGCGCGGGCCGTGCGCCGAGTCCCGGCCTGGGATTGCGGCTGGCCCGATCCCGATCCGGCGACGCAATACACCGCCGTCAGTTTCGCCCAGCCGATCCGGCGCGTCTTCGCGACGCACGCCTTTCACGCCCGCGAGCGTGTCGAGATGCCGCCCCCGGGCGATCCGCGACCGGCGCGCTTGCATGTCCACTTGCGCGATCTGGTCTGGGATTACCTTTATGAACCGCTCGCCGGCGCCGTCTTGTTCGCCGCCGGCCGCCTCAACCATCTGCAGTTCTTGACCATTCGCCGCTACCTCGGGCTCGTCTTCCTCGCCCTCGTCGGCTTGCTGGCGGCGATCGCGGTATGGACATGATTCGCGATCTTCTCGTCCAAGGCGCGCAGATGGCGCTGGTGCTGCTGTTGGCGCCGTTGCTCGCCGGCTTCGTCCGCAAGACGAAGGCGCGCCTGCTCAGGCGCCAGGGGGCGCCGCTGCGCCAGCCCTACCGCGACCTCCTGCGCCTTCTGCGCAAGGAAGCGGTGGTGGCGGAGAACGCCTCGTGGCTGTTTCGCGCCGCTCCCTATCTCATCTTCGCCGCCACCTGGGTCGCCGCGGCGCTGGTGCCGACGTTCGCCACCGGTCTGATGTTCAGCTGGACCGCCGATTTGATCGCGATCATCGCGCTGCTCGCCAGCGCCCGCTTCTTCCTCGCCCTCGCCGGCATGGACGTCGGCACCAGCTTCGGCGGCATCGGCGCCAGCCGCGAGGTCATGATCGCCTCGCTGGCCGAGCCGGCCATGATCATGATCGTCTTCGTTCTCGCCCTGGTCGCCGGCGCCACGCAGCTGTCGACGATCGCCGCGTTCATGCTGTCGTCGGAGGTGGGATTGCGCGTTTCGCTGGGTCTCGCCCTGATCGCCCTGATCATCGTCGCCATCGCCGAGAACGCCCGCATTCCGGTCGACAATCCGGCGACTCACCTTGAGTTGACGATGATCCACGAGGCGATGGTGCTGGAGTATTCCGGCCGCCACCTCGCCCTGATCGAGTTCGCCGCCTCCCTGAAGCTGCTGCTCTATCTCTCGCTGATCGCCTGCGTCTTCGTGCCGTGGGGGCTGGCCCCGGCCGGCGCGGGCATCGCCGCGTACGCGCTCGGCGTTCTCGCTTATGGCGCTAAGCTCGCCGCCATCGCCTTCCTGCTCGCGCTGTTCGAGACGGCGATCGCCAAGATGCGCGTCTTCCGGGTGCCCGAGTTCCTCGGCGCGGCGCTCATGCTCGGCCTGCTCGGCACGCTGCTTTTGTTCGTTTCGCGGGGGCTCTAGATGGACCGGCTGGTCTTCGACATCGCGCACTTGCTGGCCGGCGGGCTCGTCCTCGTCAGCTTCATGATGATCTACCAGGATCGGCTCTATGCGCTCCTCAATGTCTACGCCTTGCACGCCTTCGTTCTCGCGCTCTCCGTGGCGTGGCAGGCCTTCGCCCAGGACGCTCCGCATCTCTACGTCACCGCCGCCATCGCGCTCGTCTTCAAGGCGATCGTCATTCCCGTCGCGCTCCACCGGATGATCGCCCGCCTCGGCATTCACCGCGAAATCGAGACGGTGGTCGGGATCGGCCCGACCATGCTCGCCGGCATGGCGCTCGTCGCCCTGTCGATGGTGGTGATGCTGCGGGTGACCGCCGAGGCCGATCCCTTGGCGAGGGAAGACCTCGCCTTCGCGCTGTCGGTGGTGCTGCTCGGCCTTCTGATCATGGTGACGCGGCGCAACGCCGTCAGTCAGGTCGTCGGCTTCATGTCGTTGGAGAACGGCCTCGTTCTTGCGGCGGCGGGCGCGCGGGGAATGCCGCTGGTGGTCGAGATCAGCGTCGCCTTCTCCATTCTCATCGCCCTGATCGTCATCGGCATCATGCTGTTCCGGATCCGCGAGCGGTTCGACACCGTCGACGTGCATGCCCTCGATCGTTTCCGCGGAGAGCGGCGATGAGCGCGCTCCCGTTCGACCCCATCGTCGCGATCCTGCTGATCCCGCTCGCCGCCGCCGCGCTTCTCGCCGCGGTCGCCGACTATCGCCGCGGCGCGCGGATCAACATGCTGGCGTGCCTGCTGACCCTGCTCGTCGCGCTCTCCCTGTTCGTCGTCCCGACGCCGCCGCCGGGGGCCTATCTGCTGGTCGACGAACTCAACGTCGTGTTCATCGCCCTCACCGCCTTCGTCGGTTTCACGACCAGCGTCTTCAGCGCCGGCTATATCGGCCACGAACTCGCCACCGGCCGGCTCACGCCGGTCTATCTGCGCTTCTACCACGCCATGTACCAGCTCTTGCTGTTCGCCATGAACCTGGCGCTGGTCGCCAACAACGTCGGCCTGATGTGGGTCGCGGTCGAGATCGCGACGCTGACCACCGTGGTGATGGTCGGCCTCTACCGGACCCACGAAGCCATCGAGGCGGCTTGGAAGTATTTCATCCTCGGCAGCGTCGGCATCGCCCTGGCCCTTTTCGGCACCATCCTGTTCTACATGGCGGCGCGGCCGGTGGTCGGCGAAGGGCCGGGCGCGATGACGTGGACCGTTCTCATCGCCCGCGTCGCCGCCTTCGACGGCCCGCTCATCAACGTCGCCTTCATTTTCATCCTGCTCGGTTACGGCACCAAGGTCGGCCTTGCGCCCCTCCATGCCTGGCTGCCCGACGCCCATGCGGAAGGCCCGACGCCGATCTCCGCGGTCCTCTCCGGCCTGCTCTTGAACGTCGCCCTCTATGCGGTGCTGCGCTTCAAGATGCTCATGGCGGCGAACCCGGAAGCGATCGCGCCGGGCCCGCTGATGGTGACGATGGGGCTCGTCTCCCTCGTCTTCGCGGCGTTCATGCTGTACCGGCGGCGCGACATCAAACGGCTGTTCGCCTATTCCTCGATCGAGCACATGGGCATCATCACCTTCGCCTTCGGCATGGGCGGGCCGCTCGCCAATTTCGCGGGCCTCCTCCACATGGTGATGCACAGCCTGACCAAGTCGGCGATTTTCTTCGCGGTCGGCCACATCGCCCAGGTCAAGGGCACGCAGAAGATCGCCGCGATCCGCGGCCTCACCGAGACCCACCCCTGGCTCGGCTGGGGCCTTGTCATTGGCGTCGTCGCCATCGCCGGCTTGCCGCCTTGGGGGATTTTCATGAGCGAGTTCCTCGTCGTCACCTCGACCTTCGCGCGCCAGCCGTTCCTGGCCATTCCCCTGGTCGCCGGGCTGCTCGTGGCGTTCGGCGCGCTGATGCTGCGCGTGACCCGCTTGGCGTTCGGCCCGCCGCGCGGCGCCGTCGGCGCGGTCGCCGCGTCCTACGCGCCGATGTACGCGCATCTCGCTCTGGTGCTGATCGCCGGCGTCTACCTGCCGGCGCCGCTGGTCGCCTGGTTTCAGCACGTCGCGGCGCTTCTCGGGTAGGTCCGGTCA
Organism: uncultured Rhodospirillaceae bacterium; assembly: GCA_964603915.1. Lineage (GTDB taxonomy): Bacteria > Pseudomonadota > Alphaproteobacteria > Rhodospirillales > Defluviicoccaceae > REEP01. The sequence goes on from CAZRWU010000005.1 coordinate 29,131, forward strand.
TGACAGCGCTCTCCGCCATCTTGGCTCAAGGCGATCCGGTCGCACAGCATCGGCCGTGGCCGCGCGTGAGGGTCGATCCCGCCGCCTGGCAGGCGGCGTCCGCCAGGCTCGCCGGCGGCCGTCTCGCACTGCTTGGGCTGTGGGGCGATCGCCAGGCGGTCCACATGGCGGCGCTCGATCCGGACAGCGCCGCCCTCGCCGTCCTCAGCCTCGCCTGCCCCCACGGCGCCTTTCCCGCGGTGAGCGCGGCGCATCCTCCGGCGGCGCGCCTCGAGCGCACGGTGCGCGAGCTGTTCGGCCTCGAGCCCGAGGGGCTTGGCGATCGACGGCGGTGGCTCGACCATGGCCGCTGGGGGGTTCGCCGGCCTCTCGGCGCGCAATCGGACGCGGCGCCGCGCGGCGATCCCTATCCGTTCCTGCCGGCGGAGGGCGAGGGACTGCACCAGATTCCGGTGGGGCCGGTGCACGCCGGGATCATCGAGCCGGGCCACTTCCGCTTCACCGCCGGCGGCGAAACCGTGGTCCGGCTCGAGGAACGGCTGGGTTACGTGCATCGCGGCGTCGAGAGCCTGATGGCCGGGGCCGATCTCGAGCGGGCGGCGCGACTGGCCGAGCGCGTGTCGGGCGACAGCGCCGTCGGCTATGCCGTCGCCTTCGCGCGGGCGGTCGAGGCGGCGCTCGATCTCGCCGTTCCGCCGCGCGCCCACTGGCTGCGCGGGCTGATGGCCGAGGTGGAGCGACTCGCCAATCATCTCGGCGATATCGGCGCCATCTGCAACGACGCCGCCTTCGCCCTCATCCACGCCCAGTGCGGGATCTTGCGCGAGCGGACGCTGCGCGCCGCGCACGCCGCGTTCGGCCACCGCCTGATGCGCGATTGCGTGCGGCCGGGAGGCGTCGCCATCGACATCGCATCCGCCGGCGTCGCCGAGCTGCGCGCCCTCCTTGGCGCGGTGCGGGATCGTTTCCCGGCGCTCGTCGAGGTCTATGACGGCGCCACGTCGCTGCAGGACCGGACCGTGGCGACCGGTTTCCTGCCGCCCGCGCTGGCCCGGCAATACGCCGCCGGCGGCTATGTCGGACGCGGCTCCGGCCGCGCCTTCGACGCGCGCCGCCAGCTTGGGTATCCGCCCTATGACGCCGTGTCGTTCACGGTGCCGGTGCGCGACGGCGGCGATGTCGACGCCCGGGTGTGGATTCGCATTCTCGAGGTCGAACAGAGTCTGTCGCTGATCGAGCAGATTCTCGAGCAGATGCCGGAAGGGGCGGTGCGATTGCCGATCGCGCCACGGCAGGAGACGGGCGAGGGCATGGCCATCGTCGAGGGTTTCCGCGGCGATATCCTGGTCTGGCTGCGAATCGCCGGCGGCCGCGTCGCGCGCTGCCATCTGCGCGACCCGTCATGGTTCCAGTGGCCGCTTCTGGAAGCGGCGATCGAGGGCAACATCGTCGCCGACTTTCCGCTGTGCAACAAGTCGTTCAACTGTTCCTACGCCGGTCACGATCTTTAGCCGGTCATAACCTTTAGAAGGCGCCGCGCGATGCGCAAACTTCTCTTCGAAAGCCTGGTCCGCTCTTCCCTCACCGAGCAGCCGCCTTGCGCGAGCGACGCCGCGCTCGAAGAGCTGGCGCGGAGCGTCGGCCGGGCGGCGCGGGCGCGGCTCGGCCGCAGTCTGGCGATCCGCGAAGTGGACGCCGGCTCGTGCAACGGCTGTGAGCTGGAGATCCATGCCCTCAACAATTCCTTTTACGACATCGAGCGTTTCGGCCTGCGCTTCGTCGCCTCGCCGCGCCACGCCGACGTGCTGCTCGTCACCGGTCCGGTGACCAAGAACATGCGCGAGGCGCTCGCGCGCACCTACAACGCCACCCCCGATCCGAAGTGGGTCGTCGCCGTCGGCGACTGCGCCGCCGATGGCGGATGTTTCGCCGGCAGCTACGCCGTTGTCGGCGGCGTCGCGGCCGTCGTCCCCGTCGATCTCCACGTTCCCGGCTGCCCGCCGCCGCCGCTCGACATCGTCAAGGCGCTGCTGGCGTTGCTGCAATCGACGACGGCGCCCAGGCGACCCGGTTGAAAGGCGGCCGACCCTTGACGCCTCTTGCGTCGGCCGGCCTGGCTCGCCAATAGTGGCCGCGAGCGATGCCGGGACGAGGCGGCGACAGAAAATGCGCGATTCTTTTGACAGGACGACTATGCCGCCCGCGTCGGTTCGGCGCGTTTGCCGCATTTGCGGCCAGAAAGGCTTTGTTCCTCTCGCCACGCGCAGCGACGGGGCCGTGGTGGTCCAGTGCATCGAGTGCCAGATGGGCGTTCTCGATCGCATTCCCGAAGACCTTTCCGTTTTTTATGACGACGATTATTACGGCAAGTCCGATCAAAACGACGCGCAGGGCTATGAAGATTACAATTATACGGCGGAACATGGAGTCAGTTGGGCGGCGGCGCTGCTCAAGTTGCTCTGCCCGGCCGGCGCCGTCCTCGATATCGGTTGCGCCAACGGGTATCTGCTGAACAAGCTGGGGCCGGAGTACGCGCGCTTCGGGATCGAGGCCAACGCGGCGATGTGCCGCATCGCCGAGGCGCAGGGCGTGACGATCCTCGGGCGCGATCTCTTGGCCGCGGAGCTGCGCGCCGCGCATGCCGGCCGCTTCGATGCCATCACCGCGATCGCCGTCTTCGAGCATCTGCGCGACATCCGCGACGGATTCGAAGCCGCCCTCGCCATGCTCCGCGAAGAGGGCGTCCTTCTTTTCGAGGTGCCCCTCATCTCCGCGCGCCACGACAACACGGTGTGGTTCACGTCCTCCCTGGAGCATGTCTGGTATCCCTCGGAAACCGGGCTTCGTCAGCTCGTCGAAGGCGGGCTCGGCTGTCATCTCGTCGGCAGCGAGGTTCACATCCGCGGTTATGGATCGAATTATGTCGGCATCGTTGTCCGCGACGCGGCGAGAGCCGAGGAAATCGGCGCGATCGCGGCGCGTGTGCTGACCTGCGAGGCCGATGCCGTCGGCCTCGAGGAACAACGCGCCCGGATGCAGATCCGGATGATCCATGCCGCCACGACGACGCACGCCGACGTCGGCGCGCTGGCGGCGATGCCGCCGGAGCAACTCAACGCGATGATGCTGCGGCGGATCGCCGAGCTGTGGCAAGCCGACCTGTGGCGCCTGCATTTGGCGGAGGAAGAAAACCACGCCTTGCGTGCTTCCCACGCCGAGGAGACGGCGCGGCGGCGGGATCTGGAAGGCAAGATCGACGCCCTTTCTCACGATGCCGCGCGCAACGAGATCGAGCTGACGCGCGAGATCGTTTCTTTGAGGGAGCGGCTGCAAGCGGCCGCGCCGGATGTGGCGGCGCGCGGCCTCGGCGATCCGGCGGTTCCGGTGGCGCCCGCCGCGCCGGCGGCGGAAAGCGGCGACCCGGCCGCCATGGGCGCGAACACCGCTTCCGCCGCGAATATCGACGCCGCGCCCGCCGATGTTCCCGTGGTCGGCGCCACGCTCAAGGTCATGGAGGCGACCGGCCATCGGCCGTGTCCGTTCGATGCCGTCATCGGCCCCTGGCCGGACGACCGGCCTCTGGTCAGCGTCGTCATTCCCTCCTTCAATTATGGCGCGTTCGTCGAGGAGGCTGTCGAGTCCGTCCTGGCGCAGACCTTGCGCAACGTGGAAGTGATCGTCGTCGAGGGTGGCTCTTCGGACGGCCCCTCTCGCCTCCGTGTGGCGGAATTGGACCGCGCGCGCGTTCGGGTGTTGATGCAAGGGGAACGGCACCACGCCGCCGCCAACCGCAACTTCGGCATCAGCCAGGCCCGCGGCAAATACGTTTGCTGCCTCGACGCCGACGACAAGCTGCGGCCGACCTATCTGGAGAAGGCGGTCTTTCTGTTGGAGCGGCATGATTTCGACGTCGTCTCGGCGGCCATGGAAATGTTCGGCGCGCGGACGGGCATCCTGACCATCGCCGAGAGGCCCGACCTCGATACTCTTTTACAGGCCAATCATTGCTTGACCTGCGCCGTTTTCCGCCGCGATTTGTGGGAGCGCGCCGGCGGTTTCCGCGATACCGACCGCAGGGTTACCGGTTACGTCTACGAGGATTGGGCGTTCTGGGTGCGGCTGGCGGCGCTCGGGGCGCGCTTCATCAATCTCGCCTTGGATCCGCTTCTAGTGTATCGCGTTCATGGCGCAAGCTTGAGCCGTGGCCCGGATGTCCTTCCCATGGATCGGCAACGCGAGCTTGTCGGCATGATGAACGCCGATGTGATCACCCCCGAGGCGCGCGAGCGCTCGCGGCGGCTGGCGGCGGCGCGGCGCGCAACGCCGCTCGGCGCGCTGCCGAAGATCGCTCTTGAGTCCGCCGCGGCTGCGGCCGGCGCGGCGCATCGTCCGACCGTGGTGCTGGCGATGCCGTTTCTGATCCTCGGCGGGGCGGAGCGGCTGGTGAGTTCCGTCGTCGCCCACCTGACCGCGCGCGGATGGCGCGTCGTCGTCATGACCTCGATCGAGGCCGGCCGCGAACACGGCGATGCGACGCCGTGGTTCGAGCCGCACACGGCGGAAATCTTTCATCTTCCCAGGTTCTTGCCCCGCGAGTACTGGAGCGACTTCCTGCGCCATCTCGTCGCCTCGCGCGCGGTCGATATCCTTTGGCTCGCCGGCAGCGCCTTCGTCTACGACAATTTGCGACCCCTGCGCGCCGAATTCCCTCGCCTCAAGGTCGTCGATCTCTTGTTCAACACGCAAGGCCACACCGAGAACAACCGGCGCCGGCGGCATGAAATCGATCGGATCCTTGTCGAGAACGAGGAGGTGCGGGCCTGGCTCGTCGAGCATGGCGAGGCGGGCGAACGGATCCGCCTCATCGAGAGCGGCGTCGATCTCGACCGGCTGCATCCCGGCCTGCGGTCGGCGGCGTTTCGCGCCAGGATCGCGCAGGGACCCGCCGACATTATTGTCGGTTTCAGCGGACGCTGGTCGCAAGAGAAGGATCCGCTGGCTTTCGTCGCGATGGCGCGGCGCGCCGATCCGGCGTGGCCGGTGCGCTTCGTGATGACCGGCGCGGGCCCTCTCGGGCCGGAGATCGGGCAGGCGATCGCCGCGGCGGCGTTTCCGCCCGGCCGCTTTCATCTGCTCGGAGAAGTCCCCGACATCGCCGCGGTGCTGGCGTCGATCGACGTCCTGGTCGTGCCCTCGCGCCTCGACGGCCGGCCGATGGTGGTCCTCGAAGCGCTGGCGGTCGGAACGCCGGTTCTCGCCTCCCGGGTCGGCGGCCTGCCGGCCCTCATCGACGCGGGGGAGACGGGGTGGCTGTGCGCTCCCGGCGACGTCGACGCCTTCCTCTCATGCATCCACGAGGCGGCGATGAGCCCGGATCGGCTTGCCCGCATGCGCAGCGCGGCGCGGGCCAGCGCCGAGGCGCGACTCGATGCCCGTCGCATGCGCGCCGCCTACGAGGCGGCCCTATCGGAACTCCTGCCGGAGGATCGGCGCTTGAGGCCCGAGGCCCGGCCACAGCCGGTGATGGCCGCCGCTCAGGGATGACGCTTATGACGGATTTGAACGCCTTCGTTCTGAGGCTGCGAGGAGCGGCGTGGCGGCGGGCAACGCCGCGTCTGTCGCGCGCGGTGCAAGAATGGCGGGCCGCGCGCTCGCCCTCCGATCCGCCCCGGGTAGGATGCGACGTCGAGCAGCTTCCTTGCGCCTTTCCGGACGACGCCGCCCGCGGCCTCAGCCTGATGGAACAAGATCCCCGGCACCAGCAACCGCCGCCCGCCGAGGACGGCGGGCCGATTCCGGACGCCGGCCAACCGGAACCCGCTGCGGATGCGGTGTTCGATGCCGTCCGCGCGCTGTTCGACGCCGACTGGTATCTGCAAACCTATCCCGATGTCGCCCAGGCCGGCCTCAATCCGCTGCGACATTACCTCGAGCACGGCGCCGCCGAGGGCCGCGATCCCTCGCCCCTGTTCAGCACCCGCTGGTATCTGCAAACCTATCCCGATGTCGCCCAGGCCGGCCTCAATCCGCTGCGGCACTACCTCGATCACGGCGCCGCCGAGGGCCGCTTGCCGAGACCGCCGGCGCCCGCGCGCCGCGGCCCCAGCCAGGAGGCGCTCGCCGCGGCGACGGCCCTCATCGAGGAATTCGCCGGCAGCGAGTTCGATCTGGCGCGGTTGCGGCATCAACCGCTGGACGCTCTTCCAGTCATCCCGGATCTCCCCGAATCCCTCGCCGAGGCATGGCGGAGCCTTTATCTCTCGCTCGACCGCGCGCCACGGACGCTGCTGATCGTGCCGTCGCTCGACGACGAGCGGCTGCGCCGGCACCTCTTGTGCGTGTGTCACCACGCGATCGCGAGCGGCGATCCCGCCGCTCTTCTCGTCCTCGCCGCCGACGAGACCCGGCCATCGGTCGCGGCGGCGGCGCCGGGCGGAGTGGTTTGGCGCTCGCTGGCGGAGTTTCGCGCCGATCTCGATATCGAGGAGAAGGTTGCGATCGTCGTCGCCCTCATTCATGCCCTGCGGCCGCAAGCGGCGCTCGTCCTCGAAAGCGCCGTGGGATGGCGGGCGATCGCCCGGCAAGGCGTGGCTCTCCATCGTCTTTGCGGCCTCTTCGCGGCTTTCGTGTCCTTGGCAGGCGACGCCTTGGAGGGCGCCGAAGAGGACGATTTGGCGCTGCGCTACTTAAGGGAGTGCCTGCCCTTTCTCGCCGCGGTTTACGCCAGCGATCCGGCATGGGTCGATGACCTCGCCGCGCGATACGGTCTTCCCGCGGCGACGCGCCGGAACTTCCGCTTTCTTCCGCCCGCCGCCGACGATGCCGAGTGGGTTCGCGTGCTGGCGCGCGATCCGGGGTTTCTCGCCAAGAAAGGGGCCGCCCGCCCATGACGCCATCGGCGCCGGACATCACCGCCGTCCTCAATGTCCATCGCGAGGGACTTCTCGCCCACAATTCCCTGCAGAGCATGGTTCAGGCGCGCGCGGCGGCGGCCGCCGCGGGCGTGAGCGTGGAGATTCTCATCGCCGCCGATTGTCCCGACGCGGCGACGCGGAACTATCTCGCGATCGCCCCCAAGCTGGAGGCCAGCGTTCTCGAGCTGCCTGTGGATGACCTCGGCATGGCCCGCAACGCCGCCGTCGCGGCCGGCGGAGGCCGGTTCTTCGCCTTTCTCGATGGCGACGATCTTTGGTGCCGCGATTGGCTGATCAAGGCCTATCGCTGCGCCCTGTCGGTCGCGGCGCCCGCCGTCTGGCATCCGGAGGCGAACCTGTACTTCGGGCCCGGCGGCGAGCCCTCCTGGATGATGCACCACGACATCGATACGGCGCTTGGCGATTGGGTGCTGCTGGGGCTGCGCAATCACTGGACCTCTCTCAGTTTTGCTCCGCGCGAGGTCTACGAGCGCGTACCCTTCCGCGAGACGAACCTGGACGCCGGCTTCGGCTACGAGGACTGGTGCTGGAACGCCGAGACGGTGGCGCGCGGCTATCGCCATTTCATCGTGCCGGGCGCCGTCCACCTCATCCGGATGCAGGCGGCCTCGCTTGCCCGGCGGATGAACGCGGCGCGGGCGCTGGCGACGCCATCGTCGCTGTTCCGCGAGAAGATCGGCATCGCGCGGGCGCACGAGTGAGCGGGGCGGCGGCTGTTGCGCGGCGGCGCGAGCGGATCCGGCGCCGGGACAAGGGTGATGGGAGGCTTGGGTGGTCGCAGGCAGGAAGATTCTCGTGACCGGCGCGGCCGGTTTCATCGGCAGCCATCTCGTCGAGACGCTGCTGCGGCGCGAGGCGCGGGTGACCGCCATGATCCGCTACAACTCCGCGTCGTCCATCGGCAATCTCGCGTTCCTGCCCGAGTCCCTGCGCGCCGCGCTGACCGTGCTCCCGGGCAATATCGAGGACAGCGATTTCGTCCATCGCGCCGTCGAGGGGCACGAGATCGTCCTTCACCTCGCCGCCCTCATCGCCATCCCCTACTCCTACAGCGCGCCGCGGTCCTACCTGCGCGCCAACGTCGAGGGAACCCTGAACGTCCTGGAAGCGGTCCGCCGCCATGGCGCGCGCCGCCTGGTTCATACCAGCACCTCGGAGGTCTACGGCACCGCGCTGCGCGCGCCCATCGACGAGGACCATCCCCTGCAGGGCCAATCGCCCTATTCGGCCAGCAAGATCGCCGCCGACAAGATGGCCGAGGCCTATTTCCGATCGTTCGACGTTCCCGTCGTGGTGCTCCGCCCGTTCAACACCTTCGGGCCGCGCCAGTCCGCCCGCGCCTTCATTCCCACCATCGTCGCGCAGGCTCTCGCGCGCGACGAAATTCATCTCGGCGCGCTCTCTCCGCAGCGCGACATGACGTTCGTCGCCGACACGGTCGAAGGGTTCATTCTCGCCGCCACCGTCGGCGGGATCGAAGGCGAGACGATCAATCTCGGCACCGGCGAGACCTCCAGCATCGGCGATTTCGCCAAGCGCATCTTGCAGCTGATGCGCATCGAAAAACCCATTGTTCACGACAAGGCGCGCGAGCGGCCGCCGGCGAGCGAGGTCATGAGGCTCGTATCGGACAACGCCAAGGCGGCGCGGCTGCTCGGCTGGCGTCCAGCCACGTCCTTGAATGACGGCTTGCGCCAGGTCATCGCCTTCATCGCCGCCAACCGCGACCTCTACGCCCCCACGCTCTACACCGTTTAGGGATCGGGAAGCGCATCATGCAGGCAATCATCATGGCCGGAGGCAAAGGCTCGCGCTTGCATCCCTACTCCGCCGTGTTTCCCAAGCCTCTCATGCCGCTTGGCGACAAGCCGGTTCTCGAAATTCTCCTCCTTCAATTGTCTGCGGCGAACGTCACCAGGATCATCATCGCCGTCAATCACCTCCGCCACCTGATCGAGGCCTTCTTCGGAGACGGATCCCGATTCGGCGTGTCGATCACATACAGCGTCGAGGACAAGCCGCTGGGGACCGCCGGTCCGATGGCTCTGGTCCTCGACCAGTTGGAGGAGACCTTCGTTCTCACCAACGGCGACCTTCTCACCAACCTCGATGTCGGCCGCATGATCGCTGATCATCGCGCGAGCGGCGCGGCGGCGACCATTGCCGCCTATCGCCGCGAGATCCGCTCGGAGTTCGGCCTGCTGGAAGTCGATGAGAACATGCGCATGGTCGGCTACCGCGAAAAGCCGATCGACCGGCATCTGGTCAGCATGGGCCTCTACGTGCTCAACCGCGAGGCGATTCGGCGCTGGCTCGTGCCGGGGGCGTACCTCGATATGCCGGATCTGATGCAGTCGGCGACGAAGGCCGATCTGCTCGTCCGCTGCCATCGGCAGGAGTGCACGTGGCTGGATATCGGCCGCCCGGAGGATTTCGCCGTCGCGCAGAGCATTGTCGAGCGCGACCCCCACGCGTTCGTGCCGCGCGGCGGCGCCTGATGCGGATCCTGTTGACAGGCGCGCGCGGTTTTCTCGGCCGCCATATTCGCGCTTCCCCCGCCGCCGCGGGCGTCCGGCTTTTTTGCGCCAGCCGGGCGACGCACGCTCAAGCCGAACGGGATGTCGCGCTCGGCCCCGGCCCGTGGGGCCGCGCGGAATTCGCGCACGCGCTGGCTTTCAGCCGCGCCGATGCGGTGATCCACTGTGTCGGCGCGACCCACGGCGCCGATTTTCGGGACCTCGTCGAGGCCAACGCCGTGCCGGCCGCGGAACTGCTCGCCGCCGTCTCGGCGATGGCCACTCCGCCGCGGATCATCCTCCTCGGCTCGGCCGCCGAATACGGCCTCGTCGCCGCCGACGCCATGCCGGTTGGCGAGGACCATCCCTGCCGGCCGCGCAGCGAATACGGCATCGCCAAGCACGCCCAGACCTTGCTGGGATTGGCCGCGGCGGCGCGCGGCCTGCCCGTCCTGACGGCGCGCCTGTTCAATCCCGTCGGCATCGGCATGCCGCCGAAGCTCGCCCTGCCCTCGTTCGCGCGGCGGATCGCGGCGGCGGCGCACGGTGACGGCGTTGTCCGGGTCGGCGATCTCGACGTCGGGCGGGATTTCATCGACGTCGCCGAGGCCGCGCGTCTTCTGCTCGCCCTCGCCCGCATCCCCTCTTGGCCGTGGCCGGTTGTCAACGTGTGCAGCGGACGCGCTTTCAAGCTGCGCGACCTGCTTGAGTCGATGATCGCGGCCAGCGGCCGGCGACTGCGGGTCGAGGTCGATCCCGCCTTGCGGCGGCCTGACGATATGCCGCTGCTCATCGGCGGCACCGCGCGCCTCGCGGCTGTGAACCTGCCGCCGGCCGCCCCGGATTTCGAGACACTGATCCCGGACTTGCTGAGCGAAGCCATGCTCGGCCGGGACCGGGACCATGCCGCGGTCCGGACCGCCGATCGAAGCGATCAGTAGTGAAATGAAAAGCTTATGCGCGTGTTCCCGGCGCCCGCTCGGCGTTGCGGATCTCGCCGGCGGCTGGGATGCGGCGCGAGCCGCCCATGATGGCGTCGGTTCCCATACCCCCGATGACGACCGGCGCGAGCATGGCGAGTGGCCAGAGCTGGCGTAACCCGGGGACGCCGGGGACGGGCGACGCCGGCCTTCGCCAAATGATCGGATTGCGGAAACAATTTGCTGGATTCTTCGCCCGTCGCTGCGGATGCTATGCATGCGCAACAAGGGCGTCATGCGTGATGGCGGACACATCGTCGCGACAGCGCGTGCGGCCGGAAGGGGGCAAGGAAAACGTCATCATCGACCGGCGCGGTTGCTGATCGCGGCACGAATTTACCTGAGGAGGCTGTGATGGTTGAGGAAGTTTCGAAAAGCCGGGAATCTCCCGAGGACGTCGCCATGGCGATCGCGAACAGCCACGCCGCGGCCGTCGCCTTTCCGGAGATGCTCGTCCCGGGGGACGCGCCCGTCGGGCTCATCGCCCAGCGCATGGCCGACGGACGTTTCGACAAGGCGTTCCTCATCAGCGAAATCGAGCGCTTCACCGGGGTCAAGGTCGATATTCCCGAGAGGCCCGGCAGGATCGTCGCGGTCATCCCTCAGCACGGATACTGGAGCTCCGAGCTGACGCTGACCGACCAGGTGTTCCGCGCCGCCGGGTACGAAGTCGACTACGCGACCCCGCGCGGGCAGCGGCCCTTCGTTTACGGCGTCAGCCTGGACACAAGCTTCCGCGACCAGGCGTGGAACGCCCTTCAGGTGTCGCCGGGGGAGGCCGAGTTGGGGAGGCGCTACAACGATCGGACGACGCCCGAGGGGCGGCGTCTCAACGAGCCGCGCAACCTCGACGCATGGCTGCCGCCGACGCCCCGGCCGCAGCACGGGGAAGCATCGCGCGAGCCGTTCCGGCGCCAGCTGGCCGAGGGCCTGCGCGAGGCCGCCCAGTACGCCGGCATGTTCATTGTCGGCGGCGCCGGGGCCTACATGGATCTTGGCGGCAACACCTCGGTCCGTCCGCTGATTGCGCTGCTCGCCGCTCTCGGGCGTCCGGTGGTGGCGATCTGCTATGGCGTCCAGGTCCTCATTCAGGCCACCGATCCCGAAACCAAGGCGCCCCTTGTCTGGGGCCGATTGGCGACCGGTCATTCCGAGCAGGACGATTATACCGATGGGACCACCGATGTTCCCGTCGAAGGCGGCTACGGTCCCAATTACGGTTCGGCGCCGATCACCCTCGAACAAATGATCAAGCAGTACACCGGACCCCAGGGCGGCTTCATCTCCCGGGATGGAAGCCCGTACATGGCGGTCGCCGACGGCCCCTTCATCACCGCCCGCACGACGCCCGACGGTTACCCGGCGGCCCTCCTGGCCGTGGCGCAGCGGCACGGGGCGGGCCAGCTGCCCGGGCAGTACGTCATCGACGGCGATGGCCGGGGTCACGAGCCGAGCTTGGCCGAGATTCGCCGCGCCGGTGGATGAAGGAGCGGCGCGACAGCGGCCGAGCAGGTCCACCGGTTCCTGTTCGGCCGGCCACCGCATCGCTCACGCAAGTCGTTGACGGCATGGTTTTTTTCTTGCCGGCGAAGGCCACCGCGGTTTTCGGCTATCGGGAACCTTCGTCGTCGATTCTGCGTTGCCCTGTTGAAGCGACAAGCTCGGCAGGGATGCAAGGTAACGGCGGGCCGGAGACGCGGCCGGGGCGCGAAGAAAACGATGGGCGCCGGATAATCCGTGCGTTCTGGCTTGACGGAAACGGAGGCGAAACATGTGGCGGATTCTTGCAAGCCGTTCGGCGCTGCGCGCGGTTCCCGTGGCGGTGGCTTTGTCGGTGGTCCTTCTCGGTGGCGCTGCGGGGGCGTTTCCCGGCGACATACAAGAAGTGACGGCCGAGCGCGCCAACCTGCGCGCCGGCCCTTCCGAAAGAACGGAGGCCCTGGGACAGGTTGAGCGCGGCGATGAATTGATCGAGCTGCAAAGGCAGGGAGACTGGCTGGGAGTAAGGGTGATCAGGAGCGGCGAAGAGGGGTGGATCCACGGCAACCTCGTCGAGTTGTCGGCGGCGACTCGCCTCGGCCGCGAAACGGAGCCCGCCGGCTTCAAGGATCTTTCGCCCGGTTTCGATTCCTTGATGCGCACCATCGAGGAGCATCACGGCTACCGGCTGGTCGAGCGGGTCGAGGTCGCGGAGAACAGGACCTTGCGGGTGGCGCCGACGCGGGAATGGCTGATTTACGGCGACCGCCAAGATCATCTTCTCGCCGTTCTGGCTTTCTACCAGATGTGGAAAGACAACCAGGACGGTCAGTCGGTCAATGTCTCGCTCATCGACGAGAGCGGCGGGCAGTATATCACCATCTCGGATGACTCCTCGGGGCCGTCCCTGACGATCCACCCGGTTGCTGAGGATTGAGGGGCGGGGAGCGATCTCGATGGACATCGCGGAGGTGAGCGATGCCGCCATCGGCTTATGACAGCTGGGCCACGGGCCGCGCCGACAGGCGATTTTCCGAGTGGCTTCGCGAGGGAGCGGAGCCCACCTGGAGCCAAGCGGTGAACCACCGGTTCACGCGGGAATTGGGCGACGGCGCCCTCGCCGATGCGGTCATGCGGCGCTATCTCGTTCAGGATTACGCGTTTCTCGACTCGTTCGTCAGACTGACGGCAAGCGCGATCGTCAAGGCTCCCTCGCTGGCCGATCGCGTTCCCCTCGGCCGCTTCCTCGGCGCGGTGACGGGCGAGGAGAACACCTACTTTCAGCGCGCCTTCGACGCCCTGGGCGTTTCGGCCGAGGAGCGCGCGCGGCCGATGCTGCGCGGCCCGACGCAGGCATTCCATGACCTGATGGCGGAAGCCGTTGCCGCTCCCGGGTACGTCGAGACTCTGACGCCGCTGGTGGTGTTCGAGTGGCTGTACAACGCCTGGGCGAGCGCGCTCGCCGATCGGCGGCCAGAGAGGTTCTATCCAGAGAGGTTCTATCATCGCGAATGGATCGTCCTCCACTCCAATCCCGCGTTCGACGCCTTCGTTGCGTGGCTTCGCGCCCAGCTCGACCGCGACGGCCCCGCCCTTGCTCCCGACCGCCAGGACCGCGTCGCAGCGGCGTTTCGCCACACGGTCGCGCTGGAAAAGGCCTTCTTCGACGATGCCTACGCCGCGCAGTGAGGCCGGCTTGGCGGCGATGAGCGAAAAGGTCGGCGGGTTGCGGACAGGAGCGGCGCACATCGAGACGCTGTAGCTGCAGATCCGCAAGCTGGAGAAGCGGACGGCTGCCGGGCGCCGCACAGACGCTGCCCGCCGTCAGCGGCCCAATCAGCAATGAGCCGGACCGGAATCGCCGCGATTTCGTTCATTTGCAAGCCGATAAACCACCATGTGCAAGAGGATAACTTATTGATTTGTAAGAACTAATACCAACCTGCGCTAATTGCGACTTACGGGGGTAATGTCTTGAAAGTTCAGCAAAGGGTGATTGGCTCGGTGGTCATGGTATGC
>CAZRWU010000006.1:0-41041 GCA_964603915.1 uncultured Rhodospirillaceae bacterium
TGGCGTCGAGAAGCTGCTCTTTCTTGGGTCCTCGTGCATCTACCCGCGGGAGGCGCCGCAGCCCATGCGAGAGGAGGCCCTGCTGTCGGGGCCTCTTGAGCCGACGAACGAGTGGTACGCCATCGCCAAGATCTCTGGCCTGAAACTATGCGCCGCCTACCGTCGCCAGTGGGGATGCGACTTCATCGCCTGCCAGCCGACCAACCTCTATGGGCCGGGCGACAACTTCGATCTCGAATCCTCGCATGTTCTTCCCGCCTTGCTCGCCAAAGCGCACGCGGCCGAGATGGCAGGCCGTAGATCACTGCGGGTGTGGGGGACGGGGCGGCCGCGGCGGGAATTCCTCTACGTCGATGATTTGGTCGATGCCTGCGTCTTTCTTATGCGGCATTATTCGGACGAACAGCACATCAACATCGGCTGGGGCGCGGACATCGCTATCGCAGACCTCGCCAAGCTGGTGGCTGAGGTGGTGGGCTTTCACGGCGCGATCGAGTTCGACGCCTCGAAACCCGACGGAGCGCCGCGCAAGCTTCTCGACGTGTCTCGTTTGACCGCCTTGGGGTGGCAACCGCGCGTGTCCATCCGGGACGGCATTACCCGCACCTACCTTTGGTTCTGTGACGAACTTAAACGGCGAGGCGGCGATTTCGCGCGATCGTCTGCCGCCGCATATCCCCGTCTCCCAACGGCCAACGTGGTTGCGCCCTAGAACCGACCGCGGTACGGCATCGCGTCTGTGATCGGGTGGGGCCGCGCGCAAGGTGGCGCTTGGCGTGATCGTTGACAGGCTGTTTGCCGCATCGGACGCCGATGCGGCGGAAGCGCTTCATCCTCCTTACCGCGCCTGCGCGCGAACAGCGTGAAGCCCGATTCGGCGGCGGGGCCGCTCGGCTCTTCGGAGCCATAACCTTTATCCAGCCATAAACGCTGGCGCGCGTCGGCGCCCGGCACCATCCTGCTTGCGAGGGGACGTGGAGAGCGTCCAAGGCAAGGTCGAGCGGCTTCATCCACTCTCTGCGGGCAAGCTTCTATGTGCCTTTGGCGCGCCGATTTTCTCGGAATCGGCTTGCAATCGACCGCCATCTGCCGGCAAATGAAGTGTGTCATCCAGGACACAATCGTCATCTTCCTGTCAACAATCCGCTCGCCATTCGTCTCTCCTTGTGTACCACATCAGAAAAATCCCGTAAGGTCTTGTCCTGCCTACCCTCTGCGATCACAAGGTAGCCAGGGCGCAAATCTCACCGGCTCAACGGGAGTGGAAACGATGACCGAAGAATGGACACCGGAACGCACTGCGGCGCTCATCACGCTATGGAACGAAGGCATTTGCGCGAGCGAAATCGGGCGCCGCTTGGCGGTCACCAAGAACGCGGTCATCGGCAAGGCGTTTCGTCTCCAATTGCGCAAACGTCGGCCATCCTCGCCGCCTCCCTCGCAAGAGCAGATTCTCGTCCGGCTGGAGCGGCTGAGCACTGGAATGTGCAGTTGGCCGCTGGGCGAACCCGGACGCGAGGGTTTCCATTTCTGCGCCGCCCCGAGCGTTCCCGGCAAGCCCTACTGCCCGACCCACTGCCGTATCGCCTACGTACCGGCAACCAGAAGCCGCAGGGTGCCCGCCGCAGCGGTTTGACGCGCGCGTGCTGGCGCGAAGCCGGTGAGAGCCTCCCGCGCCCCGTCGGCGCCGTCGCGTCCCGCGGCGCGACGCCCGTCGTGCCGACGCATCGCCAGTCGGCATCGACGCTAGCCCATGACGACGAGAGCCATTCTGCCGACCAAGAACCCGCGCGCGGGTTTCTGGGCCGCCAGCGAGCGCAACGGCTATGATGCCGCGTACGTATGGGAGGCGGCAAGCGACGCCCTCGCCAGCGTCTTCGGGCTGAGTCCAAGCGAGATCCGCGACTTTCTCGACAGCGACGCGGGCCGTATCCTCGCCAACGACCTCGGCTTCATCGCCGGCGGGCCGACGGGCCCGGAAGCAATCGAGACCCTCATCATGGCGCGGCTGGAGCACCTCGGCTGGCAACGGTTCTACAAGAGAGCGATCGCGCGCGTCCGGGCGTCGTCGACGGCGACCGATCATCCACGAACCTAGATTTTGGGGTGATCGCGGGGAGGAGCGGTTGCGTGCCGATTGTTCCCGTTTTGCCGGGCGACGTCGCACCGCAGGCCTTGCCGGCCTCGGTCTGACGCTCGACAAAGGGAACGGTCGTCTTGCGTCATCCTTGCCAAGGCGGTCGTTCAAGACGATAGGGTTGTGCGATTTGGAGGCGCCATGAGAATCGAGTTGCCTGAAGAGTCGGTGCTGCTGCGCATCTTCATCAGCGAGTTCGACCAGCATCGCGGCGAGCCGCTCTACGAGGCGCTGGTTTTCAAGGCGCGCGAGATGGGCCTCGCCGGCGCTACCGTGTTGCGGGGGTCGGCCGGCTACGGTCACACCAGCCGCATCCACACGTCCAAAATCCTGCGCCTTTCCGACGATCTGCCGCTCGTCGTCGAGATCGTCGACACCCAGCAGAAGATCGACGCGTTTTTGCCCGTGCTCGACGACATGATGGAAAGCGGCCTCGTTACCCTCGAAAAGGCGCGGGTGCTGCGTTACGGTCCCAATCCTAACAAATCTTCCGCTCGCTGAGCGCTTCGGGCCACGTCCGCGCCACTTGAACAAGAAGTGATTGCCAAAGGGAAGGAGACGACCATGACGTCCACGATCAAGACCCTGCATGCCCAGGAGATTCTCGATTCGCGCGGCAATCCGACGGTGCGGGTGCATCTTGCCCTCGATGACGGTACGGCTGTTTCGGCGTCGGTGCCTTCTGGGGCATCCACCGGCGAGAACGAAGCCGTCGAACTGCGCGACGGCGACAGCAAGCGCTATGGCGGCAAGGGCGTGCTCAAGGCGTGCGCCGGCGTCAACGAGAAGATCGCGCCAAAGCTGATCGGCATCAACCCGAGCCGCCAGGGCGAGATCGACCGGCTGATGATCGACCTCGACGGCACGCCGAACAAGGCCAAGCTCGGCGCCAACGCCACTCTCGGCGTATCGATGGCGGTGGCGCGGGCGGCGGCGGCGGCGGCGGGCCTACCGCTTTACGCCTATTTGGGCGGCGCGGGAGCACGACGGCTGCCGGTGCCGATGATGAACATCCTCAATGGCGGCAAGCACGCCGACAACAGCGTCGATTTCCAGGAGTTCATGGCGATGCCGGTCGGCGCGCCGTCATTCGCCGAGGCGTTGCGCTACGGCGCCGAAACCTTCCACGCGCTCGCAGGCATCTTGAAGAAAAAGGGGTATTCGACGGCGGTCGGCGACGAGGGCGGTTTTGCGCCGAACCTCAAAAGCAACGAGGAGGCGTGCGAGTTGATCGTCGAAGCGATCGGCGCGGCCGGCTACCAAGCGGGCAAGGACGTGGCGATCGCGCTCGATCCGGCCGCGAGTTCGTTCTTTGCCGATGGCGGCTATGACCTGGCCAAGTCGGGCCAGGGCAGGAAGTCGAACGCCGACATGACCGAGCTGTACAAGGACTGGATCGCCACGTATCCGATCGTCTCCATCGAGGACGGCCTCGACGAGAACGACTGGGAAGGCTTCAAGACGCATACCGAGGCGCTTGGTCAGCGGATCCAGATTGTCGGCGACGATATCTTTGTGACCAATACCCGCTTCATCGCCCGCGGCATTGCCGAGGAAACGGCCAATGCCGTGCTGATCAAGCTCAATCAGATCGGCACCGTCACCGAAACGATCGAGGCGATCGACCTGTGCCGGAAAGTCGGCTGGGGCTATGTCATCTCGCACCGGTCGGGCGAGACCGAGGACACCTTCATGGCCGATTTCGCCGTCGCCATGGGCGGCGGCCAGATCAAAACCGGCTCCGCCTGCCGCTCCGAGCGGATCGCCAAGTACAACCGGCTCCTGGAAATCGAAAGCGAACTGGGCGCGGCGGCGGTGTTCAGCAATCCGTTCGCGATGTAGCTTCGAATCGGCCAGCGACTGCAGCAGCTAAAGATGGGAAAGGCCGGCGGTAGATCGAGTGCCGCCGGCTTGGGCTTGCAGGAAAGTACAGCGCCATCTCGCAACCGACTCAAGAACAGGAGCATTCTCATGCCTGAATTTACTCTCGTCCTTGGCAACAAGAACTACTCCTCCTGGTCGGTGCGCGCGTGGCTCGCCGCCAAGCGGACCGGTGTCGCGTTCGATGAAATCGTCATCCCCCTCGACCAGCCGTCGACGGTGTCCGCCATCGCCGCGCATTCGCCATCGGGGAAGGTGCCGGTGCTGAAGATGGCGGATGGGCTGCTCGTCTGGGACTCGCTGGCCATTGGCGAATATCTCGCCGAGCGCTATCCCGAGGCTGAGCTTTGGCCGGCCGCCGAGGAGGCGCGCGCCGTCGCCCGCGCCGTCGTCGCGGAAATGCACGCGGGCTTCCAGGCGCTGCGCAGCCAATGCGCGATGAACGTCCGGGCGCGTAAGCCCGCTCGCTTCCGCACCCCCGAGCTGGAAGCCGACATTCGCCGCATCGTTATGCTGTGGAACGACTGCCGGCGGCGCTTCGGCGGTGAAGGACCCTTCCTGTTCGGGGCCTGGACCCTCGCCGACGCCTTCTTTGCTCCAGTCGTGTCCCGATTCGTCACCTACAGGGTCGGCGTCGATACCGTTTGCCAAGCCTACATGGAAGCGGTGCTGGAGACGGCGGCGGTCAAGGAGTGGTTCGCCGCCGCCCGAGCCGAGCCCTGGACCGCGCCGAAGTTCGAACTGGCATGAAAAACGGGCCCAGGGGGCTTGTCCGAGGAGTCCCTGCGGCCCCCCGAAGCAGCCCGCTCGGGCGGCACGAGGGCCGGCCGCTCCCGTCAGGTCACCGCATCCTTCGCCGGCGCCGCCTTCGCCACCGCCTCGACGAGCGCGGCGTTGAACGCGGGAAGATCGGCGGGGGTCCGGCTGGTGATCAAATGATCGTCCACCACGACCTCTTCGTCGACCCACTCGGCGCCGGCATTGCGCAAATCCGTTTGCAGCGAGCGGTACGACGTCATCCGCTTGCCCTCGACGGCGTCGGCCTCGATCAGGATCCACGCGCTGTGGCAAATCGCCGCGATCACCTTGCCCTTGCCGTTAAAGTCGCGCACGAACGCGACGGCGTCCGGGTTCATGCGGATCTGGTCGGCGTTGATCACGCCGCCCGGAAGCACCAGCGCCCAGTAATCGCTCGCCTTGGCCGTCGCAAGCCGCGCGTCGACGGAGAAAAGGTCGCCTTTTTCAAGATGCTTCCAACCTTGGACCTCGCCTTCCTTGGGGGCGATGATGTGAACCGTGGCGCCCGCCGCCTCCAAAGCTTCCTTCGGCTTGGTCAACTCGCTCTGCTCGAAACCATCCGTCACGAGAAGCGCCACGACCTTGCCTTGCAATCGCGTTTCCATGTCCGCAACCTCCCAGGCTCGTAATCGTCAAATTGCTTCCGGCAATGCTATGCTCGCCGCGTCCGCAGTTCATTGACCTGCGTTAAAGACCGTGCGGCGTCGCCCGCGCCAAGCTGGCGCGCGCGGACAGGGTCCATGGGGAGGAAGCGAGGGCCGATGTTTGGCAAGGCGATCTTGAGCTACTTCGAATTCTGCCGCGAGGTCGGCCCGGCGACTGAGACTCCGCGCGGAATCGTTCTGCCGCTCGGCGCCGAGCAGTTGCGGATCGACGCCGTGCGCCCCGATATCATCCGCCTTGCGGTCTCGAGGCAGGGGCGGATTCCGGATTGTCCGACTCCCGCCGTGAGCGCGCCGTTGCCGGCGTCGCCGCCCTTCGAGGTCATGACCACGGACGCGGCGGTGACGTTCGCGACGGAGCGGATGATCGTGGAGATCGCGCCCTCCGGCGGCATCACCGCGACGCGCGCCGACGGCGGGCGCCTGTTCAGCACGGCGCACGACGACGACGGCGCTTCGCTCGGCTATGGCACGATGAACGACGAGTTCATCGTGATGCGCGAGCGCGATCGCGACGACCTGATCCTGGGACTGGGGGAGAAGAGCGGAACCTTCAATCGCAACGGCCGCAACTTTCTTTTATGGAACACCGATGTTCTCGGCATGGACAATCCGGTTGTCGAAAAACACTGGCCCTTCGAACGGGGCAGGTTGAAAAAACCGACCGATATCGATTTCGATCCTTATTACATGTCCATTCCGTTCTTCTACCATCTCGATGCCGAGACGGGCGCGGCTTCAGGTCATTTCATCGACAATAGCTACCCGGCATACTTCGATTTCGCTGACGATGGGCGTTACCGCATTCATTTTGCCGGCGGCAGCTACGTTGAATACATCTTCGCCGGACCGACGCTGAAGAAGATCCTGGAGGGATTCACGTGGCTGACCGGCCGCATCCCGCCGCCGCCGCTGTGGGCGCTCGGGCACCATCAGTGCCGTTGGCATCTCTACGATGAGAAGCGCTTGCGCTGGATTGCCGCGACCTATCGCAAGAAAGGCATTCCTTGCGACGCCCTTTGGCTCGACATCGATTACATGGACGGCTTTCGGGTGTTCACGTGGGCGCGCGAGCGCTTTCCGCAGCCGAAGGCCATGCTGGCGGGCCTGCGTGACGAAGGATTCCGGGTGGTGACGATTATCGATCCCGGCGTCAAGATCGAGCCCGGCTACGACGTCTACGACGAGGCGGCGGACCGGGGACTGTTGTGCCTGAGCGAAGGCGGCGCGATCTACACCGGGCAGGTGTGGCCGGGCCGCACGGCGTTTCCCGATTACGCCAAGCCGGAAACCCGGCAGTGGTGGGCTTCGCGCATCGCCGCGCTGGCCGACGAAGGTGTCGCCGGCATCTGGATCGACATGAACGAGCCAAGCACGGGCGAGATCGATCCGCTGCCCATGCGCTTCGATGGCGGCCGCGAAGCGCATGTGCGTTACCACAATCTTTACGCAACGCTGATGGCCGAGGCGACCGCCGCGGGCTTGCGACGCGCCCGTGCCGACGAGCGGCCGTTCGTGCTCAGTCGCGCCGGGTCCCCCGGAATCCAGCGCTTCGCCGCCAACTGGCTGGGTGACAACTGCGCCCGCTGGGACCACTTGTGGCTGAGCATGCCGATGGCGATGGGCCTCGGCCTGTCGGGGCAGCCTTTTGTTGGCGCGGATGTCGGCGGTTTCGCCGAGCCGGCGAACGGCGAATTGCTCGGCCGCTGGTATCAGCTGGGAGCGCTCAGTCCGTTCTTCCGCAACCACAATTGTGACGTGGTCGACCAGTACCCCTGGTCTTTTGGCGGCATGTGGGAAGCGGTCTGCCGTGAAGCGATCTGTCTGCGCTACCGGTTGATGCCCTACATCTATGCCGCGTTTCTCGAAGCCGCCGAGACCGGCCAACCGGTGCAGCGGCCGCTCGTCTTGGCGTTCCAATCGGACCGCGCGGCATGGGCTGTCGACGATCAGTATCTCCTTGGGCCGCACCTGCTCGTCGCGCCGGTATACGTCGCCGCGGCGCGGAAGCGTCGCGTGTACCTGCCGCCGGGAACATGGCATGACTGGTACTCTGGCGAGACCTTTAAAGGGCCTCGGACCCTCGATGCCGAAACGTCGCCCGAGCGTATTCCGCTCTTCGTCCGCGGCGGCGCCGTCATTCCGCAATGGCCGGAAGCCCCGCCGACGACCATGGATTACCATCCCGATGTAATCGACTTGGCGGTTTTCGTTCCGGACGAAGACGGCGAGACGGTTTCCATCCTCGATGAGGATGACGGCCTGACGATGGCGCGGGCCGATGGCGCGTTCCTCCGCACGCGATTGACCGTGACGCGCGCCGGGAACCAATTGAGCCTCATCGGCCGTGTCAGCGGCGATGGCTACCCTCAATTCCGCCGCCGCCGCTTCCGGGTCGCCTTTCGCGGCGCGTCGGTGCGGGCCGAGGAGGGCGATGTCGGCCAGCGCGAGGGCATGTTCGTGCTCGACAATCGCGGCGAGGACTTCACGCTCGTCTGTCGCATTGCCGTGGAGTGTCGTTGAGGTTTGTCGTCCGTCACCCTGTGCGTGATGATTGTTCGTCTTCTTTCCATCAATGAGATTTTTATTGTGCAGTGCACAACGGGCGCTTACTGTCACTGGATGCGGCAGGTGCTGTGACCGCACTGTGGTGCAATGGAGGGTGAGCCCAAGATGTTTTCGTTGATGACGATGTCAGAGCTTCAGGACGCCATGGTCAAGCAGATGATGATGGCGTCGACGCATGTCTTCTTTATTGCCATGATGCCGGTTCAGATCATGCGCACGATCTGGCCGGTTCCCCTGGCCGCGCCTCAGCCGAAGGGCGGGGCGTGCATGCCGTTCCGCATCTGATTTGAACCGGTTCATTTGACCCACCCGGCTGAGACAAAGCCGAAGGCGAAGCGACGATCGTGAATGAGCAAAGGGCCGCGGTTCCCCGCGGCCCTAGGCATTTCGTTCGAAGCGGCGGGAGGTGGACTAGAAGTCCATGTCGCCCATGCCGCCCATGCCGCCCATGCCGCCGCCGCCGCCCATCGGGGGCTGCTTCTTCTCCGGCTTTTCGGCAATCATGGCCTCGGTCGTGACGAGCAGGCCGGCCACCGACGCGGCGTCCAGAAGGGCGGTGCGGACAACCTTGGTCGGGTCGATGACGCCGGCCTTGAACATGTCCACGAATTCCTCTTTCTGAGCGTCGAAGCCCCAGCTGACATCGCCCTTGTCGCGCAGCTTGCCGACGATGACCGCGCCGTCATGGCCGGCGTTCTCGGCAATCTGCCGGGCCGGCATCTCCAGCGCCTTGCGGACGATGTTAATGCCGACCTTCTGGTCGTTGTTCTCCGGGTTCAGAGTATCCAGCACCTTTGCGGCATACAAAAGCGCAACTCCGCCACCGGCGACGATCCCCTCCTCGACGGCCGCCCGCGTTGCGTGCATGGCGTCGTCGACGCGGTCCTTCTTTTCCTTCACTTCGGTTTCGGTGGAGCCGCCGACGCGGATCACCGCAACGCCGCCGGCAAGCTTGGCCAACCGCTCCTGCAGCTTCTCGCGGTCGTAGTCGGAGGTGGTGTCCTCGATCTGCGCGCGGATCTGGTTGCAGCGGGCCTTGATATCGTCGTGCTTACCCGCGCCTTCGACGATCGTCGTCTCTTCCTTGGTGATCATCACCTTCTTGGCGGTGCCGAGCATGTCGAGCGTCACGTTCTCGAGCTTGATGCCGAGATCCTCGCTGATCACCTGACCGGAGGTCAGGATCGCGATGTCTTCGAGCATCGCCTTGCGCCGATCGCCGAAGCCGGGAGCCTTGACCGCGGCGACCTTCAAGCCGCCACGGAGCTTGTTGACGACCAGCGTCGCCAGCGCCTCGCCCTCGATGTCTTCGGCGATGATCAACAGCGGACGGCCCGACTGAACCACCTGCTCAAGCACGGGAAGCAGGGGTTGCAATCCCGACAGCTTCTTTTCGTGGATGAGAATGAACGGGTTTTCGAGCTCGCACGTCATCTTCTCGGCATTGGTGATGAAGTACGGCGAGGTGTAGCCACGGTCGAACTGCATGCCCTCGACGACCTCGAGTTCGCTGCCGAGGCTCTTGGCCTCTTCAACGGTGATCACGCCTTCCTTGCCGACCTTCTCCATGGCGCGGCTGATCATCTCGCCGATCTCGCGCTCGCCATTGGCGGAGATGGTGCCGATCTGGGAGATTTCCTCGTCGGTCGAAATGCTCCGGGAGCGCGACTTGAGGTCCTCGATCACGGCTTTCACGGCCATGTCGATGCCGCGCTTGAGGTCCATCGGGTTCATCCCGGCGGCAACGGCCTTGGTGCCCTCGCGAACGATCGCCTGCGCCAGCACCGTCGCGGTGGTGGTCCCGTCGCCGGCTTCGTCGGAGGTCTTGGAGGCCACCTCGCGCAGCATCTGCGCGCCCATGTTCTCGAACTTGTCCTGAAGTTCGATCTCCTTGGCGACCGTCACACCGTCCTTGGTGATGCGCGGCGCGCCGAAGCTCTTTTCCAATACGACGTTACGACCCTTGGGGCCTAGCGTCACTTTCACGGCGTTGGCGAGGAGGTCGACGCCGTGCAGCATTTTCGCCCGGGCATCTGCACCGAACTTTACATCTTTCGCAGCCATCAGTTTTTCCCCGAGTCCAGAATTTGGAGTCTCTTAATCAGTATCGGTATCGGTCATTTCCGTCTGCTGTCAGACGATCGCTCAGCTCTGGATGATCCCAAGAATGTCAGACTCCTTCATGATCAGAAGCTCTTCACCCTCGATCTTGACCTCGGTTCCCGACCATTTGCCGAAGAGCACGCGATCGCCGGCCTTGACATCGAGCGGCGCGATTTCGCCATCGTCCTTGCGCGCGCCGGGACCGACGGCGATGATCTCGCCCTCCATCGGCTTCTCTTTGGCAGTGTCGGGAATAATGATTCCGCCGGAGGTTTTCTCCTCCTGCTCGATGCGCTTCACCAGCACGCGATCGTGCAGTGGCCTGAACTTCATCTTTTCCTCCATCATATGACTTGAATTTCGCAACGGCGCGGGAGCTGCTAGCAGTCATCCCCGCTGAGTGCCAACCACATAGGCGAGTGGCTTGCCGCTGTCAAGGGCGCGGAGACTTGCCCATCGTGTGGAGGCTAACCTGTTGAAGGTATTTCGGCGCCCGCGTCCAAGCGACTGCTCTGGGCGTGGCTGCTATGGCAAAAGATTCTCGCGTTCGCGCTGGCCGGAGCAGGAAAGCGCCGGGGCAGGGAGCGTGGCGGGGGTTTCGTCGTCGCCGTTCTCCTCCATGCCGTTGTCGGCAAGGCGGTAGCGGCGGTAGAGGTAGATGCCAAGCAGCGACGAGGCGATCAGCAGGACCACCGCCATCGTGATGCGGATGCCCGGGTCGAGGTGGACGCCGCTTCCGGCAAGGGCGAATGCGGCGTTCTGCGGAATGTAGCCGAGGGCGGAGCCGACGAAGAACGGCAAGGCCCGCACGTTGGTGACCCCGGCGATGAGCGTGGTCAGGATATTGCTGCCAACCGGCATCGCGCGAATCACCAGCGCCATCAGGAGCGGGTGTCGACAAAGAAAGCGCTCCGCCCGTTGGATGCGCCGCGGATAGCGGTGAGCGACGAGATCGCGGCCCAAAACCCGGGAGTAGGCGAAGGTGGCGATGCAGCCGCCGACCGTCGCCACCACCGCGAGCGCCGTTCCCCAAATTGCCCCGAAGGCGTAGCCGCCAAGAAAGGCGACGACCTGCCGCGGAAATCCGACCGCCGTGACGAGGGCGCCAACGCCGACGAACAGGAGTTCGCCGACGACGCCGCGATCGCGCACCTGGTCGTCGATCCACGATTCATCGAGAAGAGTCTCCATTCCGCTAGCGCGGACGAGCAGTCCGATCATGACGAGCGAAGCGATCAGGATCAGCCCGCGCGAGAGGATGCGCACGTTGAGCGTTTGGCCCAGCGTCTGCCGGTTCTCCGTTTTCCGGTTCAGCGTTGGCAAGAAGCGGCGCGCCATCTAGCGATCCGGCTTGACGGCCATGAGGCGCGCGCGCCGCTGCAACCACATCACGCCGGCCAGATCGACAACGCCGACCCACAAGCGATCGAACGTGCCGTAGTTCGAGCGTCCACGCTGGCGTGGCCGGTGATGGACCGGCACCGAAACGACACGCCCCGCCTGCCGCACCATCAAGGCCGGCAGGAACCGGTGCATGTGGTCGAACCGCGGCATGTCGAGAAATGCCTCTCGCATGAACGCCTTCAATCCGCAGCCGGTATCGGGTGTCGCATCGTTGAGAAGGCGGCTGCGCACGCCGTTGGCGAGACGCGAGGAGACGCGCTTGACCCAGGTGTCGCGGCGCTTTGTCCGCTGTCCCGTCACCAGCAGGTGAAGCGGATCGGGATCGTTGCGGATCACGTCCAACAGCTTTGCAATATCGGCGGGATCGTTCTGCCCGTCGCCGTCGAGCGTGACGATGATTTCTCCCCGCGCCGCTTTGACGCCGCTGACGATGGCCGCGCTCTGGCCTGCGCGCGCCGGGTGACGAACGACGCGAAGGCGAGGCGCTTGCCGCTCCGCGTCCCGCAACCGCTCAGCCGTCGCGTCGGTGCTGCCATCGTCGACGAAAACGATCTCGTAAGCCGCCTTGCCCTCTAATGCGGCAACGATCTCGTCGATCAAGGGCTGGATATTATCGGCCTCGTTCAGCACCGGCACGACCACGCTGACGTGGGGCGGGATCGCGCCCGCTTCGCCTTCGCTTTCGGCGCGCGACGAGGGCGTGATCGCGGAAGGTGACTCGATCCCGGTCATCGATCGCGTGAGCCGACGCGCGGCGCGCGATGTCGACGAGGGCGCCAGGGAAAGAATGCCGCCGCAACGGTCATGCCGCTTCTCGGCAAGCGCTCGCGAAGAAGAATTCCCAAATCATCATGCCTCAAGCGACTGTGACCGCGATCGCCGATATGCGCCGAGAGCGGCGCTCCGATGCCTTTGCGGCCAGGGTCCGCATCGCCACGGCAAGCCTGCTTTCGCGCAGAACAGCCGCGGCTCGCATTGCGTGAACCGGAATCGAAAGCAGCCCCGCTGGCTGCCGGTCACGATTCCCCAACAAGCATGGCATCCTAACCTACCGACTTTTCGCCCGGTTGCCAGGGCAAAAAACCGAAAGACCCGATGCCCGCCGGCGACATGAGGCACTCAAGGAAGGCCCAGGCGGACGGCAAAGACGCTGGCGACGGCAAGAATATTGAGCAGGCACGCGACGGCATACAGATAAAGGCCACGGTCGATGTCCTTTGCGGTCGCCCGGGCCCGCCCGTCGCCGATCCAGGGATCCTCGACAACGGCGTCCGTGTAGTGTCGCGGTCCCGCCAGGGCGAGGCCGAGCGCTCCGGCGGCGGCGGCTTCGGGCCAGCCGGCGTTGACGGAGCGATGCTTGCCGGCGTCGCGCAGCATGGTCCGGAGGGCCGCCGCCGGCCTCGCCGTGGGGACGAACAGCGCCGCAGCGCAGAGAAACAGCCCGGCGATGCGCGCCGGCACGAGATTGGCGGCATCGTCGACGCGGGCGGCGATCATGCCGAAGGCGCGGTAGCGAGGGGTGCGGTGGCCGATCATGCTGTCCAGGGTGTTGACGGCCTTGTATACGAGAAGACCGGGAAAACCGAACAGGACATACCAGAAGGTCGGGCCGACGACGGCGTCGCTGTAATTCTCCGCGCACGACTCGATGGCGGCGCGGGCCACGCCATGCTGATCCAAGAGCTGCACGTTCCGGCCGACAATGTGGCCGACGGCGGCGCGGCCGGCCTCTAATCCTTGCGACGTCAAGGCCCTGCCGACGGCCCGCACGTGGTTGAACAGGCTGCGCTGGGCGAGCAAGGTCGTCACCAGGACCAACTCGATCAGCCAGGCGTAGGGAACGTTCAACGAAAGCCACGTCACGCCAAGCCCGGCCGCGGCACAGGCGACGATAACCAGAGCGACCGCGACTCCGCCGCGAATCGCGCGGTCGCGCTCGCCGCGATGCGCGCGGTTCAGCTTGTTGTCGAGCCAGGCGACGGCGGCGCCGATGATGCGGACAGGGTGCGGAATCCTGCCGAACAGCAAGCGCTCGCCGCCGACAGAGGCGTCGATAAAGAGCGCGGCCAACAACAGAACGAGAGGATCGATGGGCGCCGGCGTACCGATGAGGACGTGGAGAAGCATCACGACCGCCAGTGTCAGGGGCCGCTTTCACGGCGTCAATGGCAATGGTCGCTGCGACAGTCGCGGCTGTCTGCGCGCTTGTCTGTGGCGCGTGGGGCTTGACGGGGCGGCCTCTTTGGCGCTTGGTTGTCTTGGGGCAGGTAAGTCCTACTTTGGAGAGAAGCTGAATGACCTTCTCGCCGCGACTTAATCATTATCGCGTCATCTACGCCGATCCGCCGTGGACCTTCGCTACGTATTCGCGCAAGGGCAAGGGACGCAGCCCGGAGGCGCATTACGATTGCATGACGCTCGACGACATCAAGGCGCTGCCGGTCCGCGATTGGGCGGCCGACGATTGCGTCCTGCTGCTGTGGACGACGGACCCTCTTCTCGAAAAGGCGTTCGATGTCATCCGCGCCTGGGGTTTCACCTATAAGACGGTCGGATTCTATTGGGCCAAGCTCAACAAGGCAGACGCCCTGGCTCCCGCCGAGGAGAGAAGGTTTTTTACCGGGCTCGGTTTCTGGACGCGGGCGAACCCCGAGCCTTGCCTGCTCGCGACCCGCGGCCACCCCAAGCGCCGCTCGGCGGACGTCCGCAAGCTCGTCGTCTCGCCGCGTCGCGAGCACAGCCGCAAGCCGGACGAAATCTACGACCGGATCGCGGCGTTGTGCGAGGGGCCGTACCTCGAGATGTTCGCGCGGTCGTCGCGGCCCGGCTGGGACGCCTGGGGCAGCGAAACCGGCCTGTTCGACGCCGGCAAGGCGCTGGAGCGGCGCTGGCGCTCCAACAAATACCCGAGCGCGGCGGAATAGAGCCGCGCTTTACAAGGCAAGCCGGACTTCCACGACACCGGGATCGTGGGGGCTGGTGTGGTGCGAGAATTTGAACAACTCGCAAACTTTCAGCATCGGGCGATTTTCCCGCAGGACCGTGCCGAAAATTTCCTTGAGCCCGCGCCTCCGGCCGTAGTCGATGATCCTTCGCATCAGCATCGGCCCGAGCCCTTGTCCACTCATGTCGCTGCGCAAGGAGATCGCGTATTCCGCCCTCTCGCCATCGGGATCGGCGCTGATCCTCACGCTGCCGTAAATGGCGCTCTCGCCCGCCGGTCCCGGTTCGGCGAGAACCAGCGCCATGTCGCGATCGTAATCGATCTGGGTGAGACGCGCCGCCATCTCCGGGCTGACCTCTCTCTTGGCCATGAAAAAGCGCATGCGGATGTCCTCGGGCGTCATCCGCGCGAACATTTTTCGGTAGGCCGGTTCATCCTCGGGGCGGATCGGCCGGAGCAAAAGCTTGCGGCCGTTGGGCAGGGCAAGGACCTCTTCCAGCTCCTTGGGGTAGGGTCGTATCGCCAATCGTTGCGCCGGCGCGCTCTCCGCCGGCTGAACCCTGATGCGGGCGTCGAGCGCGATCACCCCGGCGCTGTTGGCGAGCAGCGGATTGATATCCAGCTCGACCACTTCGGCGAAATCGATCACCAGTTGCGAGACCTTGATCAAGGTCAGCGCGATCTCGTCGAGCGCCGCCGGAGTCTGGCCCCGGACGCCCTGGAGCAGCCCGTGGATCCGCGTTCGCGCCATCATGTCCTGAGCCAGACGCATGTTGAGCGGCGGCAGCGCGACGGCGGTATCTTCCAGCACCTCTACGGCCAAGCCGCCATGCCCGAACAGAATGATCGGACCGAACTGGGAATCGACATTGACCCCGACGATCAACTCATGGGCTTCGGCCCTGTCGATCATCGGCTGAATGGTCAAGCCCTCGATTCGCGCTTCCGGTTTCTTTTCGCGAACGCGCGCGAGCATTTTCTCGGCGGCCTGCCGGACCTCCTCCGCATCGCGCAAATCGAGGGCGACACCGCCGACATCGGACTTGTGGCTGATGTCGGGAGACAGAATCTTCAGCGCGACAGAGCCCCCGATCGCCTCGGCCGCCGCCGCCGCCGCCTCGGCGTCTCTGGCCGCGCGAACCGGCGTGATCGGAATGCCGTAGGCGGACAGCACCGCCTTCGAATCCGCCTCGGTCAGCCATTGCCGCTGATGCTCGAAAGCGCGGGCGATGATGGCTCGCACGGCGGCGGTGTCGGGTTCGAATTCCTCCGGGATCGACGGCGGCGTTTGCCTCAACGCTTCCTGGTTGCGCCGGTAGTGGACCATGTCCACGAACGCCCGCACGGCGCGCTCGGGCGTGAAATAGGTCGGGATGCGATTCTCGGCGAAGAGTTGCCTTGCCTCTCGCGGCGCCTCCTCGCCCAGCCAACTGGTGAGAACGC
This sequence comes from uncultured Rhodospirillaceae bacterium, assembly GCA_964603915.1. Taxonomy (GTDB): domain Bacteria; phylum Pseudomonadota; class Alphaproteobacteria; order Rhodospirillales; family Defluviicoccaceae; genus REEP01. Next base: position 15,941 of record CAZRWU010000006.1, read on the forward strand.
AGGCGCGGCTTTTGCCGACGGCGCCGACGACCGCCTTGGCCGCATCGGTAAAGGAAGCGATGGCGAGCGGACAGTTGAGCACGAGAACCGCGTCGACGCCCTTGTCCTTGAGCAGGATTTCCAGCGATCGCGCGTAACGGTCGCCCGGCGCGTCGCCGATGATGTCGACGGGATTGGACCGCGACCAGGCCGGCGGCAGAAACGCATCGAGCGCGTCGATCGTCTCCTGAGACAGGTCGGCCAAGTGGCCGCCGTAATCGATCAGGGAGTCGGTCGCCATGACGCCGAGGCCGCCGCCGTTGCTGAGGATGGCGAGCCGATCGCCTCTCGGGATCCGGCCCATGCCGAGCGTTTCGACCGCGCCGAACAATCCGCCGAGGTCGGGGACGCGCAACATGCCGGCCCGCCGGAACGCGGCGTCGTAGACGGCGTCGGTTCCGGCCAGAGCCCCGGTGTGGGACGAGGCGGCGCGGGCGCCCGCTGCGGTGCGGCCGGTCTTGACGACGATCACGGGCTTGACGCGGGCGGCGGCGCGGGCGGCGGACATGAACTTCCGGGCATGGGTGACGGCCTCGATATAGAGCAGAATGCCGCGGATCTCCGGATCGGCCGCCAGGTAGTCGAGCATATCGCCGAAGTCGACGTCGATCATGTCGCCGAACGAGACAAAGTGGGAAAAGCCGATGCCGCGGGCGTTGGCCCAGTCCAGAACCGAGGTGACGACCGCGCCCGACTGCGCGACGAAGGCAAGATGGCCCCGGAAGGGCGAGGCATGAGCGAAACTGGCGTTGAGACCGACCTTGGGCGCCATGATCCCAAGGCAATTGGGGCCGATGATCCGCAGGAGATGCGGCCGCGCCGCGTCGAGAAGCTGTTGCCGCAGATCCTCGCCGGCGCCTTTGCCGCCTTCGCCGAAGCCGGCGCTGATCACGACAACGGCGCGCGTGCCGCGCTGGCCGAGTTCGGCGACCAGCTTCGGCACCGTCTCGGAAGGCGTCGCGATGACGGCGAGATCGGGCGCCTCGGGCAGCGACTGCGCGTCGGGGTAGGTCAGCACGCCCTCGATCGCGCGATGCCTCGGATTGACCGGCATGATTGGCCCGTCGAAGCCGGAATTGAACAAGTTGTGCGCGATGACGGCGCCGATGGAGTGAGGTTCCTTGCTCGCGCCGATCAAGGCGACGGAGCGCGGCTCGAAGAGATAGTCGAGGTTGCGGACGCTCAACGACAGGGTTTCCTTTTTCGCGGGCGCAAAATTCGTCTAAGGTAAATAACCGATTTCGCCCCGGCGGGGGAGACACTGAAGAGCCTGTGAGTGAGCTTTTGCGATGAGCTTCTGGCGACACGCGCGGCAGGCGCTGGATGGGCTTCCCGACGGCGGTCTCAACATCGCCCACGAGGCGGTGGACCGGCACGTCGGCCATGGCCAGGGCGCCCGTGTCGCGTTGCGGTTCCTCTCCGCTGGCGGCGGCGTGAGCGAACTCACTTACCGCGAACTCGCCCGCGAGAGCAACCGCTTCGCCAACGCGCTGCGCGGCCTCGGCGTGAAAAGCGGCGACACCGTCTTCACGCTGCTTGGCCGGGCGCCCGCGCTTTATGTCGCCAGTCTCGGCGCGATGAAGGCTGGCGCGGTGTTCTCGTCCTTGTTCTCCGCGTTTGGGCCCGACCCCATCCAGGTGCGCTTGGCCAAGGGGAACGCGCGCGTTCTCGTCACCACCGAGACGCAGTTTCTGCGCAAGGTTCAACCCCTTCTCGCCGATCTTCCTTGCCTGAAGACGGTGATCGTGATCGACGGCGCGCCCGCCGGAACGATTTCTTACGCGAACGTCATGGCCGCCGCCGCCGACAGCTTCGCGATCCCGCCGACGGATCCGCAAGCTCCGGCGCTTTTGCACTTCACGAGCGGAACGACGGGGACGCCCAAGGGTGCGCTGCACGTCCACGAGGCCGTGGTTGCCCACGACGCCACGGCGCGGCTCGCGCTCGATCTCGGGCCGGAAGACGTGTTCTGGTGCACGGCTGATCCGGGGTGGGTGACCGGCGTTTCCTATGGCATCATCGCGCCGCTGGTGCGTGGCGCCACCGTCGTGGTCGACGAGGCCGAGTTCGATCCGCAGCGGTGGTACCGCATCCTTGCCGAGCACCGCGTCGCCGTCTGGTATACCGCGCCCACCGCCATCCGCATGCTGATCAAGGCAGGCGATGCGCTGGCGCGGCGCCACGACCTTTCGTCCTTGCGCTTGCTCGCCAGCGTCGGCGAGCCGCTCGACGCCCATGCGGTGTTGTGGGGCCGCGACGTTTTCGGCACACCGTTCCGGGACACATGGTGGCAGACCGAAACCGGCGCCATCATGATCGCCAATCTTCCCGGCGCCGCCGACCTCCGGCCCGGCGCCATGGGCCGGCCTCTCCCGGGGATCGAAGCGGCCGTGGTGCGGCGCAGCACGGAGGGAGCCGTCGCGGCGATCGCCGAGCCGGGCGTCGAGGGCGAACTTGCCCTGAAACTCGGGTGGCCCTCGATGTTCCGGGACTACATCGGCGAACACGAGCGTTACCGCCGCTGTTTCGCCGGCGGATACTATCTCACCGGCGATCTCGTGCGCCGCGACGCCGAGGGCTGGTACTGGTTTGTCGGGCGGGCCGATGACGTCATCAAGTCGGCTGGTCACTTGATCGGCCCTTTCGAGGTAGAAAGAGTGCTGCTGGCTCATCCCGAAGTCGCCGAGGCGGGCGTCATCGGCACTCCGGATCCAGTGGCTGGCGAACTGGTCAAGGCGTTCGTCGTGCCGAGGGACGGCGTCGTGGCGGACGACGCGCTGCGGCGCGATCTGCTCGCGCTCGCGCGCAAGCGGCTGGGTCCCTCGGTGGCGCCCCGCGACATTCAGTTCCGGCCGACCCTGCCGAAGACGCGCAGCGGCAAGATCATGCGGCGCCTGCTCAAGGCGCGCGAGCTTGGCTTGCCGGAGGGCGACCTTTCGACGCTGGAGCCCGGTTTTGACGGCGGCCCGTCATGAACATGACCAACAGGAGGTTTGCCATGAATCCAGACCAATTGCGCGCGCTGATTCTCGATGTCGTCGGCAGCGTGGCGCCGGACGCCGATCTCGGCGGCATCGATTCAAGCGCCAGCTTTCATGACCAGTTCGGAATCGATTCGGTGGATTTTCTCAACATCATGATGGCGCTTGAAGCGCGACTCGGGATCTCGATCCCGGAAGCCGACTACCCGCACCTGGCTTCGCTCGACGGCTGCATGACCTATCTTCAGGCGAGCCTGGTCGAGGAAGCCCCGGCGGGATCGACTTGATCCCGCCATCGCGCACCGAAACGCTTGCCGTCGGTTGCGCCTCGTGTACCTTCATGCCGGTGCAACTTTATCGAGGCGTTCTCGTGCTCAAGCGCAATCTTTTGGTAATTACGTTGATCGTTGTTTCAGGGTGTACGCAGCCGCCGATAACCTATCCCGTGGCGCCGAAAACGGCGTCGGCGCCCGCACAGCGCATGGTGAAGGCCGACCGCGTCGTGGTCAACAAAGGCGCGCGCGAACTTTTGCTGATTCGGGGCGGGCAGGTGATTCGCACCTATCCCGTTGCCCTTGGCTTCAACCCTGTCGGCCACAAGATCATGGAAGGCGACGGTCGGACGCCCGAGGGCCATTACGTGCTCGACTGGCGCAATCCGAACAGCCGGTTCCACCGGTCCATCCACATCTCCTATCCGGAGGCGGCCGACCGGCTGCTCGCCGGCAAGCTGGGCGTTTCGCCGGGCAGCATGATCATGATTCATGGCGAGCCCAATTACCTGCGCTTCGAAGGCGAAACCCAGGAGGATTGGACGGAAGGATGCATCGCGGTGGCTAACGGCGCCATGGACGAGATCTGGGCGATGGTGGACGACGGGACGCCGATCCTGATCAACCCGTAAAACGGGCGTTAACTCCCTTGCGTCTCGCCTTTAGCAACGCTACGCTCTACCGCCCTCTTGGGGACAACGGTATGCCCATAAGCAAGGCATCCAAGGCAGTTAGCCACTCCCATGAACGGCGTTTAACGTGATAGACAGCCGAGGAGTACATAAACATGATACGCCGCAAGCTCTTTGCATTGATGATTGTTGGCGCCGTAGCCGGTGTGGCTGGCTGCGCAACGCAAGGCGACGTTGACCAATTGCGGAGTGAAGTTGCCGCCTTGCGCACCGATGTGAACGCGCTTCAGGCTCAAATGCAAGGGATTCGGGATTCTGTGGATCGGTCGGCGGCGATGGATGCCGAGCGTCAAGAGCGCATGTACCAGAGGGGTCTGCGCAAATAAGTTAAAACCGCCTTGCCGCCGGAAGTTGCCTTGGCAAGTCTCGCTGGCGGAAGCGGCATTATTGCATTCGTCAAATGGGCACGGCACGGCGTCGCATGGCGCGGTGCCGTGCTTTTTCCATGATTCCATGACAGGCGTGGCCGTCCGCGGGGCGGGCCGTCGGTCGCCCTTCGGCCGCGCCGCGCGATAAGGACAATCCCTGTCAGCTCATCTTTGTCAGCGGCGGCCGAACAGGCGCTCGATATCGGCGAGCTTGAGTTCGATGTAGGTCGGCCGGCCATGGCTGCACTGGCCCGACAGCGGCGTCGCCTCCATCTCGCGAAGCAGCGCGTTCATCTCGTCAAGCGTCAGGCGGCGGCCGGCGCGCACGCTGGAATGGCAGGCCAGCGTGGCGCGGACCGCGTCGATTCGCGCGTTCAGCGACAGCGCTTGGCCATGCTCGACGAGGTCGTCGGCGAGATCGTGAATCAGGCCGCGAACGTCGACCGCGCCGAGGATCGCCGGCACTTCACGGACCACGACGGCGCCGCTGCCGAAGGACTCAATCAGCACCCCAAGGACGGCGAGATCCTCGGCGGCTTCGGCGAGAACATGGGCGCGCCTCTCGTCCAGTTCCACCACTTCCGGAATGAGCAAGCCCTGGCGCGGCATCGGCGCAGCCGCGCTCGCCGCCTTGAGCCGCTCGTGGGTCAGCCGCTCGTGCGCCGCGTGCTGATCGACAATGACGATGCCGTCCGCCGTCTGCGCGACGATGTACGTCTCATGAACCTGGGCTCGCGCCGCGCCGAGCGGATGGGTCCGGCTTTGCGTGGATTGGGACCCGGGTTCGTCGACGGCGTCGATACGATCCGGAGTTGGCGAGACCGCGGAAGGAACCGACAGGTCGGCAAGCGGCGCGAAGAAGGCGGCGGCGTCCTCGGCAAGGCCGCGCCCCGGGAACGGACGCGATGAAAACGCCATCGGCCGCGTCGGCGCGTTGGCCGTCTCTTCGGGCTGCGGTGGCGTTCGCCACGCGCCGAGAGCGCCGTCCGCCACCGTTGTCGCCGCCCGGTGGCCGGCCGCGGCGAGGGCGTGACGCAAGGCGCCGACGATCAGGCCGCGCACCGATCCGGCATCCCTGAAACGGACCTCGGCCTTCGCTGGATGCACGTTGACATCGACGGTCTCGGGCGGCGCATCGACGAACAGCGCCACCATCGGATAACGGTTGCCGGCAAGAACGTCCCGGTAGGCGCCGCGGACGGCGCCGTGGAGCAGCTTGTCGCGTACCGGCCGGCCGTTGACGAAGAGGAACTGGGCGCCGGCGGTGCTGCGGCTCAAGGTCGGCAGCCCGATGAAGCCGGTCAGTCTCACGCCGTCGCGCTCGGCGTTCACGGCAAGCGCGTTGGCGGCGAAGTCGCGGCCCATGACGGCGCCAAGGCGGCCGATCCGGCTCTCGAAAAGGTCGCCGGCGTGGGCGGACAGCTTGACGGCGATGCGCCCGCCGTCGCTCAAGGTGAAGGCGACGGCGGGATTGGCCATGGCGAGGCGGTGCACCGCCTCGACGATGTGGGTGAACTCGCTGGCGGGCGCCTTCAAGAACTTCAGGCGCGCCGGCGTTGCGAAGAACAGGTCGCGGACGTCGACCCGAGTGCCGCGCGGATGCGCCGCCGGCTCCGGCTGCGTCTTGCGGCCGCCTTCGACGTTGATCGCGAAGGCGCTGTCGGCGCCGGGGACGCGGCTGACGATGCGCAGCCGCGCCACCGCGCCCATCGCGGCGAGCGCCTCGCCGCGAAAGCCGAGGGACGCGATCCGGCCGAGGTCGTCGTCGGGCAGCTTGGAGGTGGCGTGGCGCTCGACCGCGAGATCGAGTTCTTCCGCCGTCATGCCGCGGCCGTCGTCGCTGACGGAAATCGAGGTTCTGCCGCCGTCGCGCACGACGACCTCGATGCGGCCGGCGCCCGCATCGAGGCTGTTTTCGATCAATTCCTTGACCGCCGCCGCCGGGCGCTCAACCACTTCCCCGGCGGCGATACGGTTGACGACGGTTTCCGGCAGACGCCGGATCGAGGTCATGGGGTGTCCCGCAGCTCCTTGTACGCGTTGATCAGCGCGTTGGTCGAGGAATCGTGGGAGGCGACTATCTCGCCGCTCGCGAGTTCCGGCAGGATTTCCTTGGCAAGCTGCTTGCCCAGCTCGACGCCCCACTGATCGAAGGAATTGATCCCCCAGATCACGCCCTGGCTGAAGATCTTATGCTCATAGAGCGCGATCAGCATGCCAAGGGTGTGCGGATCGAACTTGCGGACAAGGATCGAGTTGGTCGGTCTGTTGCCGTCGAAGACCTTGTGGCCGACCAGGTCCTCGAGCGCCTCGCCCTCGACGCCCTGCGCTTGCAGCTCGGCGCGCGCCTCGGCCTCGGTCTTGCCCTTCATCAGCGCCTCGGTCTGGGCGAAAAAGTTCGACAGGAGGATCGGGTGATGGTTGCCGATCGGGTTCTGGCTCTGCGCCGGCGCGATGAAGTCGCACGGCACGAGGCGGGTGCTCTGGTGAATGAGCTGATAGAACGAATGCTGGCCGTTGGTGCCCGGCTCGCCGAACAGGACCGGGCCGGTCTTGTAGTCGACGCGCGCGCCGTCGCGGCGAACGTACTTGCCGTTCGACTCCATGTCGGCCTGCTGAAGATAGGCCGGCAGGCGGTGGAGATACTGATCGTACGGCAGAACCGCGTAGGTTTCGGCGCCGAGGAAGTTTGCGTTCCAGATGCCGATCAGGGCGAGGACGACCGGCATGTTGGCGCCGAGCGGCGCGCTGCGGAAGTGATCGTCCATGGCCCGGCCGCCGGCCAGCAGCTCGCGGAATCGGTCCATGCCGATGGCCACGGCGATGGGCAGCCCGATCGCCGACCACAGCGAGTAGCGGCCGCCGACCCAGTCCCAGAACGCGAACATGTTGGCGGGATCGATGCCGAACGCCGTCACTTTTTCCGTATTTGTGGACAAGGCGACGAAATGCTTGGCGACCGCCGCGTCGCCGAGCTGGTCCGTCAGCCACGCCCGGGCGGTCTCGGCGTTGGTCAGCGTTTCTTGCGTGGTGAACGTCTTGGACGCGACGATAAAGAGCGTCGTTTGCGGATCGAGACCCTTCAGCGTCTCGGCGATGTGGGTTCCGTCGACGTTGGAGACGAAATGGACCGCGATGTCGGGGTGTTGATAGGGCTTCAGCGCTTCGGTGACCATCACCGGCCCGAGGTCGGAGCCGCCGATGCCGATGTTGACGACATCCGTCATGCGCGCGCCCGTGGCGCCGCGCCAGCCGCCGTCGCGCACGGCCTCGCTGAACGTCGCCATCTGGTCGAGAACCCTGGCGACCTCGGGCATCACGTTCTCGTCGTCGACGTAGATCGGCTGGTCGGGCGCATTGCGCAAGGCGACGTGAAGGACCGCGCGCCCCTCGGTATTGTTGATCATCTCGCCGGAGAACATGCGTTGCCGCCAGCCTTCGAGATTGGCCTCGCGGGCGAGGGCGACAAGCAGGTCCATGGTTTCGGCGGTCACGCGGTTCTTCGAGTAGTCGAGCAGCATGTCTCCGACGCGCAGGGAGAACCGCTCGGCTCGCCGCGGGTCGCGGGCGAACAGCTCACGCATGTGAACGTTGGCGATGTCTTTGTGGTGGTGTTCAAGCGCCTGCCAAGCGGACGACGTGGTGATGGACGACACGGGTGTAATCTCCCCCTTACCCTGTTGATGAGCGTTGTTCGCGGCCCCGCAACCTGTTCGCGGCGTGGAACTGTAGCAAACCCGGGAGCGTCTCTCCACCGCGAGGAGGGCGATGCGCGCGCCGATCGGCGTTGACCTCGCCGTTCGATCCGCTACGCTGGTCTCCATGGTGGGCGAAACCGTGCACACATTGACCGACGATATTCTGAAGTTGCTCCTTTCATGGCGCGAGCGCCAACGCGCGATGCGCGGAGACGATCGCCTGGACGAGCTGTTTCAGCGGCTTCAGGCGCTGCCTCTTGCCGGCAACGCCTATGAAATCGAGGACGAGATCTGGGAAACCTGGATCGCTGGGAACGAGCCGCTGGCGGAGCGGATCATGAACGACGCCATCGCGGCGATTGCGCAAAAACGCTATGCCGATGCCGAGGACTGTCTCAACCGCCTGATCGCGGTTCAGCCGGAGTGGGCGGAGGCGTGGAACAAGCGTGCGACGCTTTATTTTCTTCAGGGGCGGGAGTGCGAGAGCCTCAGCGATGTGCGGCGGACCTTGGAGTTGGAGCCGCGCCACTTCGGCGCCATCTCCGGCTTCGCGCAAATCTGCATCCGCAACGGCGACCACCGCTCGGCGATCATCGCCATGAACGCGGCGCTGCAAATCAACCCGCATTTGCTTGCCCTCAGGGCCGCGCTCCAGAGCATGCAGAACGAGGGCAGGGGAATGGTTCATTAGACTTTTCCCCTGCCGCTGGAGGCCGCCCGGCGTCGCCGGGCGGCAGTATCCTTAGAATTGCGGTCTTGGCGTGTCGACCGTGCTCGGCGGCAGGATCGGGTAGGTCACCTGCGGCTGCTCGCCGGTCAGGGTTCGCAGGAAGACCGTGATCTTGTCGATTTGATCGTCGCTCAGGTTTTCGCCCAGCTGACTCGTCGCCATCACCCCGACCGCCTGTTTGAGATCCCAGGACTGGCCGCTGTGGAAATAGGGCGGCGTCAGTTCGATGTTGCGCAGGTTCGGAACCTTGAAAACGTACTCGTCGTCCGTCGTTTCCGTCACCGCGAAGCGTCCCTTGTCGTCGGGCGGGAGAAGATCGGCGCCGGGCTTCTCGATCACGCCAAAGGGCGCATACATGCCGCCGCCGACGCCGACGCCGTTGTGGCAGCTGGCGCATCCCTTCTCGACGAACAGTTGCAGCCCTTCCTTCTCCTCGTCGGTGAGCGCGTCGGCGTCGCCGCGCAGGTACTTGTCGAACGGCGCGTTCGGCGTGATCAGCGTGGCTTCGAACGCGGCGATCGCCGTCTCGACGTTCTGAATTGTGATGGGTTCCTCCTCGCCGGGAAAGGCCGCCTCGAACATCGGCCTGTAGCCGGGAATGCCCATCAGCATGTTGACCGCGTGCTGGTGCGTGATCGCCATTTCGATGGGGTTCTGAACGGGCCCGCCCGCCTGTTCCCTGAGATCGGCGGCGCGGCCGTCCCAGAACTGCGCCGTATTGAAGACAGCGTTCAACACCGTCGGCGCATTGCGGCTGCCTCTCTGCCAATTGTGTCCGATCGAGGTCGGCAGCATGTCGACTCCGCCGAGTCCGATCTGATGGCAGGTGTTGCAGCTGATGTTGTGGCTTGCCGATAGCCGCGGCTCGAAGTACAGGGCCTTGCCGAGATCGACCATGGCGGGCGTCGCCACGACTCCCTCGATTGCCGGCGGCTCGAGCGGAATGGGCTCGAACAGCCCCTGCGCTTCCTGCATCAACGGATCTTCGGCGGCCCAGGCCCCCGTCCAGCCGGCGGTCACCGACGTCAGAGCCAGAGCCATTGCAAGCACCCGCATATCGACCTCCTTTTTTCGCTAGTCGTGATCTTCTTGGTCATGTTCGATCTTCTCGCCCTCGGCTCCCGCCATGGCGGCAAAATCGGTCTTGGCGAAGAGAAAGACGCCGGCAATGGCGACCACCCCCGCCGCAAGGATCATCCGCCCAGGCGACGCCACCGGTTTTTCGGCCGCGGCGCTGGCCTCGTCGAGCTGCTTGAACCCCGATATCATCGACGACACCAGGTTCTCGCGGGTCAGCCACCAGTCGGCGAGAACGGCGCAGACGTGAATGATCGCGAGAACGACAACGAGGTTGGCGAACACTTCATGCACCTTGCCGAGCCCCTCGCTGCCCGGTGCGGCGATCCAGGGAAAGAAGAGTCCCGACGCTTCGCCTTGCTCGCCCGAGAACAATCCGGTGACGACGGTAACCGCAAGGACGATGAGCATCAGGATCACCATCCAGCCGCCGAGCGGATTGTGGCCGATGTAGCGCGGCGGAACGAGCCCAAGCAGTCTGCGGGCATACCGGGCGACCGTCTGTGGACCATGGACGAAATCGCTGAAGCGGGACCGCGGGCTGCCAATAACGCCCCAGATGACGCGAAACAAAAGGAGGAGCGCGATCGCGTATCCCGAAACGGTATGGACCACGAACGGCCGGCCTTCTTCGCCGCCGGTCAGATAACTGATGACGACGGCAATGACGAGAAGCCAGTGGAAGAGCCGGGTTGGCAAATCCCAGACCAGAACAGGGCGAACGCTGCTCATTGTTCAATCCTCCTTGAGAGCGCTCCCCTCAACGCCGCGCAATTCCCCCTTGTGAGGTGCGGAAGCGAGGAAAAATGATAATCATTCTCTCTTAAGTTTCACAATTTCTAATATTATTCGCCTGACGCGCGCACCGTCAAGGACGGCGCAACAACCGCCGCCCGGCGTTTCCGCGATGGCCTGCCAGTCAGAACAGCGCGCCGTGACTGCCCATGGTGGCGCCGGCGACCGTGATCAGGCTGATGATCAAAAGGAACCAGTGGAGCCCGACGATGAGCCGGAACGTCTCGCCTGGCTTGGTCTTCGCGCGGGCGTGGAACCAGCGGTGCAGGAACAACGGCTCGAAGACGAACAACATGAGCGTGAACGCCAGCCACACCCCGACCATGGCGTGCATCCACCAGAAGTCAATGCCGAGGAAACGGTCCCACAGATCCCATGCCGCGGTGATGTAAAAGCCGGTAACGCCGACGAGAAGGGTGGTGGCGCGAGCCTGCCACGCGAAGCGCGATTCGACCGCCTCGAAGAAAGCGACGCGCTCTTCGAGAGACGTCATGCGCTTGACGCTGGGGAGCAGAACCGTCGTCACGAAAGCCACGCCGCCGATCCACAGGACGACGCCGACGACATGAAAGGCGCGCGCGAGCGTGATGCGATCCATGGCGAGAGGGCTTCCGGCATGGCTTGTTCATTGTCAAGGCGAAAGCGGCGCGGACCTACCTTTGGCCTGTTTGCCGCGCAGGAGCGCTCTCCGTTTCGCCTTGCCCAGGCATGCCCGCGGCAAGCGGCCGAGCCTGCCTTCCGGGGATCCTCGCCAACCGGAAACCCCGCCATATCACCGGCGAAGCCTTGGCCTCAATAGCCGCCGATGCTGGGGCGCGGGATCGCGATCACGGGAGCTTCGTCCGGTCCATCGTCGCGGCCCAACAGCCGCGCCGCCTCGTCGGCGAGGCTGCCGCGGCGGCTGAAGCGGGCGTCGCGGGTGATCTGGATCGGGATGCCCCGCCTCTGTTCCAGGGCCTGATTGATCGCGTTCCAGTCGAGGCGCCAGATCTCGTCCCCGGCCGCGGCGAGAATGCGGTCGGGATCGGCGATTTCCGGCACCGGCTCCGGCTCGGCAAATCCCCGTTCTTCGATCTGATCGATTTGTTTGAGCGACGGATTGACCTCGATGAAAAGGTTGCCGTCGCGCCAGCCGAGCTTGACCGGCTGCGAGACCACCGTGACCGGCGTGCCGATCGGCGCCATCGCGTAGAGACGCTGGATGTCTTCCGGATAAAGCCGGATGCATCCCCGGCTGACCCGCCTGCCGACGCCATACGGCTGATTGGTGCCATGAATGGCATAGGTCGGCCAGCCGAGGTACAACGCATATTCGCCCAGCGGATTGTCGGGTCCCGGCGGCACCGCGGCGGGCAGTTCGGGCCGATCGGCCCGGGTGTTCGCGGTCGGATACCATGTCGGCCGCTCCGCCTTTCTTGCTACCTTGGTGGCGCCCATCGGCGTGACGAAGCCCTCGCGGCCGACCCCGATCGGCATCGTGATCACCGGTCCGCCGTCGGGCGGGAAGTAGTAGAGCCGCAATTCCGCGATGTTGATGACGATGCCGCGCCGCGGCGCATCCGGAATGATGTGCGCGGTCGGCAAAAGAATCCTTTTCCCTTCGCCGGGAATCCATGGATCGACGCCGAGATTGACCGCCATCAGCTCGGTGTAGCCCAGCCCGTTATCACGCGCGATATCGAGCATGGTGTCTTCGAACACCGTCGTCATCATGGTGACCTGGCCGAGGATATCGTCCCTCTCCGCAAGCGCGACATCGCCTTGCCGACCGGCCGCGGCGCTGGCGCCGCTCGTCAGCCACGCGCACAGGAGAACCAGCGCCAGCCAGCCGTAACGGATTGGGCGCGACAAACCCCGTGGCTGCGCGCATCGCAGCGCTCCATCCCTCATCACATCGCCTTTCACTGCGTAACTTCCTTGACTGCCAGATCGGCGAGCGCCGTGTCCGCATCTGCGGCGACGCTCGTCGTCGCCGCTGGCGCCTGCTTCAGTAACGGCTCCAGAGCCGGAGCGAGAGCCTTGAGCACCTGCACCGGGAGCGCGCTGGTAAACGCGTACTCGCGGGCATGCACCCCCGGAACGTGTGCGGTAACCGTGCCGAAGAACCGGTCGCCGATGAAGAACACGAACGCCCCGCTTCGGCTGACCTCGCTTGTTCGTACGGCCTTCAACCCGGCGCTGTCAACCAGCTCATCGCCGGTGCCCGTCTTGCCGCCGACGACCAAGGGCGCGCCGTCATTGTCGGTGAAGGCGCCATGCACGCGCCTTGCCGTACCGCTGTTGACCACGCCGAGCAGGGCCTGCCGCGCCGTCCGCGCGACCTCGACAGGCAGAACCCGTTCCCCGTCGTGACGTTGGCGTTCGACCACGGCCTCATAGGGCGTTCCGGCGGCGAAGTGCAAGCGTTCGACGCGGTTCATCGGCAAGCGCAAGCCGTCGTTGACGATGATGCCCATCAGCTCCGAGAGCGCCGCGGGTTGGTCCGCCGAACTGCCGATCGCTGTCGCGAGCGAGGGCACCAGGGTGGGGAAGGGGTAGCCGACGCTTTGCCACTGGCGGTGGATCCGCTTGAACGTGTCCTCTTCCATGACCATCCGGATGCGGCGGTCGACGGCCCCTTTTCGCGAGGAGCGGAACAGCCACCGGTAGGCTTCCTGACGCTCATCGACGCTCGCCTGCAACACCTCCCGGCGCGACGCGCCCGGATGGCGCTGAAGATACTCCACAAGCCAAAGCTCGAGCGGGTGGATCCGCGCGAGGTAGCCGCGATCGTTGAGCGTGAAGCGGTCGGGTCCGTACTTTGCGTAAAGACTGGCCACCGCCCCGTCGTCGAGGGTGTGATGAGGCAGGCTGCGGCGCAAGAACAGGGCGAACGCGGCGACGTCGGCCTCGGGCCGCACCGATCGGAACACGATGGCGAGGCGGTGCGGCGCTGGCCGCGACCGGCTCGCCAGCAGGCTGAGCGCTTCGTCCGGCATGAGGTCGCGGTAGCGCACGAAAAAGCGGGAGAGATAATCGCTGCCTTCGCGATCGGCGAAGCGCGCGAGATAGGCCATCCGGCCCGGATGGCTGCGATCCGCCAGAAGATCCGACGCCGGATCGGGCCCTTCGGCGCCGTAGTAAGCGACGATATCGCGCATGAGCCGAATGAACACGAGGTTGACCGAGTCGGCGAAGGCGTCCCACAGCGAGAGGACCCGTCCGTTGTCGGAGCGGTTGAAGTTGGCGAAGCTATGGAGCCCGCGGCCGGTAAAGAACTGCTGTCCCGGATTGGCCGAATAGCGGCGCTCCATCGCCGCGTCCAGCATGGCTTGCAGGCCGCGTTCGCTCGCCCGGCTGAGATAGCCCGCCGCCCAGACCGTCAAGGGATCGTCCGCGTCCGATGCGACCTGACGCAGATCCTCGGCCGCCAAGCGCTCATAGCGCCCGTGCAGTTCGGCGATGATGGACAGGTACGTGACAAGTGTGCGCAGCTTGGCGGTGGAGCCCAGGTCGAGCATGCTGCCGGCGCTGATGTCGAGCGGACGCTCCAGATTGTCGGCCTGGACGCGCAGGTTGTTGACGCCGTCGCCCCGTTCATACAGCGTGAAGCTGTAAACGACGTTTGCGGGATCGCCCCGGCTGAGAAGGTTCGGCGCTTTCAAGCCCGCGCGAGTCGCCTCGGCTGAGTCGCGCAACCGCAGGAGCGCGTCGGTGACGGCGTTTTGGACCTCGGCATTGATCGTGGCGTCGACCTTGAGGTCGATCCGATCGAGTTCGTAGAAACTGCGAACGCCAAGAAGGCTGAGCAGGTGAACGCGGATAGCGTTGACCCCTTTGCGGTCGGCGAACGACGCTTCGGCCGGCGCGGGGGCCGATTTGCTGAACGCGAGGTCGGCGGCGAGGGTGGCGTCGCGCAGTTCGGCATCGATCACGCCGGCGTCGTAGAGCATTCTGGCATAGCGGTCGGCGAGGGCGCGCAGGTCGTCGCGTCCCGCCAGCAGGTAATACGCCGGCCGCCGTTGCGCCAGCAACAAGCTCAGCACCTGCTTGAATATCGCGCCGCGGCGCGCCGAGTCCTCGGGATTGCGGGCCTCTTGCGCCAGAATCTGCGATGCGTCGGCAAGATCGCTGCCATACCAGCCCCACAGACCATCGCCGAGACCGATCACCTCGCCGAAACCCGGGCGTCCCGCGAGGGGCGTGGAATTGAGGTAATCGACCACGATCCTTCGCCGCGCCGCCGTGGTGTCCTGACCGTCCATGTAGGACCGGAGGCTGGCGGAAACCATCTGGCGGATCTTTTCATCGACGCTGCCGGTGCGGCCGTCCGCCGAGTGCCGGTACTTTTCGATCTGGGTCGCGAGCGTGCTGCCGCCATGGCGCCGCGCGTCCGGATTGACGGCTTGATAAAGGCTGCTCACGATGGCCGCGCCGAGCCGGTTCCATTCGATGGCGGGATTGCGCGCCGGATGCCCTTGCTCGAGCAGTTCGCGGTTTTCGATGAAAAGAAGGGTTTCCACGACCAGCTTGGGGATCGCGTCGAAATCCCGATAGACGCGTTCGGGATGCCTTGCAACCCACACTGGCCGCTTGTGCTGATCGACCAGAACCAAACCTGCCTGATCTTTCTCCCGATAGGTCGCAAAACCGCCCAGATCCATGAACGTCTCGAGGCTCGGCGACTGGCGCGCCTGCATTTCGACGCCGTATTGATGACCCTTCAGGATGGAAAGCATTGCCGGCAAGCGCGTGTAGCCCAAGCGTTCGTTGTAAGGTCCCTGCTCCGGATATCGGGCGTCGGGATTGGGCCCTCGCTCGACCCAGAACATGAAATCGTCAGCCAGTCGCGAGAACACAAGAGCCTGGAGTGGAGAGGCGCGCAATTCGATAACGGCAAGCCACGCGCCGACAACGGCGACTGCCGCATAGATAAACCACGCAATGAAACTGGGTAACCGCGACCGGGGCGCGGATACCCCGTCTGTTGGCCGAACGATGCCCATCCTAGCGCAGATCTTTCACCTGGAGTTGCTTGTCTCTCACGGTTTCCCCGTGAAAGGATGATAATCAACAATCACCGTCGCATAACGTGTATTAATTGCGCGTGATCGGCAAGGGGTCGTGATTCGGTTGCGGAGGTTTCGCCGTTAGTGTGACGTCCTCGCCACAACTAGTGGGCGATTCGCCACACCGACTTCGAGCTTTTCCGGGAGTTTCGCTCCTCAGCCGGCGAGGCGGTCGAGAACGTTCTGAACCGTCCGCCGTGCTTCCTCGGGCGTGAATGGTTTCTCGATCATGGGCCGCATGGTTTTGGCGACAAGCGCTTTCGCGCGGCGGCTCAAGGTGTCGCCGGTCATGAAGATGACCCGCTCGGCGAGATCGGGATGAACCTCCTGCAGGCGCTTGTAGAGTCCCACCCCATCGAGGTCGGGCATGATCAGATCGCTGATGACGAGATCGAACGCCGAGCCCGCCAAGGCTTGCAGCGCCTGCCGCCCGTCCTCCGCGACGGCGACGCTGTGGCCGTCGGCGCTGAGGATTTCCCCGAGCATCCGCGCAATATCGGGTTCGTCATCGACGATCAGGATGCGGCGGGCGGACGGCGTCTCGAGTTTCACCGTCGCTTCGCGGTTGCTCGCCGGATCGACGGGCTGAACCGGCAACCGGATGCAAAAGACCGCCCCCTCTCCGTTCGCTCGGGTGTGAACCGCGATGCTACCGCCATGGGACTGAATGATGCCGCGGGTGACGGCAAGGCCGATGCCGGTGCCGACGCCCGCCGGCTTCGTTGTAAAGAACGGCTCGAAGACTCGCGGCATGACGTCGGCGGGGATGCCGGGACCGGTATCGCTGATCTCGATCTCCAGCATGTTGGCCTTACGATCGAAACGTCCGTCGATGCGCAGGAGTTTGGCCCTGCCCGCCGCGGTTTCCGCCATCGCCTGCTGGGCGTTGAGGAAAAGGTTGCTGAACACCTGATTCAGCTGGTCGGGATCTGCCATGGTTTCCGGCATGTCGGCGGCGATGTCGCGAATGATCTCGATGCCGGCGCTGCGCAACCGGTAGGCGACAAGTTCGAGCGATGCATCGACCACGTCGGCAAGGCGCACCGGCACGCGCGATGGCGCCTGCTGCCGGGCCATCGCCAGGAACGTCTTGACGATCCGCGCGCAGCGCTCGGCGGCGAGCCTGATCTTCGTCACGCTGGCGGCGATCCGCGGGTCGACGTCGGCGCTCTCGAGCATGATCGAGCGGCCGACGACGACCGAAAGCGGGTTATTCAGTTCGTGCGCGACGCCGGCAAGCAGCGAGCCCAACGCATTCAACTTCTCGCTCTGGTGCAGGGCCTCCCGCTGCTTGGCGATTTCCGCTTCGGCCGCCTTCTGTTCGGTCAGATCGAAAATGCCCGAGACAATGGCCGGGCGGGAGTCGTAGACGATCGGCCGCGCCGCGACCGCGGCGGGAAATTCGCGGCCATCGGCGCGCTTGAGCCGCAGCGGGAAGGAGTCGAGGTGCCCATCGCGTTTGAACGCGGCAAGGAACGTCTCACGATCCCGGGGCTCGGCGTAAAACTCGGTGACGCGGCGGCCGATCAGGTCGCCGCCCGGCCCGCCCCACAAGCCGGCGGCGGCGGGGCTGGCGTAGAGAACCTCCCCTTCGTTGATCGTGCAAATGATCACCGGCACCGGATGCGCGTTGGCGATGCTGCGGAAGCGCTCCTCGCTCTCGCGCAACGCCTGCTCCATCGTCTTGAGGTGCGTAATCTCGGTGCGGATGACGGCGGTGCCGCCCCGCCGCGTGCGCTGGTGGGAAATCTGGTACCAGCAGCCGTCGACGTGCTGAATTTCCAGATTGCGGATCCCCGCGCGCCGCTGCGCCAGCATCGACTGAACCCACGCGTCGACGGTCTTGCCGCCGAGCTCGAACTCGCCTCGTTCGGCGGCGGCCCTGATGAAATCGGCCCAGGTCACGCCCGCGACGATCAGATCGCGGGACTTGCTGTGGAACTCCCTGTAACGGGTATTGCAGATCACCAGACGGTCGAGCGGGTCGAACAGGGCGAAGCCCTCGGACAGCGATTCAATCGCGTCCTCCAGCGTCTCGCGCGCCTCGCGCATTTCCGCCTCGCGCAGCTTCCGCTCCGTCAGGTCGAACATGCTGGAGACGATCAGGTCGCGGTCGTCCTGGCGGATCAGGCGGGCTCGGACCATAACCCAGATCAGTGACCCGTCTTCCCGGCGCGCCTGCCACTCGTAATCGCGCAGCTCGTTTCCGGCTGCGAGCTGGGCGAGAAACTCCTGCCTTTCTTCGGGATCGGGCCAGTGCGCGACGACATTCGTCGAGCCTTTCGACGGCGCCGCGCGGCCGAACAGTTCGGCCGAGGCGGGGCTCTCGTAAAGGATGTCGCCGCTGGCGAAATCGACGACCCAGACAGGCAACGGATGGCTTTCGACAAGACTTCGGAAGTGCCGTTCGCTCTCGCGCAGCGCCCGCTCCATGCGCTTGCTTTCGGTGATGTCGCGGAACATGACGAGGGCGAGGCGGGCGCCGCCGCGGACGAACGGCACGGCGACGATGGCGACGTCGATCTCGCGGCCCTTCGCCGTCACCAGCCGTCGTTCCGCCGACGGCAGTTCGCCTCCCTCTTCTTGAACCTGCATTACCCGATGCGCCGCTTCATCGCGTTCCGTGGGGACGACAAACTCAAGATAATGCCGCCCGATCACGTCCCCCGCGTCGGCGACCTCGAGGATGCGGCAACCGGCGCGGTTGAGAAAGACAATGCCCGTGCTGTCATGGAGCAAGATGCCGTAGGGCGAGATGTCGACCAAAAGGCGGTACAGCTCCTCGCTTTCGCGAAGCGCCGTCTCCGCTCTCTTGCGCTCGCTGATGTCCAGTTCCACGGTGACGATGTGACTGACCTTGCCCCGTTCATCGCGAAGCGGGACCTTCGTCGACAGCGCGTCCCATGGCTCCGCGCCATAGAGCGTGATCTTGCGCTCATGGAACGGCAGCGGCTTGCCGGCGCCGAGCAGTTCGCGATCGGGATCGTCGCGGCCCTCGATCCGCTCCGGAGCGAAGGCTTCGTGGATCGTCTTGCCGATGATCTCGTCCCGCGTCAGGCCGGAGATTTCCAGGAAGCGGCGGTTGACCATCCGGTAGCGGAGTTCCCGGTCCTTGACGTGGAGGACTGCTGGAACCGCGTCCATCACCGCCTCCAGCAGTTTGAGAGCCTCGCCCGCGCGGCGTGCCGCCTCGACCTGGGCCGTAATGTCGCTGTACGTCGACACATAGCCGACCTTGGGAACCGGCCGTCGGCACATGTGGATGACCTGGCCCCCCGCCATTTCCACGTCCATCGCCGTCTGCCGGTCGGGCATGTAGCTGGACGCCAGCGTTTTCAGATAACTATCCGCGTTGGCGGCCTTCCATCGCCCCCGCGTCAGATCGAAGCGGTGGATGTCGGTCATGGCGACGCCCGGCCACACCAGAGCCGCCGGCAGGTCGAACATCTCGATGAAGCGCTGATTCCAGGCGATGATGCGAAGGTCGTGGTCGACCAGGGTGATGCCGTCGGTCATGTTGTCGAGTATCGCCCGCAGGACGGCCGTCTGTTCGGCCAGTTCCGCCTGATGCTTCTGAAGCTCGACGTTGCGCTCGCCGAGATTGGCGAAAAGGCTCGCCAGCGACTGCCGCGTCGCTTCGAACCTGCGGCCGAGGCCGCCCAGTTCGTCGGCGCGGCGCCATTCGAACGGCGTTTCCAGATCGCCGGCCGCCAGCGCCCGCGATTGGTCGAGGAGCCGGCCCAGTGGGCTCAGAACCTTCAAGCGCAGAAGCGGAAAAATCAGCAGCAGCCCCAATCCCATCTGCAACAGGCCGGTCATGAGAACGCGCGCCCACTGGGCGCTGATTTCCCGCTCGAGCGGCTCTGTTGTCATGTCGATGCTGACGGTGCCGATGATCTCGCCGTTGCGGATGACCGGATGTTCGCGATGCAAAACGTCGTCGTTCCGATGGTTCGACGTCGAAGCCGCGAGAAACTGCGGGATCAATGGCGAGACGACGAGAATTGACGTCACCCGCTCATCGCGCATGATCGCCTCGATCAGCGGCCGCCCGGAATCGGGCCGAACCTCCCAGATCGGCGTCTGCATGCTGATCGCGAGCACTTCCGCCAGCATGGCGTGATCGGCGGCCAACTGGTTGAGGAGCGTTTCGCGCCGGTCGGCGAGGTCGCGCCAGACCGAGACCCCGACAGGCAGGCAAAGGCCGAGGATCAATGCCGCCGCGATGGTCGGACGCAATGGAAAATCCTCCAACATCCGCAGCAAACGCGCAATGATCGCCTTCATGGACGGAGTCCTTCACGTTCAAAGGCCGGCGCTGGTACGCTGGCCGGCATCCCATTTCCTATCTCTTGCTCTCGGTCAGGAACTGCTGGAAAATTCTCTCCATGCGACCGTCCGCCTTCATCCGCGCCAGCGCCCGATCGAACGCCTCGACGACCTCGCGGCTGACAGAAGCGCGGCTGAACATGTAGTGGAGGTTCACCGCCTCGATCTGAATCGGATAGCGTTCGACCGAGTCCAGCACCCCCATCGCCTGCGCCTCCGCGCGCAGCACGTTGATATCGTCAACGAGAAAGCCATCGATCCGGCCGTGCAGCAGCTTGGTGAGATTGATCCCATAGTCCGCCGCGCCCTCGACAAAAGCGGCGAATGCCGGATCGGCCATGTGGCGGGCGACTTGCTCGCCGAGGAAATAACCTTCGATCACGCCGAGGCGAAAGCCGGTCCGGGGAATATCCGCCAAGGAGCTGAGGCGATGGTTGTGGGTTTCGCCCTTGCGCACGAACAAAGCCACCTCGGGCCGCCGGTAGGGCGCGGAGAACCAGGCCCACTTCTCGCGCTCCGCCGTCCAACTGGTGCTTGAGGAGACGTCCACCGCGCCTTTCTCGATTTCGAGAAGTATGCGATTCCACGGCATGCTGCGGAACGCAAGGGCGCAGCCGATCTCCTCGGCGACCGCCCTGATCACCTCGATGTCGGCCCCGGTCAGTATTCCGTCGCTGTTGACGAAGGTGTACGGGTCGTACGGCTCCCACGCCACCCGCAGCAGGCACCCGTTCTCGGCCGCGCGTGCGTCCGCCGCCGCCAGGACAACGCCGGCGGGCGGCGCGCAGAGCAGGAGCGCGGTCAGCATTCCCCGCAAGAGCCTGCCGATCATGCCGTCTCTCTCCCGCGCCTCTGCCGTGGGCCGACCCCGTGCGCCGGAATTGTCCGCCTGTGGTTGCCGTCAACGGGCGCCGGCACGTCCGGCTTATCCGTCGCGCCGAAGCTGATAAGCGCGGATCGGTTCACGGATATTCTTGACGTAGCGGTCGCCGATGTCTTCGAAACGCACATCATGCGGCGTCAGCACTGCGCGCACGGACTCCGAGACGCAAATGCCTCCCGGCTCGGCCAACGTCTGCAACCGCGCCGCGATGTTGACGCCGTCGCCATGGATGTCGTCGTGATCGGCGACGACGCTGCACCAGTTGAGGCCCATGCGAAAACGCATGCGCTTCTCCGGCGGAACACGGTCGTTGCCCAGCGCGATCTCATCCTGAATTCGCAGCGCACAGGCGACGGCGTTGTCGGCGGAGGAGAATTCGGCGAGGAAACCGTCTCCGGTGTGCTTGACGAGTCGCCCTTTGTGCGCCGTCAGGGCCGGCTCGATCACGTTGCGCCGGTGCGACCACAGAGCCTGCACGGTTTCGGTCTCGTCCTCGTGCATCAGCCGGACGTACCCCTCGACGTCGGCGAACAGCACCGCCGCCATGCGGCGCCTCGTCACCGACGGCGGCTCGCCGCCGCTCGTCCGGCTTGCCCGGCCGCCGCGCGTGCGCCGGATGACGGTCTGAATCCGCGCCACGAGTTCGCGCGGATTGAACGGCTTGCAAACATAGTCGTCAGCCCCGGTCTCGAGGCCGCTGATCCGATCGCCCTCGGTGCCGAGGGCGGTCAACAAGATGATGGCGACGTCGAAGCGGTCGCGCAGGCTGGGGATGAACTGCAAGCCGTCACCGTCCGGCAACGTTCGATCCAGGAGCACCACGTCGACCGCCTGACGCTCCAGCGCGGCGAACATCGAGCGGACGTCCTCCGCCGCGCTCACCTTGTAGTCGCGACTCTCGAGGTACTCGACCAGCATGGTCCGCACCTCCGCTTCGTCATCAACGACGAGCACCATGTGATCGTTGCTCATCAGCCCTGGGCCCATCCAGATTCGCGGTTGCCCGGCGTGGCCGCCCGGTTATGTGATCCGCCTCATGGCGCGCTCCTCATGTCCGCCGAGGGTTCGGCGCCCCCACCCGTGGAGAGGCGAGTCGCCGCCCAGGGATCATTTCGCCCTTCTCTCCGGCGTCAGCGGCTCGCCGGGACGAAAATGTAGCCGGCGCCGCGGACGGTCTTGATCGTTTGCGGCTTGGCGGGGTCGGGTTCGATCTTGCGGCGGATCCGCGCAATGCGAATGTCGATGCTGCGGTCGAACGGGTCCCAATCGCGGTTGTGCGCGAGGTCGAGAAGCTGGTCCCGGGTCAGGACACGGTTGGGATGCTCCGCGAACGCCTTTAACAGATCGAACTCCATGCTCGTCAGCGGCACCTCCTCGCCGTTCCGCGTCTTCAAGGTGTGCGACTGAAGGTCGAGGAGGCAGCGGCCGAACGGGACCGCGTGATCCGGCGCCTCCGGTCGGGGCGCGGGCGCGTCGGCGGCGCGCGCGGCGGCGACCCGGCGCAGGACGCTTTTCACCCGCGCGAGCAGTTCGCGCGGGTCGAACGGCTTGGCGATATAATCGTCGGCGCCCACTTCCAAGCCGACGATGCGGTCGACCACCGCCGCCGCCGCCGTCACCATGATGATCCCGGCGCCGTGATTTTCGCGGACGTGCCGCGCCAGCGAAATGCCGTCCTCGCCGGGCATGCGCACGTCGAGAATGACGAGGTCCGGCGCATGCTCCTGAAGCATCGCCCGGAACTCGGCCCCGCTCGACGCCGTTGTCACGGCGTAGCCCTGCTCGGCGAGATACTCGTGAATCATGTCCCGCACTTCCGCCTCGTCATCGACAACGATGATGCGTGCGTTGTCCACCATCGGGCAAAAAAACCTTTTTTGCTTGCGACCCTCCGGACGCCAAGTCAGTGCGGTTAATTATAAATCAAAGAAATGCGGAACAAACAGTCGGGAATTTCCTACCCCACGCTGGGCGTGCGGTCCCTGTTTGCGTGTAGCCACATTTGCGCTAGAAAGAACCCCATGGATACTGCGGCGGTTTGCCCGAGGCCGCACGGCGGGATCGTAGGGTATGCCGGATTAGCTCAGCTGGTAGAGCGGCTGATTTGTAATCAGTAGGTCGGGGGTTCGAGTCCCTCATCCGGCACCATCTTTTCAAGAACTTGGGATTGCCCCATCGGTGCGCGGCGTTGCCGCGGCGCTGATCCTGTCGCGGGCGGTCGCGTCGAACGCCTTTCCCCTGGCGCGAGCCAAGGAGGCACGCCCATTCCCGTTGCCTTCAGAAGCGCCGGATTGGTCGGCAGGGCGCGCCGCCCTGTCGACGAAAAAGCATCCTCGGTTATGTCCTATAGAGCCTGCTTAAGCGCCCGTTTGAGACACAGCTGGTCGTGCGCGATGGTCGTACCGTCGTTTGTCTGCTCGGTGACGAAGTAAGGCATGATGATCGGCATCTTGCATCCCGCGCAGGTGGGATATTCAAGTGGTTTCGGTTCCCGCTGAGGAAACCAGCCATGCTTCAGTTCCATGTCAGCCTCCGGATGTCAGGGCATGCAGCACGCTTTCCTCCAAGCCTTCTTCAGCTGCTTCCGCTTTACATTGCTTATTGCGATGGTCCCTGTCGCACCCTTTACGGGGGTTGCTGACGGGATTGATCGACTGGTCGCAAAAGGGTCGTGGCGTCATCGTGGCCAGGACACGAGATGTCCCCCCCCTCTGGGAACGCCGCGAGCAATCGCGGCGGGTGCCGCGTAGATGGCGAACCCGCGCGCATCCTCGGTCGGGTCCGGACGCCGCGAGCCAGTCAGCCGCGTTGGCGAGCGCGGATCGCCCCGTTCCCGGCATTCTTCTTCCGGCTTTCTTCTTGCTTAGTGGAGTCATGTGCGTCAAGTTCTGCAAAATGGTCATGGTTGCGGATGTTCTTGCGCGTGTCGACAACACGGATGTGTTGCCCACAGGCATTTTTCATGCCGCCTTGCGCATGGCCTCCTTCTTCAACTCCCTCAAGTAGTCCATGTT
This sequence comes from uncultured Rhodospirillaceae bacterium, assembly GCA_964603915.1. GTDB lineage: Bacteria > Pseudomonadota > Alphaproteobacteria > Rhodospirillales > Defluviicoccaceae > REEP01. Next base: position 39,867 of record CAZRWU010000006.1, read on the forward strand.
GAGGTAGCGGTGCGCCTCGAGCCAGTTCTCGTGCGTTTCGACGCACAGGGCGCGGACCAGCCGGAGGCAACTCTCTGCGTTCGGGAAGATCCGCACCACGTGGGTGCGGCGTTTGATCTCTTCGTTCAGCCGCTCCAGCATATTGGTGCTTTTCAGATGTTTATGGTGCTGGCGCGGCAGCCGGTAGAAGGTGAGCGTCTCCTCGATGTTTTCCTCGACCCAGGCGATGAGCCGGGGATACTTGGCCTGCCATTTCCCGATCCATGCCGCGAGATCGGCGCGGGCTTCGGCGAGGTCGCGGCGATCGTAAAGCCAGCGCAGTTCCTGCAGGCAGTCGTCGTCCACTTTGCGCGGCACGTAGTCCAGCGCGTTGCGGAGAAAATGCACGTAGCAGCGCTGGTAGGCGGCCTCGGACAGCACCTCGCGGATCGCCGCCTTGAGCCCGGCGTGGTCATCGGCGACGACAAACTCGACACCGGTGAGCCCACGCTCGCGCAGGCCGAGCAGGAAGTCCCGCCAGCTCGACCGGCTCTCACGGTTCGCAAGTTCGACGCCGAGCACCTGCCGGCGGCCATCCCAGTCGATACCGATGGCAATCAGCACCGCGTGGCTGGCGATGACGCCGGCCTCACGCACCTTCTCGTAGCGCGCGTCGAGGATCAGGTACGGGAACGCCTCGCTCAATCGGCGCGTGGCGAACTGCGCCAGGTTCTCGTCCAGTTTCTTATTGATGGTGCTGATCGAGGACGCCGAAAAGCTGTGGCCGCACAACTCTTCAGTAATGGCTTTGACTTTCCGCGTCGATACGCCCTGTACATACATCTCCGCCAAGGCCGCCACCAGCGCCCGCTCGGAACGCTGATAGCGCTCAAACAGCTCCGTCGAAAATCGGCCATCCCGATCCTGCGGCACACGCAGTTCCAACTTGCCAATCCGTGTCACCAGCGTCCGACCATAGTACCCAGAGCGATAACCAAGCCGCAAAGATGTGCGTTCACCCTTGCCGGCGCCCACGGCTTCGCTCATCTCCGCTTCCAGCACCTCTTGCAGCGCCGCCCGAACCACAGTGCGAATGAAGGCGTCATCGCCCGCCAATAGCGCTTTCACATCGATGCCCTCGGCCTTACCTTTCTTCTCGGTCATGGTGTGCTTCCTTTCATCAGGATCAGTGACGT